>JANRMO010000005.1:0-156771 GCA_040981105.1 Nitrospiraceae bacterium
AGTTGGCTAAACAACCCGATGCGAAAACCCATCTCGACGAAGTGCTCTTTCACCTTGCCGCCACATTGAAAACTCTGGGTCTGATTCTCGTCCCCTTCATGCCAACCAAAGGGGATGAAATCCTCAAACAGATCGGAGTTGCCCTGAAGCCTTCTGACTGTCTTCCTGACGCCGCACTCGATTGGGACGACCTCCCGGGTCACACGATTGCCAAGGGAAGCACGCTGTTTCCGAAAATCGACCAGCCTATACGAGGAGCCAAGCCCGTGACCGATTCATCGACACCAGCACCCGCACCGACCACGCCGGCAGCTCAGCCGGCCGCCGCTGCGCCTTCAACCGCAATGTCCACGGCCCCGCCGCAGATCACCATCGACGAGTTCATGAAGATCCAGCTCAAGACCGCCAAGGTCCTCACGGCCGAGCGGGTGCCCCGTTCCGAAAAGCTCATCAAGCTCCAGGTGGATCTCGGGTCCGAGCAGCGTCAGATTGTCGCGGGCATCGGCAAGAAATATGAGCCGGAGCAACTGGTCGGCCGCACGATCGTGATCGTCGCCAACCTCAAGCCGGCCAAGCTCATGGGCATCGAGTCACAGGGGATGGTCTTGGCGGCGGGCGATGCGGAGGTGAAGGGACTCGTCGGCATCGTCGAAGACGTGGAGCCAGGCACGAAGGTCAAATGAGCGCCGGCCGACATTGGATCGTCTGTTTCTGGAGCGTGCTCGTTCTCTGGCTCGTTCATCCCCCTCAGGCCTTTGCTCAAGGGACGCCTCCCAGCGACCAGCCTCTGAACGAAGCCCTCGCCACGAATGTGACCGTTCGGGTGGTCGGACACGGATCGCTCGTGCTTGGACGGGAGGTGGGAGGGGCTCGGGTCACCATCACCGACCTCGCCACGGGCCGAATCCTCGCGTCCGGATTGCAACAGGGCGAGGCCGGGGATCAAAACCAAATCATGCGCACGCCGCACTACATGCGGGAGCCGCTCTTTAGCACCAGCCCGTCCGCCTCCTACTCGACCACCCTGTACCTGACCCACCCTACCCAGGTCGAGATTACGGCAGAGGGTCCGCTCTCCTACCCGGCCGCTTTGCAACGGGTCTCAGAGACGGTCTGGCTGATTCCCGGTCAACACATGACGGGCGACGGGATCGTCTTGCAACTCTACGGCTACATCGTGCAGATCATGGAACCCAAAGCGGGAGACTCCTTGATCGCGAATGAGGATCAACCGCTGCGCGTGTCCGTCCGAACGCTCGCCGGAACTCCGGTCCGGCCCCACGGAGACTGGGATTCGCGCCAGGTGCACATCTACGGGGAAGTGGTGGTCGGCAACCAGGTGACCGAACGGCTCCAGATGTTTTATTCCGGCGAGAAGGGACTCTTCGAGTCGTCCTTCTTCGTCCCTACTCCCAAGGACGCGCCGGATGGCCTGATGCTGCGGGTCGTGGCCGTCCATGCGACCGATGGGAACATGGCCGTGGGCGAAGCCAAGTTTCCGGTGCTGTCGGAACGGCTTCGCCCGCCACGCCGATAAGCCGCATCGCCCGCATCGAACAAGGAAGGGAATCCCGATGGATCCCAAACAACGGCAATTCTCGATCTGGTACGTCTTCATCGCCATCTGGTTGATGCTGCTGATTCAAACCTTCATCACACCGCTCATCGGCCCCAAGGAGCTGGCCTATACCGAGTTCAAGAAAGCGGTGGCGGAGGACAAGATTCTTGAAGCGGCCATTTCCCAGGCGCTCATCCATGGCCGGGCCAAAGAGGGGGCGCTCGGCGACGGCAGCGATCTCTTCAAGACGATCAGGGTGGAGGATCCGCGTCTCCTGGAAGACCTCGAACAGCACCACGTGACCGTGACGGGCGTGATCGAGAGTACCTTCTGGCGAGACATCCTCTCCTGGGTCATCCCTGCGCTCGTGTTCGTTGGGCTCTGGTGGCTGATTCTCCGCCGGATGGGTCAGGGCCAAGGGAGCTTCATGACCGTCGGCCAGAGCAAAGCCAAGATCTACATGGAACGGGAGGTCAAGGTCAGCTTCGCCGACGTGGCCGGCGTAGACGAAGCCAAACAGGAATTGCAGGAAGTCATCGAGTTTTTGAAAACGCCGGAAAAGTTTCAGCGCCTCGGCGGCAAGATCCCTAAAGGCATTCTGCTCGTCGGCCCGCCGGGGACCGGCAAGACCTTGCTCGCCAAGGCCGTGGCCGGCGAGGCGGCGGTACCGTTCTTCTCCATCAGCGGCTCGGAGTTCGTCGAAATGTTCGTCGGCGTGGGGGCCGCCCGCGTCCGGGATCTGTTCGAGCAGGCCAAGAAGCGGGCTCCCTGCATTATTTTCATCGACGAGCTGGACGCCCTCGGCAAGGCGCGCGGGATCGGCCCGATGGCGCACGAAGAGCGCGAACAGACACTGAATCAGCTCTTGGTCGAGATGGACGGATTCGATTCACGGGTCGGCGTCATCCTTATGGCCGCGACCAACCGGCCGGAAATCCTGGACCCGGCCCTGCTTCGAGCCGGCCGCTTCGACCGGCAAGTGTTGGTGGACCGTCCGGATAAGATCGGGCGGCTCGCGATTTTGAAGGTGCACGCACGCCAGATCCGTCTCAAGTCCGAGCAGGACCTCGACGTGATCGCCGCCATGACGCCCGGATTCGTCGGCGCAGATCTGGCGAATATCCTCAACGAGGCGGCTCTGCTGGCTGTGCGCCGCAACAAGGATGTCGTCGAACTGGCCGAACTGCAGGAGGCCGTCGAACGCGTCATCGCCGGTCTCGAAAAAAAGAACCGCGTGTTGAACAAGATGGAAAAGGAGCGGGTGGCGCACCACGAGGTCGGCCATGCGCTCGTGGCGCTTTCGATTCCAGGCGCCGATAGCGTTCACAAGATCTCGATCATCCCGCGCGGCATCGCCGCCCTCGGCTACACGATGCAATTGCCGACCGAAGACCGTTTTCTCATGACCAAGAGCGAGCTCAAGGACAAGATCGCCGTGCTGCTGGGAGGCCGCGCCGCAGAAGAGCTCGTCTATCAGGAAGTCTCCACCGGCGCCCAGGACGATCTCCTCAAGGCTACGGACATCGCCAAGAGCATGGTGAAGTCCTACGGGATGAGCGACAAGTTGGGCCAGGTCAGCTTTGAAACAGCGAGACAACCCCTGTTCCTCCAGACCGGCCGGACACCCCAGGGCGATTACAGCGAGGAAACCTCCCGTGAGATCGATTGCGAAGTGCGGGAGATCATCGACGCCGAATTCGAGCGGGCCCGCGCCGTGCTCCACCGGGACGAGCCGACGTTGCGGAAGGCCGCACAAGTCCTCCTCTCCAAGGAAGTCATTTCCGGCGACGAATTGAAGGCTATTCTGGCCGACTCGCGCTCCGTCCAGGGCATGCCCGCATGATCACCTGCGTGCTCTTCGATCTCGACGGCACGCTGATCGACTCGTGGCGGCTCTACATGGAGGCCTATACACAGACCTTCGAGGAATGCTACGGCCGCCCCTTTGACCGGTCGGAAACGCTGGAATTGCTCGGCCGCCGGCCCCGGTCGGAAACCTGGCTCCTCCACAATCTCCTCGGTCCGGCCGCCCGTCTCAATGCGTTCGAGTTATTTCTCGCGCGCTACCGGTCGCTGCACGGCTCGCATTTCAGCGGCCCCTACGACGGTGTCGTGGACATGCTGCGGGAATTGCGCGCGCATCGCTATGCCTTGGGGATCGTCACCGGCAAAAGCCGCGAGGCCTGGACGATCACCGGGCCCCGAGCAGGGCTTCCCCCGTTCGACGTGGTCGTCACCGAAAGCGACATTGCCACCCCCAAGCCGGACCCGGAAGGTTTGTTGAGAGCGCTGAATCTCCTCGGACGAGACATCGCCGAGACCCTCTATATCGGAGATTCCCTCGTCGACGCCGAGGCCGCGCGGGCGATCGGCATGACCTTCTGGGCGGCAGCCTGGCCGAAAGCCCCGGATGAAAAACCGTCGTTTGCGGCATCGGTGCTGGCAATGGGCGCGACTCGCCTGCTGGAATCTCCCGGAGAGATCGTTCAGGCCTTGTGCCTGAATTCCACCGATGCTGTGACCAACCGATGAATCCGCCCCCGATGACCTCGCTTAACCCGGATGAATCATGATCGCTCTTCCTGTAACCGATCGCTTCTCCTGTAACCGCCTGTCTGCCGACTGGCAGGCCGATACGCCGTTGCGACGAGCTTGGATGCCGGGTTCTCGCATCCAAGCGGGCAGGCTTGCTTCACGTGGCGTCTTGGCGGTTTCGTCACGAACCGTCACGAATAATGCGGCTTAACCGTCGGCGGGACGTTGGGCACAATCGCAGAGGAGAGAGAGGAGGGACCCTATGCGCACACGCCGCACAACCGACTCAGTGGTTCTGATCGGCCTACTCGCCGTTGCCGTCGGCTTCCTGTCAACCGGCGCGTTGGCCCAGCATGGGCATCAACGGGATCAACCGCGCGACATCAAGGAGTACCTCGAAAACCTGGAGCGACCCGAACGCGATGCCTATCAAAAGCCAGCTCAGGTGATCGAGGCGCTGAGACTCAGGCCCGGCATGGCCGTCGCGGATATCGGGTCCGGCTCCGGCTACTTCACGAGACGGTTCGCGGAGGCCGTCGCCCAAACCGGGAAGGTCTACGCCGTGGATGTCGAGCCGGAGATGCTGGAGTCTGCGAAACAGAGCGTCGAGCGCATGCGCGCGGCATTCAATGCCGAGTTCATTCTGGCAGAACCGGACAATCCCAAACTGCCGGTCGAGTCCGTCGATTTGATCTTCGTCTGCAACACCGTTCATCACCTGGATCATCGCGGCAACTATTTTGCCGGATTGCGATCGGCGCTGAAGCCGGGCGGCCGGATCGCGATTGTGGACTTCTATCCTGGTGAACGTTCCGGCGATCTTGGCTTTTCCAAACGCCATCTGGTCCCGCGCGAGACGGTCCTCGACGATATGGCGAAGGCCGGCTACCGGCTGATCAAGGAACACGATTTTCTGCCGAAGCAGTACTTCCTGGAGTTCGCGCCGACCGCGGCACCATGAGCGAAGATCCGAGCGTCCCAACCAGAGACGGGCCGGAGGCGTCCGTTCCTTGCTCCGAAAGGCCGCTCATGCGACACTACGTATGATGACGACGTCGCACCCGCCCTATTCGGAACTCAGGCAACGCCTGTCTCTCTCGCTCGGTCTCAACGCCGTCGTCATTCTGGCCGAGTTTGCCGCCGGCTGGTGGCTCGACAGCATGGGCTTGATGAGCGATGCGAGCCACAACCTCATCGACCAGGGCTCGCTCTTTCTCGCGCTCTATGCCCACCTCCTGGCCGCGCGACCCGCGACGGAGTCTCGCACGTTCGGCTATCACCGGGCCGGCATTATCTCCGCCTTCGTCAGCTCGGCCGTGTTGCTGCTGACCGCGCTGGCGATCGCGGCCTTGGCCGCCAACCGCATCTTCACACCCGTGCCGGTCCAGGGCGGTTGGGTCATGGGGGTCGCCTTCCTGTCGTTCGTCGCCAATTTGACCATCGCCTTGCTGCTGCGGCGCGGAGCGGAGGAGGACCTGAACATCCGGGGCGCCTTCTGGCACATGTTGGGAGACGCGTGGATCTCACTCGGCGTGGTGGCCAGCGGTGCGGCCATTCTCGTGACGGGCTGGACCGTGCTCGACCCGATCGTCAGCCTGCTGGTGGTCGTGGTGATCGTGCGGGGAGCCTGGCCGATTCTTCGCGAATCGATGGAGGTGCTGCTGGAGTCAACGCCGCCCGGCATCAAAACGGCGCACGTAGTCGAGGCGATCGAACAGGTCCCGGGCGTGAAGAACGTGCACGATCTGCATATCTGGGCCGTCGAGCCGCGCCTCGTGATGCTGACCTGTCACGTCATGGTGGAAGGCGACGATTCCACCCTCACCAACGAGCTGCTCCACACCATCCGCCGTAAGGTGGCTGCCGAGTTCGGCATCCAACACCTCACGATCCAAATGGAAACGCAGTGCGGCCACGGGATGGACAGACACTGCAACCTCCGCCACCTCACCACCGACCACGCCACCGAACCCCTGCACGTGCATCAGTGAGGGAACATTCTGCCGACTGCACGAGGGAATCGGCTCGGAAGAGCTGGCTCGGATGATCTCAAGACGACCGGGGACGGAGAAGCCCCCTATCATTCGCCCGCAGCAACGGCAACCGAACGACGAGGTTCATCACTATTGATGTCCGCAGTGATTGCTCCGCCGACTCCATCCGGATTCATCCAACGCGAACTGCCGGCCAGTGACGGTCCACGATCCGACTCGTCCGCTGTTCCACGAGAACCGTCCGGATTGACCCAATCGCGAACGTTCCTTCCACGGACCTGGCTGTTGGCATCCTGCCTTCCAACGCCAACGCCAAACGACCCATCGGGATTCACCCACGTCACCTGTCCCACAATCATCGATCCTGGAGCCTCATCCCCTGCGTCAGACAATCCGCTGATGCCGAGTCCCAGCACACACATTCCCACGGCGACAACCACAGAACGTTTCATGGTCGCACCTCCTCCCTGTTGATGACCATCTCCATCATGGGTACAGGACCTCTTCTCACCGGCGTCCACAATTCACGCCGCTCGGTCATGGTCAATCTCCTCCATCCATCTTGTCTGCATGCGGCGGCGAGATCATGGCTGATTTCACGCTCAACGGCTGCCCGGCCCAACCTGTTTTCGAAGCGAACCCCGGCCCATACAGGTCATAGAGTTCAAAAAACTGATAGCTCTTGCAGTCGGTCAACACTTCCTTGACCTCATTCAGATAGCGCTCAAATGAATACTCAAAGAGCACGCCTTGGCCTCCGACCATCGTCACGGTTCGACGCTCAGGATCGATCACACTTTCCTGATGAAACACGTATCGGTAGTAGGGACTTTCAGGGCCGCCCACATGGCGAAGAAACTGTTCTCAGGTGGGCGGCGTGGTCAAAGAAAGCCGTTCGGCAATGTTGACACTCTGCACGGGTCCGAACCTTCCGAAGAAATCCTGAAACATGTTGTCCATCCAGTGATGCTCTTCAGCCACATGGTGGATCGCATGCTCAAACGAAAGGATGGTGTGCGTTTCCCATCGAGATCCGGGCGCCCAGTGAAAGATGACGCCGTCCGTCGGCCCCGGCCATCCCGTCCCTCCCACCTGTTCAACTTGATGTTCGGTAATCTTGTTGGCCCACACCCAATACAGAAAGTCGAGAAACCGCCGGTCATCGACCCTCAGAGTGAGCGTCTCGTTCGTCAACGCAGCCTTGGGGTTATAGCTCGTTCGGGCCGATTCACAATGGGCCTCCCACTCTGTGTTGGACCAGGCGGCATCGCTCACGGGGAAGGCCATCGCCCCCTGAGGAAGCCACAGACACGATGTCACGAAGAGACACAAGACGGTCTGTAGAGAGGCCATTCGTGTAGATGTGGTTGTTACGGTCGCAATTGGACGTTCCTTCCGATCGCTCTGTGGCATGGATGACATTCGCGAATCACGTCCTTCGCAGGAGACACGATCGCATCCTTTCCGTTCGATGCCTGCATAGAAAGTGCCGAAAAGACCTGTATGCCCTCACTGGAAATGGCATCGGTTCTTTTCCCGTATCGATGTTGAACTTAGATATTGAGACACCTCTGCGGTGATCGCTTCCATGAAAAGCTCTGGAGCAACATTTTCTATATCGGTTCAGATACGGCGAGTATCCATCTCGACATACATGTAAAATGATCGGAAGAGATGCCGCAATGCGATGAGGAACGAGCAGGACTCGACGCCTTGACTATCCGCCAAAGGTACTCAGTCAAAGCACCGATGAGTAGAATGGGCTATCGATGGTTTGGGACGGAAGAAACCTGGATTGGACTTCCGCTTCGGCTCTGACGCGATGGCGCGAGCCTGCGTCACAGGAACCGAATCCAGGTGGATTAGGATGTGCTATCGCTCTCGACACCGCAGAATGGGATCACGATTGGCGCTCTCTCGTCGATGACGATCACTGCCCCGTCACATCGTTCTTTTCGCTCGATGGCGGATTCAAGGCCGTCAGTTCCAGTCCCTCGATCTCTTTCAATGATTTGCCCGCGATGCCCTGAAGATCGCCGTACATGCCGACCGTGGCCTGCATGACCCGCTCGATCTGTTCCTCGCGCTTGGCCCATTGTTTGGTGATCGCCTTCTTCTCCTTGTCCAAATCTTCCCGCATGGTTGAAAAGGCTTCGACGATCGCCTCGACCCGGTGACGAAACCGCGGTCCGGTCAGATAGTCGTAGATCATCTCCATCTTGGTCTGCTGACCTTCGGAGGCCTGCCGGGCCGCCGCCACCTCGATGAGCCTCTGCCGGAGCGCCATCGCGACCGGCTGCACGACCCTCGGATGGACCACCCAGACGCCGTCCACCAAGTCAAAGGCCTCAACTCCTTTGGGCAGCACCTGACTGACCATCACCGAGAGTTCCGCCTTGGCCGTCCGCTGATCCTCGCGCAACTTGGCCAGCCAGCCGTCGCTCCAATTTTTAGTCCGTTTGGATTCCCAGAGAATGCTCCCGCAGGATTGACCGAGCGGACCGATGACGATCTGAAGCACATCGCCGCCATGTTCACCTTTCGGTATCGGTTGGATCGTATCGCGCGGGAAGGTGGCGCCGAGCAACGCCTCAAGTTCCATTTCCTGGACTTCCCCTTGGAGTTGCTGCGACCCCTGTTCGGCCTTGCGCCTGAGCTCCTCGATTTGTTTCTGCATCGACGCGATGGTCTGCTCCTTCTCCATCACCTTCAGCTTCAACGCCTCCTCCGCCTCCTTCTTCGCCTGCTCTCGCGTGGCAACCAATCCTTCCTGCACGCGCTTTTCGACCGTGAGATCCAACTCGCGTTTGGCGTCGTCCAACTCCCGCTGCTTTCGAATCACATCGGCTTGTGCTTGCTGCGCTTCCGCAAGCTTGGCATCTCGTTGTTGAAGTAATACTTGAATGTCTGAAAGTTCTCGGGTTTTCTGGTCAAGGTCCGTCTGCAATGCCTGCCTGGCCTTCTTGGCTTCCTCGACGGCAATCCGGTTCCGTTCGAGTCGCATCTTTTCTGCGACTTGATCGTCCATCGTCTGCTGCGCCCTGGAGAGGGCCTCCTCTCGCTCTCTCAAGGTCGCTTCGCGTTTCGCCGCATCCGCGTCCTTTTTGGCCAGTCGTTGCTCGTATTCGCGTTTGGTGGATTCGATCAGCGGAGCCGCAAGTGATTCCGTGAGCTTGATTTCCGTCTTGCAGGTCGGACAGATGATGGTCGGTTCGCTCATAGAGGTCTCCGTCGGTTTCTCCCCGGAAGGCCGAACGATTCGCTGGCCGGCTGCGCCCCGGAGACCGGCAGCATATCAACTCCTGCCGGGGCCGTGCCAGCGTTACACTTGAGCCCATCGATTGTGTAGACTGTCGTGACGGCACACAGCAGCCCGCGTCTCATTCTCCGTGCCGGATGAGGACCACGTGAACCAGATTTCTCCCGTGCCCTTCTACATGCTGACCGGCCCGTTGGGGACAGGCAAGACGACGATGCTGCTGCGCCTGTTGGAATATTGGAAGAAGCAGGGCCGCAATGTCGGGGTGGTCATGAACGAATCCGGCCAGATCAGCATCGACGGGCCGCGCGCCGGCGCCATCGCCGGCCAGGTGGTGAATCTCGCCGGCGGCTGCGTCTGTTGCGATACGAAGGACGACCTGGCCTGGGGTATCGGTCAGTTGATCACCGAGGACCAGTGCAACCTCATCGTGCTGGAATGTTCCGGCATGGCCAATCCGACGGAAGTCATCGATGCCGTCACCGACGCCTTTGTCTCACGGTTCGTGACGCTGCGCCAGGTCATCGCGCTGCTTCAGCCGGCGGCCGACCCCGAACAGGCCTACAACGATCCGGTGATCGCCCACTCGCTCCGCTGCGCCGACGACATCATCTTGAACAAACGCGATCTGTTTCTCAGCACCTTGTGGAAAGCGTCCTCCAGAGCCATTGTCGCCCGCAATCCTGACGCGCGTCTTTGGGAAGCCAGCCAGGCCCGTGTCGATCTGGACGAGCTGCTCCGACCACGCGAGCGGCCGCGATCGAATCAGCCTGCGCCAAACGTAACCTTCGACGCTGATCCGCCCTCGACTCACTCTACAGCGCGCGCCGCCTATCATCCCCTGGTCGTCACAGCACGACTGCCCGGTCCGGTGGATCGGGGCAGGTTCATGGAGTGGATGACGGGGCTCCCGGCAGGACTCGAACGAGCCAAGGGATTCCTGCGGTTTACCGACGATCCGTCGCTCCAGGAGTTTCAATTTGCGCCGCCCGGCGTCAATCGGGTGGAACCGCTTCATCTGCTGGATGAACCCCCGCATGCCATCGTGCTCATCGGTCGGGGCTATGACCAAGAGGCCTGTCGGTCTGCGTTGCTGGCCTGCATCCATGCCGGAGCAGACCATCCCCGGCAGCGCGAGTGAGTTGATCGGGAACACTCCAACGTCCATGCGTCCATTCGAAGGATTGGCAACCGGGATCTGGAGCCTGGTGCTCTACACCAGTACGATCGGGCCGGCGCTCGTGGTTGGGGCCGGTTTCGACGAGGCGTCGAACCCCAGGAGCCCGCTCGCAGCGGCGGTCACACCGGCGACTTTCGGCCTGATCCGCATCATGCCGCTGGGGGACTCGATCACGGAATCGTCCAGCGGGTTCGGCAGCTACCGATATTACTTATGGCAAGACTTGACGCGAGAGGGATTCACCGTGGACTTCGTCGGATCGATGACCGGCACCGGGGGTGAGGCAGCCGATTCGCCGGAGTTCGACTCAGACCACGAAGGCCATCCCGGGTGGAGGGCCGATGAAGTCGCAGATCACCTCGATGGCTGGGCCGGCTCGGCACGGCCGGACGTTGTGCTCATTCATCTCGGCACTAACGACCTGGCGCAAGGTCAGCCGCCCACCGACGTGATCCGGGATTTGGCGAGGATCATCGACCGGCTTCGCGTCGTCAACCCGCACGTCCATATTCTGGTCGCTCAGATCATCCCGATGGGAACGGAGGGGCCGGCGCACGTGCTGGAACTCAATGCCGCGATCGCGACCCTGGCGGACAGAGTCGGTACTGCCGATTCACCTGTGGAGGCCGTGGATCAGTTCACCGGCTTCGACCATGCCGGAATGACATGGGACGGCATTCATCCGAATCGGAAAGGAAACAAGACAATGGCCACGGTCTGGATGCAGGCCCTGCTTCCACACTTGCGGATGATTCACTCGACTGTCCGATAGTCTCGCCGATCAGTGAGCGGGACCGATGAACGGTGTGTCCCCTTCCGCGCCGGGACGCAAGTGATCGGATGTGGAGATTGTCTTCACCGGCGCCGCAGGTCGAAACCGATGCCAGCGAAGCAGCAAGAACGCGGCGCCGGCTCCCATGATCCCGCCCACCAGCCATCCTCCCAGCACATCGCCCGGATAGTGGACGCCGGTGTAAACTCGGGCCACTCCCACCAGGAAGACAATCGGCCAACTGATCCATCCGGTTTTCGGATAGAGGGCGTGGAGAAAGGCCGCCATGGCGGCGGTATTGATCGCATGGTTGGATGGAAAGCCGAAGAGCCGCCCGCAATCGCCGAGAAGATGCACGTCGGGCAGGCTGACACAGGGTCGCAATCGTTCGACCAGGTGTTTGAGTTGCGCACCCATCGCATCGGCAATCCCCACGGCCGATGCGACGGTTGGAACGGCGAACAAGGACTCCCACCATGACCACCATGCCCACAGGACGACTGCGACGCTCAGACCGAGCAGGCCCGGACTGGGGTGCGCACAGAATCGCATGGCGACATCAAGCCACTCGAATCGGCCGGCCAGGCCGTTGATCGCATAGAACAGCGCGGTGTCCCAGGTCATCCGTCAGTCGCCAATCGTCAACCGACATTCGCCAAGCGTTAAGCGACAGGGGCAATTCATTGCGAAGCTTGTCTCCCCTTGTTGGATAAACCTGCAAGAGTGGACGATTGACGCGTGACCACTGACGAATGACGTTTGTCTGATTCACTGCGTCCGGAAATGGATGCGCACCGTAATCTCGCCATCCACCGGCTCATCGCCCTTCATCTGCGGCTCGAACGTCCACCGGTTCAGAGCCTGAAGGCTCGCCTGCGTCAGCTCGCGATGCTTGCAAGGCTCCAGCACCACCACAGTCGCGGTGGCGTTCTTGCTGACCAGAAATCGCGCCTTCATCCAGTCGTCGATCACCTTGCCGTCGAGCTGCGGCGGAATCTTCGGCCAGGGTGTGAGTTTCGGAACCGGTCCGAGCTGCTGATCCTTGTTCAGCGGCAAACCATGGACGTGCACTTCCTGAAGGTCGAGAACCTCAAGGTCCTCGGCATGATCAGCCTCGTGCGTGGCACCGTCGCCGCTTGCCGCGTTCGCGACGACCGGCCAGAAGCAGAGACAACACGCAGAGCCCAGCACGATCTTCCGAATCTTTGCCGTCACCCAGGTGGAGACCGCTTCTCTCATGACCTCCCACGCTCCATGATCGGATGAGCACATCGGCCCCCGACCTCTCGCTCGAACCGGATGTTCCCGCAATCCTCCCGCACGTTGTTAGAAGAACCACTGTGCGCGGAGGAAGAATGATCGCGGCATTCCGGCATGAGCCACGCCCAAGCCGATGCTGCCCCCTCCGGAATTGTAGAAGTATCGTTCATTGAATAGGTTGATGAGATCGATTCCGAGCAACATCTTCTGGTTGTGCCAAGGTAGCGGAATCACATGAGTGATCGATGCATTATAGACCGTGTAAGAGGGCTCGTGTGTAGAATTTGTTTTGGCTCCCTCTTCCGCCGTTCTGAGACCGTAGCCGTATAGCATCTGGCCAGAAATATTGGTCCGCGGAAAGATTTGGTAATTCACCACCGCCGAACTGGTCACGAACTGAGAGTGATCGCAGAACACACCGCCCTTCGAATTGATGTCGTCAATTTCTCTTTGGCCAAGCAAGTATTGTCCGGACTGTAGCCCGTAGCCCTTGCACTGGCCCCAGCCTGCGACCCCGCGGCCCGTCAGCTTGTCGAAGTTGAACGTCACTCCCCCGTCGATACCACGAGTCCACCCGTTTTCGAATGCGAAGAAATTCAGCATCGGCGTGGAGCCGAACTGCCCGGCATCCGACAAATAGTGCGCGAGCTTGTAATATCCCGTTATCTGTAGCGTCGCATACCGGGTGATGGCATGATAGCTTCCCACCTCGAAATAGTGCGCGCGCTCCGCGCGGGGACGGAAGCCGGTCGGGTCGTCGGGGGCGGCCGTGGTGTTCCGGGTATTCAGATTAGCAAATGCGATCTGCTCGACGTTGGGCGGAGTAAATTGCCTGCCGTAATAGGCGTGGAAAACGTTTGACTGGTTGAGCTTGTAGGTCAGGCCGAGTCTCGGACTGACCTGCCCCTCGTTGTAGAACCCCTGGATGGCATCGCCTCTGACGCCCAGATTGAGAGTCCACTGGTCGTTCAATGTCCACTGGTCCTGCACCCAAACTTCCTGTCGCGTCTGATTGTTCAGATTGGATGATTGCAAGCCGAGGACCGGACCCAGCGGCACGCCGCCACTGGTGTCGAAAGCGAAAATCTGCGCCTCGTTGTTCGCGCGGGTATAGTCGAATTGAAAACCCGACCTGATCAGGTGCTTGCTGTTGGGCACCCAGGCGTAGTCCAAGCGGAACCCGCCGGAATAGGCCGTCCGTTTCTGATTCGCGGTTTGAGCGGAATCCACATCGTCGACGTAGGCCAGCGAGTTCAAGGGATCGGTCTGGAAATTTGCCACGCCCCGCCGAAAATAGAAACCGAGATTGAAGAAGCTACTCGCGTTCACGTCATGTCGCCAGACCAATTGGGTGTATTGATTGTTCTCCTTCTGAAACTGATTCACGTATTGCGAGTTGCTGGGCTCGAACCCGGACGGCAACAAGGCAAGGACTTGGCCGTTCGGCTCAAGGTTTGGAATCGTCGGGATCTGGTATTTCGCCCCCGAGCCAAGGAAGATCCAGGCGAAGTTGTTCCGATTGTCTCGCTGGTAGTCACCCCGTAGATACGTGTTATTCTTTTCGCTCTGGTTGTGGTAGCTCGGATTGCCCAGTGTGGGAGGATCAAGCCCGCGATTGGTGGTGACATAGCTGTTCATGAGGTAGAAGCGAAACTTTTCGCCGATCGTCCCGCCGTATTCCAATGAAGGATTCACCGTCTCATTCGATCCCCCGAAAGTCTGAATCGAGCCGAAGCCGGGTTTCGTGCCGCTCTTACTCGTGATATCTACAAGGACGGCCGTTTTGTTTCCGTATTGCGCCTCCATGCCGCCCAGGATCATGTCCGACCGCTCCCACGCGCGAGGCGGAACGATATCGGCAAAGGCGCCGGTAACCGTGTCGGGAATCGGAATGCCGTCGATCCGATACTGCTGGTTGGCATGGTCCTGACGAATGTGGGTTTGATTGAGCGCTCCATAGGCCACGCTCGGAAGGGTCAGCAATACACTTGCGACATCGTTATTGTTGCCCCGGGGGAGAATCTCCACATCTTTCCGGCTCAACTGATAGATCGAGCTTGAGGCGTTGTGTTGAATCGCGGGCAGCGGGGAGACGATCTCCAATGCAATTTCCTGGGTGACCGCCAACGTCAGGGTCACCGGCGCCGGCGGCTCGATTCCGATCTTCAGCACGATATATTCGCTCTTGTAGGTGTCCTGCATCGCGCTGATGGAATAGGTGCCCTCGCCCGGCACCGTCACCGTAAATTCCCCGGCCTGGTTCGTGACTCCCTCCGTCACCACCGTGCCTTCTTGATCACGAACCTGCACGATCGCCTGATCGACTCGACGAAGATCCTGGTTCTGGACGACGCCGCTGATCCGATTCATCTGCGGCCCGGGTTCCCCTTCTTGGGCCTGTACTGGCGACAGCGGAATGATGACCCCGGCCAGCAGGCAGCAGGCCATAACCGTCCCAAACTCACGTTTGGCAGCACGATGCACGATGTCCTCCTCCTCACCGGCACAACGGACGACTGCACGCCAGGCTCGATCGCAACGCGATCGGTCTGCGTTCCGCAGCCGTGACAGGGTTGTGTTGACGGGAATCAGAGAACGGGAGGAGCCCTTGGTGAGGCGGCCACGATCAGCGCCGACGCGACAGGGGCGACGACGGACGAATCGACGGCTTCGCACGGAACCAGATACCGTTGGACGGTGGAGAGAACGGCCAGGACAGACTGTCCGGTGTGGTGTTGAACCCACTGGCAGAGGTCCGTGTCGGAGTGCTCATGCCCATCGTGATCCGCCGCAGCCAGCTCATGGTGCACACCCAGAGCGGCGGCAAAGGGCATGAGCGTCAGGAGCAGCAGAATGAGGGCCTGGACGCTCAAGGCTGTGGCCAGACGACCAAGCCGGTGCGAGCGAACCATGATCGTGGGAATCATAATAGAGGGGCCGGACGGTAACCTAGACGCGGTGAGCCTGTCAATAACCGTGATATCCACATCCAGTGACACAGAGGCCGCTGCCGAAGATATGCTTGATCCTTTCCCGCATTCTTCACCTCCCGCATGATTCGCGAGAATTCGTGACGAAACCGCGAAGATGCCTCGCGTGGGACCCATCGCTCAGAGCAGAGCACTGGGTAACCCCTTCGCCTCGTCACGAACGACATTGTCGAACAGACTCCGATCGCGAGGAGCGATCGCCCCACCGAACGTGGCCGAACCGGCCTACTTCGGTGAACGTGGCGGGGTGGGTAGCCCGTCCCCTGTCCGCTAGAGATTGCTGCCCGAGGCGAGCGAGCGAAGCCAGCCCACGATCGGGGCGCCGCAATCGGGGCAGGCCTGGTTGGCGGCCTCGTTGCCCTCTTGCAGCAAGAGCCGCCGCTTGGTGCTGGTGGCGGCCCCTCAACATTGTTCTGCCAGATACTCATAGAGTCGGACTACGCGAGGTTCGAGAGCATGCAGCTTTGGTCTGAAAGCGCTTTTCGTAGCGGTGTTGGACTTCTTTGGGAAAACTCGATATGCTAGCGCCCTTTGAGCTGAATCCGACGCGACAGCCTGAACTCCGACTGTCGGGAATTCGATCTCTGTGTCCAGCGGCAAATCGATCGCAGGGGGCGACGTTGCGCGCCTCGCAGGAGAAAGGACCGTCAGCCATGTACAGGCCGGTTGATAACCAGCACGTCATCGAAATTAAACCCCTTCCGTCTCCAAGGCAAGTCAAAACCAAACTGCCCTTGACCGAGCCGGCCTCATCGGTGGTGTATGAAACCCGCCAGGCCATTCGAAACATCCTGCACGGGATCGATCGAGACCGGCTGCTCGTTATCGTCGGCCCCTGCTCCATCCATGACCCGGACGCAGCCTACGAGTACGCTGATCGGTTGAAACCCGTCGCCGATACGTTGCGCGAACGCGTGCTGATCGTGATGCGCACCTACTTCGAGAAACCCCGCACCACGGTCGGATGGAAGGGCCTCATCAATGATCCGCACCTCGACGGGACCTGCGATATCGCGTTGGGTATCGAGTTGGCGCGGACGATTCTGTTGAATATCAACCATCGCGGCCTTCCTTGCGCCAGCGAACTGCTCGACCCGGTCATGCCGCAGTATATTGCCGACCTCGTGAGTTGGGCGGCCATCGGAGCCAGAACTACGGAAAGCCAGACTCATCGCGAGATGGCGAGCGGCCTGTCCATGCCCATCGGCTTCAAGAACGGCACAGAAGGCAGCTTTCAGGTCGCGATCAACGCGATGGTGGCGGCCCGCACGCCGCATCATTTCGTCGGCATCAACGCCGATGGGGTCACCTCCATCATCAAGACCACGGGGAACCCCGACCGCCATCTCGTCCTGCGCGGCGGAGGCGGCCGGACGAACTACGGCGCCGAGGATATCGCGCGCGCCGAAGCCGCCGTCTCCGAGGAAGGACTCGTCCGACCGATCATGGTCGATTGCTCGCACGACAATTCCGGGAAGAATCACCAGCGCCAGGTTGAAGTGGCTCGTGAAGTCGTCGCGCAATTCGAGCAGGGCCGGCGGTCTATTATGGGCCTCATGCTGGAAAGCCATCTCAACCCGGGCCGCCAAACTTGGGAACCCAACAGGCCGCTGGCCTACGGGGTGTCGATCACCGACCCCTGCCTCTCCTGGAACGATACCGAAGCGCTGCTGCATGATTTGGCAACCAGCCCGGCCGCTCGACCTCTGTAGCGTTCGATCCAGAGCCCGTGCCTGCGCAACGGTACCGGCGCGTCTCCGACACGCCGGCAAGACCTGCCTTCCATGCTGATCGACACGCACACCCATCTCGATGATCCACGGTACGACGCCGACCGAGAGGCCATGATCCGGCGCGCGAAGGAGGCCGGCATCGAGGCCATGATCACCATCGGCTGCGACCTGGCGACCAGTCGGGCCGCGGTGGAGCTGGCCGACCGCTACGAGTTCGTCTATGCGTCCATCGGCGTCCATCCGCATGAGGTTAGGCACATCGAGGAGGACTGGTACGGCGAGTTTCGGAAGCTGGCCGGTAATAAGAAGATTGTGGCCTACGGGGAAATCGGACTCGACTACCACTACAATAACTCTCCGCCGGAGGAACAGCGTCGGCGCTTCCGCGAACAGGTGCGCTTGGCCAAGGAACTCCGCCTTCCGCTGGTGATCCACACAAGGGAAGCGCAGGAAGACACCATTCAGATTTTGAGGGAAGAACAGGCCTCAGCCGTCGGAGGGGTTCTGCACTGTTTTTCCGGAGACGCCTGGCTGGCAAAGGATGCCTTGGACCTAGGTTTCTACCTTTCGTTTTCCGGCATCCTGACCTTTCAGAACGCAGCGATGTTGCGCGATATCGCCAGGACCGTACCGGCCGATCGCCTGCTCATCGAGACTGATTGCCCCTACCTCACTCCCGTTCCTCACCGAGGCCGGCGCAATGAACCGGCCTTTGTGAAATATGTCGCCGACCAACTAGCGTTTCTCATGCCCGGTGATCCTTCAGGCTCGTTCGAGGCCATGGCTCGACTGACGTCCGACAACGCCCGACGCCTCTTCAAAATCCCCTGAGCTTTCTCTGTCTGGCTCGAACCGCCTTGGGCAACTTTCGGGGGTTCCCTCTCTTCTCATTGCGACCACGCGGCCGGTCAGCCTCCGTCGCTCTGTCACGTCCTGCTAGCCAGGCAGGAAACGCCTCCCCTGACCTCGCGATCCGGAGCCTCGCGGCAAACTCGGCCGCGCCCATGACAAAGGCTCCGGCCCGCCTCGCGCTGTCCGCCACCTCCCGGTCGGAGGAGACTACGGCACAGTCGTGCCCCAGTTGCATCGCCAACCGCTGAATAACCTGGTCGGCCCGCTCGCCTCGGCGAGAATAGACCACTTCCACGCCGCTCCGAAATTCCCGCCGCTCAACCGGCATCCCCTCCTTCCATCCATCGAACACCACCGTGAGCAGATGCCCTTTCCGGGCATGATACGCGCTCAAATCTCTCACCAATCCCTCGCGAGCTACGTCACCGGAAGATAGCGCCGCTGCTCCCGCGTGCAGAAACCCGAGTAGATTGTACCCGTCTATGATCACCTGTTGCGCCATGATGGGACGAGCCTATCGAACGGACACAGGCGAGTCAAACCGACGACAACAGGCCCCGTCCCGAGCCACTTTCCCTTGACAAGCCTCATTTTCTGAGACTAAATGACGAACAGTTACCCATCCCTTTTGTCGGATCGTCAACCGGCACCGTATGCAACGCTTTATGGTTCAGGTCTTAGCCTGTCTGACCATCGGACTCCTCGCGGTCGGAACCTCTCCCAGCCTCGGTGCCGCCGAATCGGACTCCTCCTCACGCCAAACTCGCCCCGCCTCTCACAGTACGAGTCCGGTGAAGCGTCTGCCGACCTACGCCTCGACTTCCGCCCTGGTCCAGGATTTGCGGGTCAGCCAGGAGAAGGAGTCGTTCCGGTTGGTCCTCCATTTGGACCGCAAGATTCGGGTGACGCAAAGTCGCGAGAAGGATTCGGGGAAACTTATCATCGATTTCCTGAACACCAAACTGACCAAGACTGCGGCTGAGAAGCTCGTCCAGGCGACGATGCTTCCTCAGGCCGTGCGGATCACGCTGCAGCAGCAGCCATCCTTCCTCCGCTTATCACTGAATCGTAAGGCGGTCAGCCGTTTTAATTACTTTATCCTCGGCACACCGAATCGTTTCGTCCTGGACTTCACTCCGGTTCAGGCGCCTCCCCAGGTATCTCACGAGGCGACTTCCTCCGCTTCGGCGGACGCCGGCAGAGCACCGGCTGCCTCAACGGAGGCCGTCCAGCCGAAGGCCGCAGCGCCTCCGGCCGCTGCCCGGCGGACGGCCGAGCAGATTCGAACGATCGTCATCGATCCGGGCCATGGCGGAAAAGATGCGGGGACGGTCAGCCGGCGCGGGTTGGAAGAGAAAGCCATCACCCTAAAAGTCAGCCTACGGCTGCGCGACCTCATCAAGACCAGGCTCGGCAAGCGGGTTTTGATGACGCGAGACCGAGATGATTTCATCGAACTCGGCGAGCGGGCCAAGTTCGCAAACGCGAACGAGGCCGACCTCTTCATCTCCGTCCATGTCAACTCGCATCCGCAGCCATCGGTCAAGGGTCTCGAAATTTATCATTTCGGAGAGGCCAAGGATCAGCGTGCTCTTGAAGTGGCGGCTCGGGAAAACGGCACGCCGATCAACGGCAACAATGTGGGATGGGAATACCTCGTGGCCGATCTCCTCACGACAAAACGGATCGAGGAGTCGCTGGAGTTGGCCTGGCAAACCAAAGAGGCGATGGTTAAGCACCTCAACGGACATTACCAAACGGTCGATCACGGGGTGAAGACCGCGCCGTTCTACGTGCTCCGCTATACCGCCATGCCGAGCATCCTCGCAGAGATCGCCTTCATGTCCAATGCGTCTGAGGAACAGTTGATGCGCCAAAGTTCCTTCATCGACGACGTGGCAGAAGCCCTGTTCCAGGGCATCAAGTCCTATATTGATCCCGCCTCGCCGACCTCCCGATAGCAAAACGGCTCAGATCGATGATCCGTCATTCATTCGACGTCAACCTGTCGCCAGACGCCGTCATGCGCGCGAGGGAGCCGCTTCATGCAGACGATCAAGCTGACGCTGGAATATGACGGCACGAATTACGCCGGCTGGCAGCGGCAAGCCGATCAGCCGACCGTCCAAGCCGCCCTCGAGCAGGTCATCGGGCAAGTGACTCAGGCTACCCTGGCCGTCGTCGGGGCCGGACGCACCGATTCAGGCGTCCACGCGCTGGGGCAGGTGGCAAGCTTTCGAACCGACCGGCGTCTGACGCCTGCCGAATGGATGCGGGCATTGAACGGGATCCTTCCCTCGGACATCTGCGTCCGCTCCGTGGAATTCGTGCCGGATGACTTCCATGCCCGGTACTCCGCGATGGGCAAACTCTACGAATACCGAATCCTCAACCGACCCAATCGCTCCGCGCTGGATCGCAACCGCGCCTGGCACCTCAGGACAGCGCTGGATCAGCATGCGATGGAGGAAGCGGCTGAGTGCCTGATTGGTCGGCAAGACTTTTCGTCATTTCAAGGCTCTCCAACCGACACCCGGAACCCCGTCTGCCATGTGCGTCAGCTCTCGATCCGAACGGAGTCGGAGCTGATCCGGATCGAAGTCTATGCCGACCGGTTTCTCAAGCAAATGGTGCGGGCGATCGTCGGGACTTTGGTGGAGGTCGGACTTGGGAAACGGACGCCGGCAAGTCTTCGAGATATCCTGGCAGCTCGCGATCGGTCTGTGGCGGGCAAGACCGCTCCGGCACACGGGCTCTTTCTGATCCGGGTGGACTACTAGATGGTATGCGGTTGGATCAGGATCGAGTGTTGTTCGGGTTCTCCAGCTTCTTGCGGAGTTCGATCAGCTCCCGCTCAAGCGCTTCGAATCGGTCGATGACGGGATCGCGGATGTTCGTGTGATCCATGGTGGCCTCGGGCACCCGTTCGCCCTCCATCTTGATGATGCGGGCAGGCACGCCGATGACCGTGGAATGAGGCGGCACGGACTTCAAAACGACAGAGTTGGCCCCGATCTTCACATTGTCACCGATCCGGATGGCGCCCAGGATCTTGGCGCCGGCCCCGACCACCACATGGTTGCCGATCGTCGGATGGCGCTTGCCGCGCTCTTTGCCGGTCCCCCCGAGCGTGACCCCTTGAAACAGGGTGACGAAATCCCCGATCTCGGCCGTTTCCCCGATCACCACCGCCATTCCATGATCGATGAAGAAACCCTGGCCGATCTTCGCCCCGGGATGAATTTCGATGCCGGTGAGCCAACGGGCGAGTTGTGAAATCAGCCGTGGAAAGAACGGAACCCCCTTGCTGCGAAGCCAGTGGGCGAGGCGATAGGCCAGCAATGCATGGAAGCCCGCATAGGTGAAAAGGACTTCCAACCGACTGATGGCAGCCGGATCGCGATCGAATACCGCCTGAATATCTTGTCGGATCGTCCTGAACATCTACCTTCCGCGCTGCTGCGACCAAGTTTCGCTATTCTACTTGCCCGGCCGCCCCTCTATCAAACAGGCTGCCTGCGCGGCAATGCCCTGCTCCTGACCGATCGCATCCAACCCCTCGCCGCTCTTGACCTTGACGTTAATGCAGCTTGGATCGACATCCAGGACATCGGCCATTGTCTTCGCCATGCCCCCAAGATAGGGCGCGAGGCGAGGGGCCTGCGCGATAATGGTGCTGTCGATATTGACCAGGCGGTATCGCCGCCGTTCCAGCAGGTCCGCGACTTCCTTGAGAAGTTTCAGGCTCGAAATGTTCTTGTAGGTTGGATCCGAGCTCGGAAAATGTCGGCCGAGATCGCCCTCGCCCATCGCACCCAAGAGGGCATCGCACACCGCATGCACCAGCGCGTCGGCATCCGAGTGTCCCAAAAGGCCCTTGTCATGGGGAATCGCCACCCCTCCGAGAATCAGCTTTCGGCCCGCTCCCAACGGATGGATATCGTAGCCCATGCCGATGCGAACATTCGTTGACGCGACGTTTGCTTTCTGACTAGTGCCTTGCCGCAAGGATGGCCTCCCCAATGATGAGATCTTCCGGTCTGGTGATTTTAATGTTGTCCCCGCTTCCCTCGACGACCACGACGGGGGCGCCGATCCGCTCGACCAGATCCGCCTCGTCCGTCCCCGTATATCCGTCGATCATGGCATGGTCGTGCGCTTTCTGAAGGACGGCGCGTCGAAAGGCTTGCGGGGTTTGGGCTTGCCAGAGGGTGGTGCGATCGATGGTGCGCTCGATAACGTAATCGGCGCCCACTTGCTTGAGCGTGTCCCGTGCGGGAATGGCGATGATGGCGCCCCCGTGCCGATCGGCGGCATCCGTCACCCGAACGATCATGTCTTCCGTGAGGAACGGCCGGACCGCATCGTGGACCAACACAAGATCGGTGTCCGACGTCACCTCGGTCAGCGCGTGCCGAACCGAATCCTGCCGCTGCTTGCCTCCTGCGACGATCCGTCGCACCTTCGAAAACCGATGCCGCGCGACGATCTCGTCCCGACAATATTCCCGATCCTCGGCCGGCACAGCCAGGATGACTTCGGTGACGACCTCTGATACCTCGAACGCCCGCAAGGAATGCACCAGAAGCGGCACGCCGCCGAGCCCGAGGAATTGCTTGGGCGTCTTGGTGCCCATGCGCAAGCCGCGGCCGGCGGCTGGAACCAACGCGACGACCTTTCGTCTATCCACGCGCGACTTGCAACTCCTCCCGCTCGTTCTCGTCTTTCAACCGGGTGAAAATCATCCGGCCCGCCGTGGTTTGCAGCACGCTGGTCACGATCACGTCCACGTTCCGTCCGATCCAACGCCGGGCATTGTCGACAACGATCATCGTACCGTCGTCAAGATACGCCACCCCTTGGCCCGGCTCCTTCCCTTCCTTGAGCACGAACACCCGCATCGTCTCGCCGGGTAGCACGACCGGCCGCAGGGCATTGCAGAGTTCGTTGATATTCAACACACGGACACCCTGGAGTTCAGCCACCTTGTTCAGGTTGAGATCATTGGTCACGACCTTGGCATGAACCTTCTTGGCAAAGGCCACGATCTTGGCGTCCACCTCGCGAATATGGGGGAAGTCGTCTTCGACGATCCGCACCTCCAAATCCGGCATTTTTTGAATCTTATTGAGAATATCCAGTCCGCGCCGCCCTCGCGCCCGCTTCAACGTGTCGGACGAATCGGCGATATGTTGAAGTTCCTGCAGGATAAAATGCGGCACCACGAAAGGCCCCTCGAGGAAGCCGGTTTCGCACAAATCAGATACTCGTCCGTCGATGATCACGCTGGTATCCAAGATCTTGGACCCGATCGAGTTCGAGGTGTGGCCGCCCGGCCGAATCACGAAGCGTTCTTTTCCGAACTGCGCTCCCAGTACCATCCCGAGGTACGGAAATCCCAGAAGAAAGAGCAGCCCACCAACATGAAACAGGACGGTCTCCACATCGAAGACCGCGCTTCCCACCCATTCGGTGAGACCGGTCAACAGCAACCCCACAGCCAATCCCGCCGTTCCGCCCAGGATGATTCCGAACGATAATTTCTGTAATACGTACTCGCTCAGCAGAATCACCAATCCCGTCACCGCGCCGATGGCAAACCCGCCCAGTAAGCTCGCCGGTTGATACTCGCCCCCTCTGGTAAACAGGGCTAATCCGGCTACCCCGCTGAGAAGGACGAAGATGGTTCTTGTCACCATGCGTTCACCTCCTCTCGATTCGTCGCACCCACGCCGCCTCCAAATTGATGCAGCCGAGACACCCGCCCATTCTGGTTTCCCGATTGAATGGCTTCCTTCCCGGCGACACTCCACGGGCACAGCGTCCGTCCCACACCATGCCTCTGTGGCGCAGCCACGACGCGTCGTCCTGGATAGCAACATGTCCGGAAGGTTGGGAACCGGCGGGATATAGCCAACCACAGACGCAAGCCTTCAGGCTCCGTCGAAAAACCCATTCTCGGAACGCCGTGGTCGCCCCTGTACCATGCGTGACAAGGGAGCTACGGGATCTCTCCCGCGTAAATACCCATGACCGTGCCAAGAAACTTGAGGGCCTCGGGCTTTGGTCGCTGGAACGAATTCCGACCGATGATCGAACCAAACCCACCTCCATCACGGATGGCGCGAACCTCCTCAAAGACATTCTTGTCTTCGCTCTTGGCCCCACCCGAGAAAATGACGATGCGCCGACCGCTGAACGAACTCTGCACGACATGCTTCACCCGTTCGGACAGGGTCTTGATTGGAATCTGCTCGCTTTCATACACCTTCTTGGCGGCGGCTTGCTCCAGATGGGCGGTCGGAAGCTTGACCTTCACGATATGCGCGCCAAGTTGGCAGGCAATCTGCGCCGCATAGGCGACCACGTCCATGGCTGTTTCTCCCTCCTTACTGAGGGCCGAGCCACGCGGGTACGACCAGACCACCACGGCGAGACCGCTGGCTTTGGCCTCTTCCCCCAACGCCCGAAGCTGTTCGTACATGTGCGTGCAATGGGAAGAGCCGGGATAGATGGTGAAGCCGATGGCGGAACAGCCCAATCGAAGAGCGTCCTTGACGCTGCCGGTCACCGCAGGTAGCGGGTCCTTCTCTTCGTGCAAAACATCATGGTTATTCAATTTCAGAATCAAGGGAATCCGTCCGGCGTACCGTCCGGCTCCGGCTTCCAGAAATCCAAGCGGCGCCGCATAGGCATTGCACCCCGCCTCGATCGCCAGTTCAAAGTGATAATGCGGATTGTAGCCTGGGGAGTTCGGCGCAAAACTTCTAGCCGGCCCATGCTCAAACCCCTGATCCACCGGAAGAATGACGAGCTTCCCCGTTCCCGCCAGGCGTCCATGATTCAGCATTCTGGCCAGATTGGTTTTGGTGCCGGGTGAATCGCTTTCGTAGTAACTCAGTATTTCTGCCACACGATTTGTCATAGGTTCAACCTCCACAGAAGCCCGATGTCACGATTGAACTGATACCTATGCCGTTCCCTTTACGGCCGCCTCGGCCTCCAGGACGTCCTCCCGACTCCCGATCAACAGCGGCACCCGCTGGTGCAACTTGGAGGGTTCGATGTCCAAGATCCGGTGGATCCCGGTGCTGGCAAATCCGCCGGCCTGCTCCACCACCATCGCCAATGGATTGGCTTCATACAACAGGCGCAGTTTGCCATCCGGCTTTTCCACCTCGGCCGGATACAGGAAGATACCGCCCGAAAGGAGCACTCGGTGCACATCCCCGACCAGGCAACCGGAGTACCGCCCGGTGTAGGGCCTCCCCTTCGCCTTGTCCTTGACCTTCAGTTGATCGATGTACCGCTGCATGCCGGCCGGCCACTTGCAATAGTTGCCCTCGTTGACCGAGTAGATTGATCCTCGGGACGGCATTTTGATCGACTCGTGCGAAAGCACATATTCGCCGATTTGGGGGTCCAAGGTAAACCCATGGACTCCCTGTCCTGTGGTAAAGACCAGCATCGTGCTGGATCCATAGAGCAGGTACCCGGCGGCCACCTGTTCGCGTCCGCGCCGGATCAGATCGGCCTCTTTGGGCGGCCGGCGGGGATCGTGGTGGCGGAGGATCGAGAAGATCGTGCCGAGCGGCATATTCACATCGGTGTTGGACGAGCCGTCCAGAGGATCGAACAACAGCATATACTTGGCCTGCGTCCAAGCCTCCGGCATCATCAAGGCATTCTCTTCCTCTTCGGAAGCCAAGGCCGAGACAAGGCCGTTGGTTTCAAAGACCTTGATAAAGGTCTCGTTCGCGAGAGAGTCGAGTTTTTTAACCTCTTCACCCTGCACGTTCGTCTCGCCGCTCAGACCGAGAATATTGATCAGGCCGGCGCGCCGCAAGGTGTTCGTGATCAGCTTGCCGACCAGACCGATCTGGGCCATCAGCAGGGAGAAATCTCCCTTGGCCCCAGGGTGGGCGGCTTGTTGCTCCAGAATATGCCGGGTGAGGGTGAGCGGAAACCGAATCATAGGTGGACACAAAACCCTTGTGAGGGGCTCATTATAGCGACTTCGGATGGGGCGAGCAATGAAAGAGAGGGAGCGTCCTAATGGTCCAACCTACGTGGCGCCTGACGACAGGCCGGCAGGCCCGAAGCCCTCAACCAGTTCGGCAACCACCGATCCAATGACCACCTTGGCTTTCATCATCAAGGGGATCCGCCGATCATCGTTGGAGAACCAGACTCGCACATTGCCCTCATTGAGAAAAATGCCCTGAAACGGCATGACGGCTAGGACCCTGACCGCCTCTTGCTTGCCCCAAGGCCCTTCCAGATAATCGGTACCTTCAACACGCAGTTCCAGCCGGTAGGTCTTCTTATCATGCTGCACATTGAGAACAACCGCCTGGCCCGGGATCAACGGCACGAAGGACCTGGCGAAATACAGGCACGAGAGCGCGTCTTGGGTGCCGGCGGGAATCTCCAATTCCGCCGGCTGTCCATCCTTCACGACCGAAACCTTCCCCTGCTCGTGATGGAACCTATACTCGAAGTCGTTCTTCCGCTTGCCTTCCCGTCGGCGAAACGTCATCCGCTGCGGCACAAGATATTCCGCGTCCACCCAGGACTCGACCCGGTTATCGACCGGATAGAATCGAGTGATCCAAGGACTCGATCGCGCGGTCGTCACCAGCTTGATGATAGGGCGTTCTTGAATCGGCTCCGCGTCCTCCACCGCCAGGGCGGCGGTGCCGGCCGTGATCCCGAGCCAGGACAAGCGATAGGTCAGGTGTTCGCCCACCGTAAATGGGTGAAGGGCCCGACCGGGAGCCGCAAGCGAATCAGATCGAACCGCGGAGTGAAGGACCCCTAACATTGAGACCGATACCAGCCAAACGCCCACGCCCGGGAGGTTCCGAGACCAACGCCGAGACCGGAGACCAGCCATCACCGCCTCTCCGTTAGAGATTCAAGGCCTGGCGCGCCTGATTCAACTCCCCTTCGATGGCGGCGCGGATGGCTTGGAGTTTGACCTCGGTATTGGCTTCAAATCGAAGGACCAGAGCCGGTTGCGTGTTCGACGCGCGGATCAACCCCCATCCGTCGTCAAAGACCGCTCTGATCCCGTCGATCGTAACCACGTCGCGAATCGTCAAACTCGTGTGGTCCAAAGGCTGCCGGGATTGCGCCGTGGCCATCAGCCTGGATTGCACCTGCTGCACCAATTGAAACTTGACTGCATCCGGACAATCGACCCTGATCTCCGGCGTCACGAAGGAAGGAGGAAGGTCGGCCACCAGCGAAGAAAGCGGCTTCCTTCCCTTGGCCAGGATCTCGATCAGCCGGCAGGAGGCGTAGACCGCATCGTCGTACCCGAAATAACGATCGGCGAAAAACATGTGGCCGGACATCTCCCCGGCCAGCGCGGCCTTCTCTTCCCTCATCTTGGCCTTGATCAGCGAATGGCCGGTTTTCCACATGATCGGGTTGCCGCCACGCTTGGCTACATCGTCATAGAGGCTCTGCGAGGATTTGACTTCGGAGATGATCGTGCTGCCGGGCTGCGCCGCCAAGATGTCCCGAGCATAGATCACCAGCAGCCGGTCTCCCCACAGGATGTTTCCCTTTTCATCGACCGCCCCGATCCGGTCCGCATCCCCGTCATACCCGATGCCCACATGAGCCCCGGTCTCCCGGACCTTTCGGATCAAATCTTTGAGATTGTCGACCACGGTCGGATCCGGGTGATGATTCGGGAACCGTCCGTCCAGATCGCAGTACAGTTCGGTGACCTGACAGCCCAATTGCGCAATGGCTTCCCCCGCCACCAATGAGGCGGCCCCGTTGCCTGCGTCGATCACAACCCGCAGGTGGCCGGCTTGCACATGCGAAAAACTTTCCTTCAGGTAGGCCAGGTAGTCCGGGATGATCGGCCGATTGGTGACGGTTCCGGATCCTGAGGCAAACTGGCCCCGCTCCACGACCCGCCGCAACTCCTGAATGCCGTCTCCATGGAGCGCCTCCTTGCCGAGACAGAGCTTGAATCCGTTATAGTCGGCCGCGTTGTGGCTCCCGGTGATCATGATGCCGCCGTCCACCGGCAGGTGAAAGAGCGAAAAATACACCAGCGGGGTCGGACAGGTCCCGAGATCGACCACATCCAGCCCTCCCTCCGTCAGCCCCTTGACCAACATTCCGTGGAGCGCCGGCGAACTGAGGCGGCCGTCACGCCCGACGGTGACCGTCTTGAACTCTCGCCCGCGAGCCAACGTGGCGTAGGCTCGGCCGATCTGTTCGGCATGATCGATCGTCAGTTCGCTCCCGACAATGCCCCGAATGTCATATTCGCGAAACAGTCCCATGATGCCTCTCTTGTTCACTCACCTCGGGCAGGATGTTGAATATGTCCCCCCGGCTTTGAGGAAAGGTACGTCTCAGCGCCTGGAACAGCCGGACCAGATCAACAACTTCTCGTGCGCCCGTAGTCGTCCTGGAATCGGACGATATCGTCCTCGCCCAGATAGGGTCCGTTTTGGACTTCAATGATATGGAGGATCTCGCGCCCCGGATTTTCCAACCGGTGGCGGGTCTCGACGGGAATAGCCGTGCTCTGCCCCACCACGAGATCGAAGATTTCCTCGCCCCTTGTCACCCGAGCGGTCCCCGCGATCACGACCCAATGTTCGCTGCGTTGGTGGTGCATCTGAAGGGACAGACGTCCCCCCGGATTGACCGTCACCCGCTTGACCTTGTACCCGGCCCCCTCCTCCAGGATCGTGTAGGACCCCCAAGGCCGGTAAACCGTGAGATGTTCGAGCTGCTCTGGCGCCTTTTGTTTGCGCAGGATCTCAACGACCTTTTTCACGTCCTGAGACCGCGCTTTCGGGCAGACCAGCGTGGCATCGGGCGTGTCGACCACCACCATGTCGGAGAGGCCGATGGTCGCGACCAGCCGCCGATCGGCATAGATGATTGAGTGATGGCTATCCAGATCGACCACCTTTCCGTTAATGACGTTGCCGGCCTTGTCTTGTGAGGCCACTTCCTCGATGCTGCTCCAATTGCCCACATCCGACCAGTGAAAATCGACCGGAATCATCGCAGCATGGTCCGATCGTTCCATGACACCCGTATCGATCGAGACCGACGGCAACTCACGATAGAGCCCGTCGATGTCGCCCCTCGCCCCCCCGGCTGCCAGCAACTGCCGGATCCGGTCCAACCCACGCCCCAAGGTCGGCTGATGCTTGTCGATCTCCTCAAGAATCGTCGCGGCCTTCCACACGAACATTCCGCTGTTCCAATAATAAGTGCCGGCCTTCAGATACCGGGCGGCGGTCCTCGCATCCGGCTTTTCGACGAACCGGGCCACGGGATAGCCGGCGAGCTTGCCGTCCTTGCCGAGCCGCGGCGCACGCTTCGGCTGGATATAGCCGTAGCCGGTCTCCGGTCGGATCGGCTTGATACCGAATGTGACCAACCGGCCGGCCTCAGCCAGTCGGGCGCCGAGCCGCACCGCCGCCCGAAACCTCGTCTCCCCCTTGATCACATGATCCGCCGGAAGAACCACCATGATCCCGTTCGGGCTCCGGCTCACGACCTCGAGCGCAGCCAACCCAATCGCCGGCGCCGTGTTCCGGCCTTCCGGCTCGATGACGAAATTTCTCTCTAACCGATCCTTCCATTCGCTCAGTTGCACACGGATCGAATCGGCCTGAGCCGGGTTTGTGGAAATCAATACGCGCTCGGGCTCCACACAACCGAGCACGCGCCGCATCGTCTGCTGGATCAAGGTGGCGTCACCTATAATGCGCAGGAGTTGTTTGGGATAGAGGTGGCGGCTGAGCGGCCAGAAGCGCGTCCCGCTTCCACCGGCGAGGATGACGGCGTAGACCGGATGATCAGCGGACATCGGTGCCTCCCTCCATGCGACGCATGGGATTGTCATTCATCGCACGTGACCCTGGGCGGAAAGAATAAGATCCGCAATTTCCCTCAGGGCTCCCTCCCCGCCCTTCTGACGGCAGACGTACCGCACGGCTTTGCGGATGGCCGGCATTGCATCGGCCGGAGCCGCCGACAAGCCCACCGCGCGCAGCGCCTCCAGGTCGTTGACGTCATCGCCGATATATGCGACCTCTTTCAGCGTCAATCCGTACTTCAGAGCCATCTCGCGGAGACAAGAGAGTTTGTCCATCACCCCCTGGTGCAGCTCCGGGATCGTCAACTTGTCCGCCCGTCGCGCCACCAGCTTGGTGCGTTCCTGCGTCACGATCGCGGTGATGAGCCCCGCCTTCTGAAGGAGCTTGATCCCCATCCCGTCCCGCGTGTTGAACTTCTTCAGCTCATCGCCGGATTCCGTGTAATACATGCCCGCATCCGTCAAGACGCCGTCGACATCGGTGGCGAGGAGACGAATGGACTTGAGGAGGATTCGGCTGGGCAACCCTGTTCGCAGACGGCTGCTGGGCATGAGAACCGCGCGTATCGGATGATTGATGACGAACGTTCGCGATGTGATCTTAGCAATGCGTGCCGCCCAAGACAATAAAAAGGACACGAGCCTACAGCAGAGATGGGCCGACGACGAAATTCCATACCGGAGGGCCGCCCCGAACGGACGGTATCAACTGGCCCCACGACCGGAGATGACCGCCGGGATCGTCTTCACGAGAATCTGCATGTCCAGCGCCAAGGACCAATTATCGATATACTCCAGATCCATCTCCATCCACTGTTCGAACGGAATCAACGTCCGCCCGCGAATCGCCCAGAGGCAGGTGAGGCCCGGCTTCATGCTGAGTCGACGGCGCTGCCAACGCTCGTACTTGTCCACCTCCACGGCCAACGGCGGACGCGGGCCGACAACGGACATGTCGCCCTTGATGACATTGAGCATTTGCGGTATTTCGTCCAGGCTGCACTTCCGCAAGATGCGGCCCACCCGCGTCACACGAGGATCGTTCCTGGCTTTGAACACGGGGCCCGAGAGCTCATTCAATTTGGCCACTTCCAGAAGCCTCGCTTCCGCATCCACGACCATCGACCGGAATTTATACATCATAAACCGCCGCCCGTTCAGACCGCAGCGCTCTTGGCAGAAGAACATCGGGCCCGTCGAATCTACTTTGATGCTTACGGCGATCAACGCCCACACCGGCATCCCAACCAGGACGGTCGTCCAGGCGATCGCCAAATCCATCACTCGTTTGACGGCCAAAGCGAACCAGTTGGTCGGTTTCGTGGTGAACGTGAGCAATGGAATGTGGACGAACTCGTCCAGCGACGCCCGCGCAATCAGATGAGGGAACATGCCCACGGCGATTCGCGCATTCACCCCGAGCTCCTCACACATGAGAAAGACATCTTCGAGCTCGCTGACGATTTTACCCGGCACGACAAAGATCACCTCATCGACGACACGCTGGTTGCAGATTCGCTCCAGGTCATCGAGGGTCCCGATCACGTCGTAGCCCTCCACCCGTTGCTCATAGGGCCCCACGCGGTTCTCCGAAAGCAGGCCGAGGAGACGAAAGCCCCACTTTTGATTGGTCTCGACCAGGCGCGCAAACTCGAGGGCCTTCTCGTTCACGCCGACGACAATGACGTTGCACCACTGCAGCTCCTCGCGACCCGAGCGGCGGAGCCAAGCCCGGACCCCCAGCCGGCCCGACATCAAAATCACCGCTGTCAGCGAGGCAAACAGGATAAGGAAGGCCCGGCTGATATCCGGCACCTTGAGCACATACGTCACCCCCATGAGCAAGAGAAGCCCGGTCCCGCTCACCTTGATCAGATCCACGGGCATTCGCCTGAACGTGTTCAACCTTGCAGGCTGATACAGGCCGACCGAATGCAGGAGTCCCAACCAAATCGGAAAAATAAATCCGTACATCCAATCGTATTTCATCGCGGACATCAGAGGGGCGGGAAACCACTGGTCGAAGACCGAGGAGAGGATGTTGCTCCGAATCCAATAGGCCGCTTCGAACGACACCACGAGGCCGACGATATCGACCGCGATGCATCGCCAGATCAACAGTCGCGAGTGTTCTCTCAGCATGGCATCACGTCCGATCGTATCGGACGATACTGCGATCTCCTCGATCGGCCCACCGGCCCGCCACCCGATGCTTCCATTCGAATTTGAGCCATGACTTGAGATGCTCGACTTTCGCTCGGCTGATCAACCCACCGGCGCTGGCGCGTTGATGCGCGTGCACCATGACCGAATCCGGATTGTACACCACTCGCCACCCGGCCCGCCGCAGGCGGAGACAGAGATCGACATCCTCAAAGTACAGGAAGAACCGCTCATCCATGACCTGGTTTGTTTGAAAGGCGCCGCGACGGAACATGAACGCCGCGCCCAACACCCAGTCCACATCCCTGGTCGTGGCATGATCCCAGGCCGTCATCAGGTGTTCCCTGATGATTCGGTGCTTGGGGCACCATCGGCCCAGGGGAGTCCGCCTGAGCAGATAGACGCCGAGGCTGTAATCGGTCCGGCAGGAGTACTGCACGGTGCCGTCTTGATTGAGCAGCCTGGGCGCGCAGAGTGCGACATCCGGATGAGATTCCATGTAGCCATACAACCGCTCGATCGATCCAGGCTGTACGACGATGTCGGGGTTAAGCACCAAGACATAGGCACCGGACGTGCGGCTGGCGGCCTCGTTCACGGCCCTGCCGAAGCCCACGTTCTGCTCGCTTTCGACAACCGTAATATATGGAAATGCCCGCCGGACCATCGCGACCGCCTCGTCCTGCGACCGATTGTCCACGACACAGATCTCGTGGCCGACGGCCATGGGGCAGGCTTCGATCGATCGAAGACAGATTTCCAGCTCACTCGGCGAACGGTAATGCACAATGACAATGGAGAGCCCTACGCTACGAGAGGACTTCGGTTTCATTGGCGCCGCAGCCGGTGGTCATACGTCACGGGTCGGAGCCGGGAGGGCTGCGGCGGGCTCGCGGGCGTCCCGCGCCAGTCCCGATGCGTGAAGGCGCGTAGGGGCATCTGGTCCTCCCTCCGACGGACGGACAGGCGCCCATTGGGATCAGGGTTGATATTGCCCCGTCCGGCCCATCAGGCCGTGGATGAGACCACGCGTCATCATTCGAAATCGCTCTCGTCGCGGCTTGGCGCATAGCGCGTAGAAGCCATACCGCAGCAGCAACCGGGACCCGTCCACCAGCTTCCAATTCCAGGGAATCCAACGTTCACGGTAGAGAATGATCGCGTTTCGAAATCGATAGTAATGCCGTAACGGGCTATGAAGGGCGAACTTCCTCCCCAGAATGACGATCGGATCATTTCCGAGCGAATGTTGCATGATGGCCCCGCAAACTCCATAGCTCTGCAAACCATACCGTCTCGCTCTCAGCCCCCATTCGGTATCCACATAATCGATAAATAGATCCTCTCGCATCTGCCCCACAAGATCGATCACGGACAGCGGAATCAGGCAACCTGAGGCGATGAGATGATCGGTCGGCACCACGGCATCCTCCCGCTCACACACACAACGCCGCAAGCGCAGCCCCTCCACTCGAAGAAACGGCGCGGGCATTCGTTGACGAGCATCCACATAACTCGGCCCCACTGACGCCGCATGGGGAAGGGCCACAACCGCCGCCAACAGTCTCTTCACCATGTCCCGCTCAGGAATACTGTCTTGATCCAAGAGCAAGACGTACTCGGCCCGCCGCCGCCTGGCGAAACGAATCCCCTCGTTCTGAGCCGCAGCAATGCCCAGATTTTTCCCAAGCGCAATGGTTGTGACTGAGCCGAAAGGCTGCTGACGCGTCCATGCCGCGAGATCGGTGTCGGAACCGTTATCCACCAGAACGGTTGCGCCCACTTGCGGCATCGTGGCGCGAAGCACGGCGCGCAGCACGTCAAGTTCAGGCTGGTACGTGATGACGACGGCGACGACGTTTGCGACATCAACGCTACCTTTCTCAACTGAGAACGTCCTTCCCTCCATGGACATGACAATCAAGATCTTCCGATCTATCGCACGCTCGATTCATCCGCACCCATACCTGCCGCCCTCCTTTTCGATGCCGAAAGAGGCGGCGGTTGACTCCTCCACAGACAGATCTCTCTTTTCAACTCAACGGACTATCGAAAAGGTCCAGCAGCTTGGACGTCATGACGTCAACCGATGGGTGTGCAGCAGCGCGGTATGACCGCTCTCAACCGTGCGAGAGCCCCCGTATATCTCCTTTCGATGGTCGCCACCTCATCGATGAATTCGGCATAGTCAGACGGCGACGCACTTCCATCCTTCTCCTCCATCAAGCGGTAGACATAGATCAGATCACCTTGTGTCCGTCTGTCACCCGGTTCATCGGGAGTGGCGATCGCATGGATCTCTACGCTTTTTCGATCGAACATCGCTGCGGCAAGGATCACTTTGAGCCCCAGGTTACGGTTGAATGCGTGCCAATGCAGATCGTTGGTATCGGCATTCGCGTTCATATGCGCGCTCGCGACAAGCTGTTGCTTATTGATGCCGCGATGAAACCCGCTGTCATTCCATCCAAACATAAACGAGTACACGTGCTCCCGCGATTCGAACGCGCGTTCGCCTCGGTCGAGCAGATAGTCCATGAGCAAATGCTCGAGCGTCGCCACCACTCGCTCCTTGTCGTCACAGTATCGGAGGTCGGGCAGGGAGATGACCATGTGTCCCCCAGTCCGCACCAGACGATGCCATTCCACGAGAGTGCCGATGGGATTGGGCGCATGCTCCAATACCTGGTGCGCGATGAGAAAATCCGCACCCTGCGGAAACTCCTTCCGAATATGATCCAGAGGCACGACCATGGGAACCTTGTCCTCCGATACCTGAAAAAGTTCCGCCAACTCAGCGCGCGTCCTGAGATCGAAGCAGAGGCGCTCCACGCCACTGGGAACCGGCTGCGGGAATACACCGGGTCCGATTTCCAGGCCCCGACCTTGGAGAAAGGGACGGCTGACTCTGAGCCGGATCTCGTCAAGCTCTCGCGCCATGGTCTCTTTCTCTCCAACATGTATCGGCGTTTTGCGAAGACCTACCACCCGGAGCAGCCGACCTCCGATAATCCTGCCTCGAAGCGCGATCTGCCGCCACCGCATTGCCAAGTGGGTTTTCATTTCCTGATCACCTACCACTCTGCTGTGACCTTCTGGAGGTCTACATCCAAGTCGGAGAAGGCGCTCATTTCGGCTTGTCTCAGACGTGGAATAAAATCATGGAGGTATCCGACCTCCGAGCTTATGTCCTTGAAGAATTCAATGCGGCGAATACCAGCGCATGCGAACATGGGGCGCACCTCGTAAGGGCGGGCACGATTCCCGCGTGCTCAGTGCGGTTCCATCATCATGGCATGGAAGGAAAACCGGCTCAACGCAGATTCGTGTGGGTGCCTTCTGTTCATGTCTGAGGCCGGCAGCCTGCGAGAATCTTGCGGCGCACGTACTCCGAATCCCGTTAGCCCTCGGTGCTTCGTTGAATTACTTGGATCGTGCTACTCAGCCCTTCGATGAAGTCCAGCTTGACCATGTCCCGCTGGTGGCAGTAGGCCGCAATGCCCTCCCCGGCGCCGTTCGAACAAGACGGCAAACTACTCACAGGGCCGGTGCCGCTGCCAATTGAGCTACTCTTGCCGGTGGGTAACGAACCGGCCCGCCAAGCCTTCACGGCGATAGATCCACGGTTACCCGAACACCTCCATGCTCAGAGAAGGCACGGCCGGAAGCTTGTAGGCGCTCGGCAGCTTTTGAAGCGAGCGACGGCCCCCAGAGTGAGATTGGGCCGAAGCGAGAGCAGCCTATCGCGCCAGCTCCTGCGGATCATCAAATACTTCGCGGAGCGAATCTCGACTCCCTCTCATTCGAAACCCGGCCCGTCCCAATCAATGGCGTTGCTCGTGGAGGCGACTGATAGCGAGCCACAACCGTGGTGAATTGATTGTCCACATCATACCCGATTTCCAGAACCTCGAAACCGACACTCGCCATCAGACGGCGAATGCTGGGCTCATTATAGAAGTAGAAGTGTGTCGCACATAGGTATCCGTGGTGATATTGGGGAACTTGAAAAAACAAGATCGCCCGATCGTTCAGCCAATCGCCAAGGCGTGTGAGAAACTCACGCGGGGTCGGAATGTGCTCAAGCGCATGCCACATGACCACACAGTCAGCCTTGTCGCTCACCTCCGAAAGTTCGCGATGTACCGTCACGTTGGAATCCACCTGAATATGTCTGGCCACCTCACGAAAAGTTTCCACATTGGGGTCGACACCCATGGCGCGCCGAAAACCAAGCCTGCTGGCGGCGATCAGCATCAGCCCGCGCCCGCAGCCGACCTCCAACATGTGCTTTTCCTCAACCTTGCCGAGCAAAGGAAGCACATAGGTCAAGAGCCGTTGCTGTCCCTGCACCTGTTCTTCCAGATGCATTACCGCTTCGTCATCGAGTCGATAGACCGTCTCGGAGGCGTGCACCTGGAGGGCCAGGCCATGCAGGAAGGCCGCTTCATTGGCCAGCACAAAGCAGCGGTTGCAGATCAGGATATTTTCAACGGTCCCGTCGATGTCCTTTTTCTTTTCGAGCATCGTCAACAAGCCCTCGCCGCAGACGGTGCACTCGGAACCCACTTTCGTTTCCATGGACGTTTTCCCCCGAAAATTCAGTATCTCGCTGATAGCCTTGCGCAAGGCGGCGCGGAATCCATGACTGCTCTTCGTCAAACAGGCCCGGACACCTTCTTCCACCAACACGTCGACGGCTCGACTCAGGAGGCAATAGCCTCGCCAACACCACCGCCATCGTCGCGAACCAAATGGGAGGAGCCGATCGCGAAGTCGACCGAGAGCATCTGAGAGTCGCCATCGTCGCGTTTGATGCATATAAAGGGGTTACTGTTACTGACTGAGTCGTACGAGTTGTGTGACTTTCATCGGCGTCCAAACGCGTGCCGTTCGATCAGTTGCCCCTCTTGGTGCCGTCATCCCCGCTAAACGGGTACGCCGGACAGGGAGTATGACGCCCAAGGTTGACTCCTCCAATCCATTATCTCCGGCCGTCGATTGGCTTCACACCGCGAACACAGGTATTCCAAGTACTTGGACGTCTGATGTCCTTCAATCCACTCTCGCGGAACCACCCCTCCACTTCACCGGGTGAGTGCACCCAGTGGTACGTCGGCGAATATCCGTCAAAGGTGTCAAGGATGTCGTTCTCCAAACCGAGCCCCTGACTGGAAAACGGAAATAGGCGTCGGAGGATGCCGACATAGGGTCGATCCAACCGCTGTTGCGCCCAAGGAACGAACCAGCGGCACCACTTGTAGAACCAGCGCGGGGGAATCTTGTTCACAAATCGAATCCACTGCTTCCGTACGAGGTAGTCGCCCTCGTTCGGATATACCCAAATGGCGATTGCGCCACCTGGCTTGAGAAGCGGTACCAGCGTTTTGAAGTAGGCTTCTGTGTCGGGAGTATGGTGAAGCACCCCGATCGAAAAGATTGCATCGAAACTTTCTGGCTTGAACGGCAGCTTGCCGATGTCTGCCTGCATAATCCAAACATTCGGGCGATCGACGAAGTTTTGATGGGCTGCATCGACCGCATAACTGAGATCCACACCGACCACATCAGCCCCCCATCGACTGACCACGTCCGCATACCGGCCGGCTCCAACTCCGGCATCGAGGACCAGCTTTCCGCGTAAGTCACTCTCCGCGAATCCTGTTTTTTGAATGAATTGGTCTTCGGAGGACTTGTCGCCTCGGAAGCAATCGAGCTGTGTATTGTTGTGTGTATTCCATTCGAAACTGAACGAGCCGACATATTGGTCGCTCGGAACAAACCGAGGCACCCCGTTGACGATTGGATACCGGTGGCTATCAGAGACGAGGGACTCGTCCTCGATCCTCAGGTGCTCCCCTGACGCGGGATCTCGCAGAATCGGTCGCACCCGATCATGTATCGGCTTTGTCATCAACTGCTTTCCTCTTTCACGTAGTAGCGGCGGCCGTTCGTCCGGGGATCCGAATGGTCCGTGGTTGAGAAATAGACCTCAGGCCCCCAATGCGTGAATCTTCCTCCGCCTTTCTGTCGGACGTCTTCATAGGACGAGTGGGCTGGTCCAAGCCGGCGATCATCCTCGTATACCATGAGATGAGACGCTCCTTCCTTATCCGACAACAGGTCAGGCGGCACGGATGCCACCCAACAATGTCCATCGTCTCGTCGGAAATCCTGCAACTCACCCGCATAGGAAGGCCGGAACATGCGCCTTATCAGTTTACCGACGCCGTCAACCTTGATGCGTCGGGTCAAGACCAACCACGCTCCCACCGCGAATAAGTAGAGGGAAACGGCGGCTACACCGATGGATAGTGCGTGCGTACGTTTCATGGACCCTTCTCAGGCTCCCACCGAGTTCGCGTCGGTTTCGGCAATGATCCGAAGATACTCCTTCGCCATCGACGTCCGGGAGAACCTTCCCCGCATGCGAGCGGCTCCTGACTGTCCCATCTTCTTGGCCAGATTTTCATCCTGCAAAATCGAAATGCAGGCTCGGGCAAAATCCGCAGGATCGTCGCCGTTCACGATGAAGCCGCTTTGCCCATGTTCGACGAGGTCGGGAACTCCTCCGGTCCGCGCGGCCACCACGGGTAGTCCAAGCGCCTGTGCTTCCATCACGACGTTCGGCATGCCCTCCTTCTCGGATGTCAACAGCAACAAAGAAGCGAGGCCCATGAGGGCAGCAATATCTCCCCGGCGTCCTAGCATGGTGGCGACACCTTGCAGATTCGAACGTTCTATGAACTGCCTCATGGCGCCCTCCAATGGCCCCGACCCAACGATAGCGACCCGAACGTTTGGCACTTCTTTTTGGATCTTTGCACAGGCCTCAAGAAATAGTAACGGTCGCTTCTCTTCAGAGCACCGGAAAACACCGAGCACAACCTGGGCATCAGGTTTCACGGCCAGCTCCGTCCGTAAAGCCGTGACACGATCTAGCGCGGGTCGCTCCACATCCCGCGTGTCGATACAGTTCGGAATGCAGTGCACCTGATGTGTGGCCACCCCAATCCACCTTGCATAATCGTCATTGGCATCCGGCGAATTACCGGCCAGTATGACTCTCGACGATTGAGCGACCACCTGGTAATAGCGCTGGAACCAGTCGTTTCGAAGGTAGGAAAAATGTGAGGGATTGTAGTTGCGGAAAGACAACACGATCCGCGGCACGCCCGCGAGCAATCCGGCGACGGCGGCAAGGATGTTCGGACCGTCGAGCTGTGCGATGATGGCTCTCGGTCTGAGTCTATGGAGCAATGCGGTCAACCGTAGCAAAACACCTGGAGGCAGTGGACTTCTGGCACGCAGCAGCATGCGTGTGACTTCTTGCGGCATCGTGCCGCCATGCAACAGATCACGCGCCGGGCATCCTCTCAACTCGACCACAGGAACGTTGTCTCGTTGAAGCAACGGCAGATAATGCCCATCAGATCCGGTCAGTTGGTTAATGGAAACAAACATGACCTTCTGATTTTCCGCTTTTGTCCCGGCGGCAAGGTAACACCATTGCCGCTCCGCGCCGCCAGGAGGGAGTCCGTGCGTCATGACGATGATCGGACTCTCGGCAGTGAAGGATCGGTCGGCCGGCAACCGCTCAGTCCGGATGCACTCCTCGAGTAACGCCGCCATCTCCAGGTGACACTGATGGCTCGCAGGAATCACCGTGCAAACATATTGCAAGTGCGGCTCCGTCTGAGGCGTGCGTTCCACCAGCCAGTAGGAGTGCGTGAGCAGGCGTCTGAATCGCCTTGGCGAGAAGTAGCACTCGTTATTCCATACCGAATAGCGACTCGAACGTCCCGCGGCAACTTCGCTATGCGGCGATGGAATCGGTGGAACCTGCTCGAGTCCTTCGAACAGCATGAACCGGTGTGACATGTCCTCATTCAGCGGGCATTCGTAACCACTTAAAGGTCCAAATGAGAAGAACTGGCCCTGCTGCACTTTGCCCTGGCGAACATCACGAATGAGCTCCCAACGCCGTCTCCAGCCCAACCTGGCTACGACGTGCCGCCGCAGTCGCATCCACGCCAGGAAGCGTTGGAACAGGGTCTTCCGCTGGAGGCGAATCTGTAAAAAGGTCCCATCGGGCAGGTGCGGGTGAGAATACTCAATTTCCCTCACTCCCAGAGCGACGAATTTGTCGAGTTCTCTCCCGGTCAGCCTTTGCGAGACTTCGGAATCCAGGAAACGGAGCGTGGCACCGCGAAGCAAAGAGAGGTCCGACAACTCTTGAGGCAGGATGGCCGCCCCCCACTGCGGCAGCTTCAGCGGCTTGTCGAGACTCGCTGTCTCTCCGGCCGCCGTTTCCGGCTCGATGGGTTGATCGACGTCCTCGACCACGCTGAACTCCTTCTCCCCCACAGGCCAGGCGAACAGCGCCTTGCTCCCTGATCGGCCTCGGACGATCGCCTGCCCGCGTCCCTCTCGGAGCAGATCCGTGACCGCCGTCATTTTTGCCGGGTGGTGCCGCAGCCACGACTCCAGCATGGTCAAGGCCCAGACCTGATAGGTGGAGAACCCGTCTCTTGAACGTTGCCGAGCCATGAAGCGCTCGACGGCCTCCGCACCAAGCACCTGTCGCAGTCGACTCTCCCCGCATTCAAGGAGGCTCGACGCGGCAGTCAGCAGCGGATCTCGGGCCCACCGAGCCATCGGAAGGCCGAATCCTTTCTTCGGCGCGTTGACGATTTCTCTCGGCAGATAGCGAGAGGCCAGTTCACGAAGCAAAAGCTTTCCCTGTCCATCGCGATACAGCACATCGAGGGGAAGTCTCTCGGCAAAGCGTGCCAACTCCATATTGAGATAGGGTGTCCGCACCTCCAGGCTGTGCTGCATGCTCATGCGATCGACCTTTGGCAGCACCGCTCCGGGCAGGTAGTTCTCCACATCCGTCTTTCGCAAGCCGCAGAACAATGGCTGACCGGTATCCGCCACTTCGTCACGAAGCCCCTTCAGATGTCGCGCCAGACCGCCAGGAACATCTCCGAATAGCTCTTCCACGTACTTCTCGGTCGAGACGAGGATACGGTCGGAGTAATAGGCATGCCCTGGATGCCACTCGGCCCCGCGCACAGCGACGCGTTCCTCTTCCAACGTGGAAAAGTATCGCCCATATCCGACAAACAATTCGTCGCCGCCGTCTCCCGAGACCGCGACCGTCACTTGTCTCCGCGCAAACTCCGCAAGCAGATAGGTTGGCATGCACGAGCTGTCGCCGTTCGGCTCATCCAACACGCGCCCGATACCCGAGAGGAATGCGCTGGTGTCGGGCGACAAGACACGGTCGTGGTGATCGGAGCCGATATGCTTGGCAAGCATACGAGCCTCTTCGTGCTCGCTTTCAGGCGCATCGCGGAATCCGATGGAGAACGTCTTCAGAGGCAACCCAAGCCTGTGGCGGATCAATGCGCAGACGGTGGAGGAATCGATGCCGCCCGAGAGGAATGCGCCGAGCGGGACATCGGAAATCAACCGGCGGCGAATGCTTCGCACGAGGATGTCATCCAGCTCGTCGACCAACGTGGCCCGCGGACGCGTATCGAATTCTCCTGCGCCGGGTCGAAACTCGAAAAACCGGCCGATGGTCGCCGGTTGATCCGGCACGAGTCTCATCCAATGGCCCGGGGGTAACTTTCTCACCGATCGGTATATCGTGCGAGGCGCGCCGATGTATTGAAACATCAGCACCTCGGCCATGGCGTCCAGACTGACCTCCGCGTCGAAGTTCGCCAATTTCTCCAGCGCCTGTAGCTCGGAGGCGAACGCCAGGACACCGCCTGGAAGGTTGACGTAGTACAGAGGCTTCTCCCCGAACGCGTCTCGCGCGACAATCAACTCGCCAGACCGGTTGTTGAATGCCGCCAAGGCGAACATGCCATCCAATTTTGGCAGCGCCTCTGTTCCCCAAAAGGCGATGGCCTCGATCAGCACTTCTGTGTCGGTCCGTCCGTGAAACCTGACGCCTTTCGCCTCCAATTGTTCCCTGATCTCAAGGAAATTGTAGATTTCGCCGTTGAATGCGACCACCCACTGGCCACCGCCGCCGATCATCGGCTGACGCCCCGCGTCGGAAGTATCGATGATGCTGAGACGGCGATGGCCGAGCGCGCAACGCCTGCGTTCGTCAATCCACAGACCTTCGGCATCGGGTCCCCGATGAACCAGGGTGTCGATCATCGACCTGATGACAATCTCAGGATCCGACAATGCTCCGGAACAATGATAGAGACCGGCAATGCCGCACATCAGAATACCTTCACGGACACGGCTTGATTACCCACACGCGACTCCCGTCAAGAATGTAACGATACACTATGAATCCCGCAGAGGTCATCAGCGCTCCACTCCCATGGCTTTGAGACACTTGATGGCATTGGCCTCTGGCGAGAGATATGTTTCTGCGAAGCGCCGGCCGGCGAGCCCCGCCGATTTTCTCAGTTCCGGCGAGGCGGACAACTTCAGAAGCTGGTTCGCGACTTCTTCCGCGCATTCGGCCTGAAACGCCGGTATCGGCTCCGGATAGTGGGAGGCCATGATCGGCGGACGAAAATTCGCGACCACGGCGCGACCTATCGCCATCGCATCGAGCGCCACCAACCCGGGAAATGAGTCGCCGAATTGATCGCAGACGATATCGGCCTGCTCGATTTCCGAGTAGAACTCGTGGAGCCCGAGTTCGTCCATCCAGATGATATCCTTGGAGATGCCAAGCTCGTTCGCCAGCGTTTCGGTTTCCTGGACGTGCAGGCCTTTACGGAACAACAGCAGTTCTCCTTGCCCGCCGGCTTGTAGGAACTGAGCAAATCCCCGGAGCAAGATGTCGGTGCCTTTATGGTCTTGCCGTGAAAATCCCGCCGGCATCGGCTTTTTCCAGTTCAAGCGCGCCCCATTGAGAATCCGAACTTTTCTCGATCCCCCTTCCAGATGAGCGGTACGGTCAACCGCTCCCGTCAGATAAACAAAGATGCGACGGGCATCCACCACGCCGATGCCTCGCAGAAGATCGTCGATCTCCGGCACCAAGCCCGGGAACGGGCACGAGACGGCCTGGGCCGCCAGCACACCCCCGCGTTGACGACCGATAAACTCGACCCACCTCTGTGCCGCCAATCTGCCTCCCGGCGAGCGCTTGTACTCGGCTGACCAGCACTGCTGTCGTGTTTCCAGCGTGGCGAAGTTGGCATAGTAGGTCAGGTCCGAACCGGTCATTAGTGCCACGGTGGGCAGCGGACAATACTCTAGCAAGGACGGCCCCAGATCGTTCAGGATGAGCCCGCTGCTCGAATCCGACAGAAAATTAATTACGTCCCCGATCCTCGGACTACCCGCGACAAAGTCATCTTCAGGAATATCGGAACAGTCTAGAATCCAGTCCGGATACCGCTGAGCAAATTCGCCATACTTCGACTCCGGGCGATGTAGCGGCTCTTTGCGGTTGACGACGAGGACGGCGTGGTGCCCAAGCTTGCGCAATCCCATGGCGAGTGTCAGTGGGTAGTTGTTCGTGTTTCCAAAGATGCCGATTTTCACAGGATTGCCTCTTCATTGCGCATGCGGCGTGTCATACAATTCCAGCCGGCGATGCACCAACTCTCCGACCATGATTTTCGATTCAACCGTTGAGGTCGAAATATCGCAGGAGCAGAACAGCGCTCATGACCGCCCCCCTTCGGAGACGGGCATCAACCTCGTCCAGATCTGTCACGCCAGCCCCAGATGTAGTCGGAAGCACGAGGTCCGGTATGAAACAGGAGATCGAGAATGGTCACGGCATGCTCGAATGGAGGATGGAATTGAGGATACTCCGGATAGCCGGAATAATCCTTCCACACTAATCCGATCCCCTCTTCACGAAAACGTTCAGGATCAAGGTACGCTTGACCGGACGGCCCGGACAGATAGACGTCGGCCTTGACGGTCTTGAGCAAACTCAGAACTCGATCCTGTCCTCTCCCCCTGCTTGGAAACTCGACCGATCGTTGAAAACGTGTGTGTATGCCCAGATGCCGAGTCGCAATCGTCTGGATCACATATTGGTTCAACTGCGACAGGTTGCGCCACTGACGAGTGATATACACGTCTTCGAGCAAGTTTCGGTACTGACTGAAGAACGGGGCCTTACCATAGAGCTGCAACAATGTTCTCCAGTGCTTCTGTTGCCACCGAGCATCGTCCAAGGACACCTCGCAGATCATGCGCTTCAGATTCGTCCCGACGGGAATCGACAGCCATTGCGGCCCATCCAGCCCTTTGACCCTGTTCCTGTTGCGCCAGTCGTTCTTCGTGAATTGCACGTCGTCATAAAAGATAAAGAGATCGACGTCATGAATGAGATCGAAATAGCCCTTCCAAGGAATATAGTTCGACTGACTGATCGCTACGCGTTTCACTGGCGGCAAATTCGATTTCCGGCCGACGAAAAAATCTCCATCGCGGCGTTTACGCAAACGGCATGTTCCGCATCCGTCATTGCCGGGTAGATCGGCAATAATACTGTGCTATCGAACAAGCGTGTGGCATTCTTAAAATTACGATCAGCTTCTCCTCGGAAGCGATGCACTAACTTATCGACCCCTCTTCGTATATGAACCCCCTTCTTAAGGAACGGCTCCTGGTATGCCTCCCATCCGCCTGGCACCTTCAATGGAAATCGGTAATACATGCTCTGGCAATCAACACCGTCATGGAAAATGTGCTGCAACGCGGACCTGTACCTCTCACCAAGAGCCCGACGGCGATCCAACATTTCGTCGAAACGACTCAATTGGCTTAGCGCCAGCGCGGCCGATAGATCAGATAGCGGGGAAAATAATCGTCCCTTATCAGCATGCTCAACCCCGTCTCGAATGGAGCGCATGGCACCAACCAGGTCAGCATCGCCTGAGACTGCAACCCCACCCTCACCAGATGTCAGACACTTGGTTGGATGAAGGGAAAAGATCGCGATTGTGCTCCTGAGAGAACGCTTGCCCTTCCCATCAACAGCCTGAGCGCAGTCCTCGATGATCGGCAAGCCGAACCTGGTAAAGGAGGCAATCTCGGCGAACCTACCGTACATATGTGGGACAATAATGGCCTTGGTGTGCGAAGTCACGCACCCGTCCACGTTCTCATCGGTTAGCAGCCAATCGGGTCCTACATCACATAACACCGGTGTCGCCCCGACGGTCAGTACGGCTTCGAGCACGGATGTGCAGACGTAGGAAGGGAGAATGATCTCATCACCGGGACCAACCTCCAACGCCATCATGGCTAGAGCCAGCGCGGCCGATCCGCTGCCGACCGCGACGCTGCCAGCCCCACCAATCCAGCCAGCGAACACCCGTTCCACCTGACGAGTCTTCTCGCCCTGGGCCAGCATGCCGCTTGCCAGGACTTCCCGAACAGCCGACATGTCGGCATCGGTAATCCACGGCTTGGAGTGAGGAATTGGATTCATACGTTTTTGGTAAACTCCTGGACCATGTCGGCATAACTTCGCCCCTCGTCGGGCCAGCGCGTGGCTTTCCAATCCGGACATTGTCCGCAAAACTTGTGGCCGGAAAATTCGTTGCGCAGGTGCGCTTCGCGAAGATTTCGATAGAACTCTCCTTGCCAGGTTTCGAACATCGTCGTGGTGCGATACTCGGCAATGCTGGAACCATGCACCCAGTCTTGCGGACAGAACACCAACTCACCCCGGGGGTTCAGGATGATTCGTTCCCATGGATAGAGACAGGGATAACGAGCCTCGTTCCCGCTCTCCTTCCGCATCACGTTCGCAATACCGCCGACCGCTCCCGCTCCCGAATGCAATCGTCGAATGACAACATAATCAGCTCCTTGATCCTTCCAATAATCCTCAAAGTCCCGGGTCTCGTGAATGTTCTGCGGCTGTTCGATATAGCTCACCACCACTTTGGTTTTTGATCTTGACCGTCTGACCCAGTCAATCAACTTCAGGACATTGGCGCGCGTCGCCATCAAATCTCCGTTCACACGAATCTTCGCATAAGTCTCCGGCGTGAAGGCATCGATGCTGACATCAACCAGATGAACTCCTGAATTCAGAAGTTGTCTGGTTCGCTTTTCATTCATGATGGTCCCGTTCGTCGTCACTGTCACATAGACACCGGAATAGTTGCAGGCATACTCGATCATGTCGTAGCCCTGGGGATGCACCAGCGGCTCACCTTCTCCTGTATAGCGAATATACTGAGTGATTCCCTTCCCATGCTCCCGTACCTCATCCACCATTTTCCGGTTCAGCTCCGGATCAAGGTGCCTACCCGCATAGTGTTCTGACTTCTTGAACGTCGGATGCGGACAGTGAATGCATGCGAGATTGCAGATCTCGGTGACATCCACGATGATCTGCGAGGGAAATTCGGCCTTGAGCCGATCGTAGAACCCGTACCGGATGGGCAATTCTTTCCTGCCCCGTGCACCGCTTTCCATAAGAGCTACTTCAGCACCGCTTTGAATTGCGCGAGGACATCCTCCGCATCATCCAGCGTCATGCTCGCGCTGATCGGGAGGGTCATGATCCGCTCGGCCACCCGTTCGGTGACCGGCAACCGCGCAGACTTCCGGCGTCCGGTGTACAGCGGCATCCGGTGCAACGGAGAATAATGGATCGAGGCCCCGATCTGCTTCTTTCGCAACGCCAACACCACCTCGTCCCGGTTTCGGCGCATCTGCTCCAACGGCAATTTCACCACGAACAGATGCCGGGCATGGTATGGATGTGTGATATCCCGTTGATACCGAATCAGCGGGGACACCGCTTTCAAGCCATCCACGTACCGCAGCGCAAGGTTCAGTCGTATACGATCCAACTCTTCTCGTCTGGCGAGTTGCACTCTTCCAATGGCCGCCTGGAGATCCGTGTAATTCATCTTGTACCCTAGCTCGCTGAGAGGATTCGATAACAGCAGCGTCCGGGCATGGGTAAATCGTTTCCAGGCATCGAGCGGCAACGCGTGCTGCCTGAGTGATTGCAGTCGCTCGGCTTGCCGGCGGTCGAAGAGCGCGATCGCCCCCCCCTCCCCGGTGGACAGATTCTTGTTTGCATAGAAGCTGAAACAGGTCATGTTTCCGGACGACCCGACCGGTCTGCCATCGGCAAAGCGCGCACCAAAAGCATGGGCCGCGTCCTCAATGAGTGAAACTCGCTTCGGAAGCGTGTGGCGCAACGCCTGAACGTCGTCGGCGAGCCCCCCGAAGTGGACGGTTATCACCGCCTTGGTCTTGGAAGTGGTCTTCGCCTGCACCTGCTTCGGAGTCGGACACAATGTTTCAGGGTCAATGTCGCAAAAGACGGGCTTGGCCCCAAGATATCTCGCGGCGTTGGCGGTGCTACACCACGTCAGGCTTGGGCAGATGACTTCATCGCCGGGACGTACTCCGCAGACCAGAAGAGAGAGAAAGAGAGCGGAGGTGCAGGAATTGACCGTGACGACATAGGGCGCCTTCACACAGCCGGACAATTCCTGTTCAAAAGCAATGGTTTCCGGCCCCATCCCCACCCAACCTGATCGCAACACACGTGTGACGGCTGCGATCTCGTCGTCGCCAAAGTTCGGTTTCCCGAACGGCAAGAACTCCTGCCTGGATACGGGTGGCGAAGGTCTAATATATCGAGGCAGCGTCATCATTCGTAACCGACGTCTCACCCGTTGAACGGCCCATCGGCATCGGCAAGTCTGCGCACGGCAAGCGAATTGTTCCAGACTACCAGCCCGTCGATCATCCCGGCCTTCCGTGGAGCGACCCGGAAGACTAGGCTGGTGGGCACGATGTCGATAAAAATCCAATCATCGTGATCGGCCCGAGGTGGGTGGGCGAGGCCGCTCATGATAGCATAGTTACCGTGCATCAAATCGAGCCGAAATGTCCATTCGAAGACATAGACGCAGTCCTTCAAATAGGAGCGGACGATGTCTCCGGTCAGGCGTGTATCTGAAAAAACCACATCGACCCCTTGGAGTGTGCGAATCTTATAGCAGACATTCACGTGATCCAGTGCCTGATGGAAACGAGCCACCTGACGCAAGGTCACCACGTCACCGTAGTCAAAGACCTCCAGCACCTCACCGTTCCTGAGCAGTTGGACACTGACGATTTCTGCCGCTCCATTGCCGCTTCGACTACTCTTGACCATCTCCCGAAAACGAGCGACATCTCCCAACCACTCCGCGGGGGCGATTGTAAGTTCATCGGCAGAGGCTTCACCCGTCTCGCCGCGTATCTCCGCGTGCGGCATCTCGGTGCCGCTCGCCACCCGCCGACTCGTCCCATCAGGTACCAGTCGGTTTCGATTCTCGAAATCGAGACGCTGATAGTGGTCGGTGACCCGCTGTACAGGGCCATACTCTAGGATTTTGCCGCCATCGAGCAGGATGGCGCTGGAACACAATTGCCGCACAGTTCCGATATCGTGACTCACGAACAGGATGGTGACGCCGTGGGACATGAGTCGCCGGAGTCGCACCATGCATTTCGCCTGGAAGAACATGTCCCCGACGGCCAGCGCTTCGTCTACGATCAGAATCTGCGGTTCGACAACCGTTTGTACGGCAAATGCCAGCCGGACGAGCATCCCGGAACTATAGGTCTTGACCGGCTGGTCGATGAAGGCTCCGATATCGGCAAAGGCCGCGATGTCGTCGAACCTGGCATCGGTCTCCTCCCGAGAGAGGCCGAGGAGCGACGCGTTGAGGTAGACGTTCTCTCGACCGGTGAACTCGGGGCTGAATCCGCTACCCAACTCCAATAGGGCCGCGACCTTCCCCTCGATGTCGACGGTCCCCGCCGTCGGAGTCAGCGTGCCGGCGATGATCTGCAGCAACGTGCTCTTGCCGGCGCCGTTACGGCCGACGATCCCGACGGCCTCGCCGCGCCCAACCGAAAAGGAAACATCCCTCAAGGCCCAGAACTCACGGTAATAGACCGGCGGCCTCCATCCGGGGAAAATCCGCTTGGCCATGGTGGATGCCCGTCCGGCGATCGCCTGCTTCAATCGATCCTGTGGACGGTCGTAGATTCGATAACACTTGCTTAGACCCCCGACTCGGATCCCCACATCCGATTGACAGGCCAGGCTGCCAGCGGTCGGCTCGAGATCGACCTCGGCGGATTGGTGGTCGCTGGAAACTCGAGCAGCCTGGGGAGTTGTCGCGAGAGGGCGACTCATCCGACGACCTCCGAAATCACGTGGCGCCAATCCGCCAAGTAGCGGTCGTGGTTGAACAGATCGATAGCGGTCTTCCGTCCTTCGGCACCGATCCGCCGTGCCAACCCTGGATCGCGCATGAGGCCGATCAAGATCTCACGGAGCTCTGCCGGGTCGTTCGAGTAAAATCCGTTCACTCCGTTTTGGATGAACAGGTCGACATCGTGATTCCTGGCGCTGACCGTGACCGCCCCGCACATCATCGGTTCGCACCTGGCACGCGGCATCGGGGAGCGCTGTGTCGGGTTGAAATAGACGGAGTAGCGGCGGATTTCATCGACATAGTTCTGGAACTTGCCGACGGCAAAGGTGTTACCGTCATAGAGGACATGAGGGTCCGGCACCCAGAGCGATTCAGGCTTAAGTTCCTCGGGGAATTGCGAAAATACCTCCTGATAGAGAAAGTAGCCCCGATAGTGAGGGCGGCTCATCACCAACGGCCCAAGCGGAGAGAGAATCCCACGTTCATAGGTCGCCGGTGGAAATTCCGTCGGGTCGAGCCCGTGCCAAATGACGCGCGACCGTCGGAACCGCCATTCTCTTTCCGCCTGGTGAGAGTTCACGATCACCAATAGGTCGCCGAGGTAGTCCACGAGTCGGGCACGTTCGCTCTCGATCACCTCCAGAAGATTCGGTTCGGAGTAGTTCATATTGTATTGGCCATAGAACTGGGGTGTCCCATGGCAAATCGCGACCATCGGAAGATCGAGCTGTTCCCGCATCCATTTGAAAGCGGCGCCCCACTCCGGACCGATCACACGATTGGTATGTTCCGGAGCGAGCACATTTTCGTCGAAATGGAGAATGGCGAAATCGTATTCGCGAGGATTCACATCCTCAACCCGCGCAAATCGAGCATTCGGAGGCATTGGACGCTGGCCGTATTCCCAGGACTCCGTCATCGGTGCACCGAGGCCCGTCACCAGCGTCACATCCAGGATCGGAAGCTTGTACAATTCGTACTGATGCGGAACATGCCACCGATAGCTCAGCACCCGATAGCGAGGCTTTGTGACCTTCACGGCGGGACACACGCCCACACGTTGAAAGTAGTTTGTTAGAACGCGTCGGTCTTCATTCGCCTCTGCCCCCGTTTCATCGGCCCACCTGCAAATCCTCGCGAAGGTTTCACGCGCCCACCGCCGGGCGACCCAGCCCAATTCCGGGTGCTTCTCGAACAGACGGCGAAAGTTTCGCATGGAACGTAACGGCTTCGCGGCACAGAGGTCTTCGTGCTCAGGCGAAATGTGAATGGAGAATGCGTCGCCGACAAACTTGATGCGCAGGCCACGCTGATACAGGCGGTAGCCCATCTCGACATCTTCCCAGCCGTACCCCGAGTCCGGATCCGCCGAGTAGGTGAACAGCGGATCAAAGAGATCCTCGGAGATGGACGCGGCTTTGATCGAGAAATTGCGCGTGACACAATTTAAGAAACTGCTGCGATTCATCGGATCCTGCGGCTCCATGTCGGCCAAGGCCAACCATGGCCGAGCTTCGTAATGCCGGAGAGTCTCAAGCGGATCCCGTCCGTCCGTCTCAATATTGAACGGACCGATGACCACGTCGCAGTCATCGAACGCATGGGCCTCGACATGTCGTCTCACGAAATCGGCGTTCAGGAGACAATCGGCATCGACGATGATCACGATATCCCCCGTCGCTTCGCCAATACCGACGTTACGGGAAACGCAGTTGCCCATATTTCGGTCATTGCGGACGATCTTGTAGTCCAGCCGTCCCGGCGACGCCGCAGTCTCTTGCCACGTGCGCCAGTACCCGCGAACCAGATCGGCCGAATTGTCCGGCGATTGATCGTCTACAAAGACGACCTCGATACGGCCTCCATAGGTCTGCCGGGAATAGGATTCCAAAACCGGCAAGATCTCTGACGCCTTATTGTAGAGAATCGTCACGATGCTGACCTTGGGGAAATGCAGCCTCCGGTAGTCGCTCAGTAGGCGATCAGACGTTTCGCAGACCTGACGAGAGTCACCTTCAGCGGTGCCGCTTCCCAGGAGATAGGTCTTGACCCGCTCTTTCGAGGCATACTCCAGCGCCTCTTGCGTCGAGCAGAGAACACAATCCGTGGCCCGCAAGGATTGCCGAACGTCAGCGACGGTACCCGGAACCTGCGCCGGATCAATCCCGGCCTGGATCGATCCTCCGTCGGAATTCGTGTGGGACGGCAGAGGGGACCGCTCAAGGAAAGTGGCGGTCGGAATATACCGAGCTTTTGCCAGCTGCAAGAGTTCACGAACTGCAGGACTCCAAGGCACCGCACGAAGGACCAACAGGTCGTGCTTACCGTCCAGCAATGCCTGTCGAGCCGCCACAGAAGACGAGTAGCGTTGGATGTCGCCAAACAAGATGGTGTCGAGTCCTGAAGGACCGGGTCCCCCGCGGTCGGTCGGATCCACGAGAGCCACGCGGTGAACACCGCTCGTCAGACGGGACGTCAGGTTTTCAGGAGGATTTGGCAGCCGATAATATATCGAATCACGAAGCACTCCCGTGAGCCGAATGACGAGACTCCCTCGGTGGAATCGCGGGATCGCGACAGCGCGTCTCGACAAGCCGGATGCAATGCGCCTGAGGTCATAGCCGGGCACTTGAAAGACTTTGCCTTTGAGACTTGTCGATATCCATGCCCCCAGGCAATCGTCCGCCATTCCGTCGATCGCCTGCACCACGATGAGCACTCGCTTGTCATCTGGGACACGGATAGGCCCGGGCAATCGAGCAGCATAGTACTGGCCTTCTCGCACGGACTTCGCCGGAAACCGTTCATCAGCCAACACATCCCCTTTACTGTCGATCATGCTCAACCGATGCATGTGGCTGCTCTGTCGCCCTGACGTGTGGAGCAGAATTTCCAGTCCGTGGATTTCCCTTAGATCGACGATGAACACCTGGGCCAATGTCTTGGAAGCACCAAGCAACGGATGATTGACGAGTCTTATGGGATCGACCTGGAAGCTGTAGCCATTTTCGATCACGACCGCCTTCCAGCTCATCAAAGGACTCACTCGGGCCAACCACAGTTCATGCGCCAACACGGACGCCCCGTTCCAAAGTCGCTTCCCGAGAGCGGACTTCATCTTAAGGAGCGTGGCCATGAGCCCAAAGTCGTCATAATGCGTCACCGTTTGGTTGAGGACCCGTCTGGCTCGATGACGGAGGACAGAGAATATGTGAGGGCCGGTGGCCACTGTGTTTCAACCTTCCATTGCAACACGGTCCAATAGATCCGTGACTTCTCAGAGATTGCTGGCAGGCAGAAGTTGCCGCGAATTCATTTTCCGAAGAGGTTCCTCACCTTTCGCAGCCACTGTCTCACCGCCTTTGCGAGCCGAACCACATGATGGGCTCCCCATCGTTCATGCCGCCGCAATTGACGACCTCGTGCGGCAAGTTGCTGGCGCGCTCGGGTCAGCTTACCTTCTGCCCCGTCGCTTTCGCTGCAGGACTCGAGCTTGCTTATTCTGTCATGCGCCGCGATCAACCGCGTATCGAGATCTACAAGACAGTTCCATAAATACCGCTCCCTTCCGTCAGAACCGTTTGTGCTGTACGCCTGTTTCGTCCTTTCTAAGTAGAACCGCCCTCCTAGAACACGGAAGGCATCCAGAGGCATATCACGGTACTGCCGGTCTGCCCGTAGCTGTATGTCCCGGACATAATCCTCATCGGCGAACAGGTTCGGCTCAAACCTCGTATTGAAGCCGGCGACTTCGAAACATGTTTGAAATTCGCCATAGCGCATGGCATTGCCGTACCACCAGAGGTTGTTCTTACAAAACACCTCGAGCTCAGATCGCGCGATGGTCAGGTATTCAAGCGGGCGATTAAAGTCGCGATGATCTCTAAAATCTACTTGGTGAAACCCCGATCCTCCCTGTCGAGTGATCCGAGCAAGCTGATGAACTGCTGCGTGGACTCCTTCGAGATGCTCAAAGACAGCATTCGAATAGCTCACATCTACCGACCCTTGAGGGACCTCATGAATACATTCTAAGCCTGTCCGAAGAAGCGTCATGCCATCAGCGACATGGGACCCGGCCTTGATGACTTGATCTAACGGACTCGTATCAATCCCCGGAAAGCGGCCGACAACCGCTTCGCGCAATTGGCGGTAATACGTGGGATGGAAAGTTGAGTCCCAATCGCACAGATATCGATCAACAAGGATCGTGCGAGCGCCGAATCCCATGAGAATCAACGGCATGCCAAAATCCTGGCCGGGACCGACTTCGAGCACGGTCTTCCCTCTTAAGGATGTCTCCCGGCCGGGCAGCCACCCCATCAGCAAGTTGGCGCTGTGAATCGCAAAATCCACCGCCTGCTGACCTGATCTCTCTCTCGGATTCTCGGCATCCGGTGATTCGGACATAGGCGCCTGTTGCCGGGGGTCATATCCCCGATCGTTTTGACATCGAAACATCAATTCTAGGACGACTCCTCAACAGGACTGAGCCTCTCTCTCACGACTGGATCGTCTTCCACCTGACTCAAAGCACATCGGCAAATCCCTTGCGTGTTTTTTGGAACCACAGGAAACCTGCCCAGGCAACGAGCAGGCTACAGAAAAGATACGCTACGAGGCCCGTCCAATTGGGCATCTCCCCCCAAATCAGCACCGATCGAACCTGCTCGATGACGAAGGTGAGAGGATTGAGCAGCATGAGAGGACGGAAGTGCGCCGGCAGTGCCGAGACCGGATAAAAGACAGGACTCAGAAACAACATGATCGTCGTGACGATACCGATCGATTGGCCGACATCTCTGATGAACACGCCGATGGAAGCCAGGAACCAGGCCACTCCCATGGTGAGCAGTGTCAACGGCAGGATGAGGACAGGAAGAAATATGGCCGTCCAGTGCAGCGCGGCATGGATGACCGCATAAAACAGCAACAGAACGACGAAACTGACGCCCGCGTGAAACAATGCCGAGCCGAGCGTGACCCAAGGTAGAATCTCGAGCGGAAACACAACTTTCTTCACATAGTTCACATTGTTCAATATCAAGCCCGGTGCCCGGTTGGCGCACTCGGCGAACAACCCATGGATGATCATGCCGGCGAACAGGACGACGGCAAACTCGCTCTGACTGTCCGATTCCCCACCCCAGCGAGCTCGGAACACGACGGTGAATACAAAGGTGTACACGGCCAACATGAGTACCGGATTCAAAAACGACCACATCAACCCCATGACCGAACCGCGATACCGTCCGATAACCTCGCGTTTCGTCATTTGCCAGATCAAGAATCTGTGGCGCCAAAGACTCGACACGAGGCTCATGATGGAGGAGGGGTCTGAGATGGGCGCAGCGATGCTTCCGCGAGTTTCCATCGCCGGCGCTCCGCCGGCTGACATCGGTTGAGGCATCATTTCTGTCCTGCCGCCCTCCTCATCCTGCATGGCTGATCGGCGTTCGCTCCGACTCGCCCGTACCTAGCCTCGATAGAAGCCTCGGATCGCCTGGACGACAGCCTCTTGTTGGTCGGCCGTCAAGCCCTGGTAAATCGGCAAGGCTAGCGTCTCCTTGGCAGCCCGTTCGGATTCAGGGAAATCGCCTTCCTTGTACCCTAGAAATCGGAAGCATTCCTGCAGATGGAAGGGCACGGGATAGTAGATCTCGCTGCCGATTCCCTGCTGGGTCAAGTGGGCCATCAATTGGTCCCGCCGAGGCGCGCGAATCACGAACTGGTTGTAGATGTGGTGATGCTTATGACCGGCTCGCTGGTATCGCGCTTCGGGAAGCCCGATGCCCGGCTGGTCCGTGAGGCCTGCGTCGCGGAAGAGCGCACGGTAACGTGCCGCGTTCTCTTGGCGTTTCCTGGTCCATTCATCTAGGTAGTTTAACTTGACATTCAGGACAGCCGCCTGGATGCTGTCGAGCCGGAAATTGCCGCCGATCCACTTGTGATAGTATTTTGGCTTGCTCCCGTGGACGCGCAAGACGCGAATCCGTTCGGCCAGATCGAGGTCATTCGTCACGACCATACCCCCGTCGCCCATGGCGCCGAGGTTCTTGCTGGGGAAAAACGAGAAGCACCCGACGGTCCCGATGCTCCCGGCTCGCCGACCGTCCACATAGTCCGATCCGATCGCCTGCGCCGCGTCCTCGATGACATGCAGCCCCCGCGGCCTCGCGCATGACAAGATGGGAGCCATCTCCGCGCATTGGCCGTACAGGTGGACCGGCATGATCGCCTTCGTCTTCGGCGAGATGGCCCGTTCGATCCTTGACGGATCGATGTTGTAGGTCCCCGGATCGATATCGACAAAGACCGGCCGTGCCCCCACTCGGACGATGGCGCCGGCCGTGGCGAAAAACGAATAGGGACTGGTGATCACCTCATCGCCGGGTCCGATGTCGAGCGCCATCAGCGCCACCAACAGCGCATCCGTCCCCGAGGAGACGCCGATACCTGCGGAGGCTTGCGAATAGGCGGCGACCCGTTCCTCCAGCTTCGTGACATCCGGCCCAAGAATGAATGCTTGGCTGGACAGCACTCGTTCGATGGCCTCCAGCAATTCCTTGTGAATCGGCTGATGTTGAACGTTAAGGTCGAGCAAGGGAATGGTCATCAAAGTTCTCCGTTCTTCACGTGGACTCGCGCGACAACATGCTCCCACAGCGTGGCCGACTCGGCCCCACCCCTACCTCATTGACAGCGACTGATGAATGAACGCCGTCCGTGACGCTCGATCGCCGCGAGCGCCGGCACTGAAGGGTGGTGGTCGCGAGGATCTGATTTCACTCAAGCTGGAGGATTCACTCGCAGGACACCGAAGAAGTCCGCCTGGCGGGTGATCGCATCGCTCAGAGGTTCACTGTTTTGAACCCGTTGGATGAGGAAGCACAACAGGTACCCCGAGCCTGCCTCACCTCGTCGCTCACTGCGGCCTTGTTGAACGGCCTTCTTGATATCCGATCGATGTCCGTGACGATATCGGGGGTCGAAAAGAGCGCTTTCGCAGCCGGCTATGTTCGCGCTCGGGGCAACGGTATCGACCCGTTTTCTATTGTGACGAAGTATTGATCGCGTTGTCCAGTCGCATCTGCGGGATCGGATTGGGGTTGAAGCCTGTCACCCCGGCCGGCTCATCCACGCCCTGGAATGGGAGACTCCTGAGGACTCGCAGGGAGCCGCTCATCCCGAGCCTGAGCCCCCACACAGAACAATGCGGTCGCGACCAGAATCCAAAACAGATTGGCGAGGCTCCCGATGAACATGTAGTCGAACAGATTCCTCACGGTGAATCCCACCACCATCAGAGCGACGCCGAAAGGGACCAGGCGGGAATCCGCATCGAAGAACGACCGGTGCTCCTTGATCGATCGAGTCAGGATCAGGAAAATCCGGAGTAACAGCCACCCGAAGAGCAGGAGGGCCGGCAGGCCGCTGCCAAGCCCCATCACGACGAAGGTGCTGTGGGGCCCATAGGCTTTCTCCAGTTCAGGCTGGCCGGCATAGCGCTTCACAAAATTGTAATTGCCGTAGCCGACTCCCACAAGCGGGTGGTGCCAGAGATCCGCCGCCGCCAGTTTCCATACGGCCACTCTGACCTCTAACGTCCAGGGGTCCGCCGTGCTTCGCTGAAATCCCAGGTCCGAGGCGACGACAAAGCCGAATCCGATCGCCGTGAAGGCCAAGATCAATCCAACCAACAGCCAGCGCCGCCCGGAAAGCCACGCGCCCGCCAGGCCTTCAGCGGCCAGGCCAAGCCATCCGGCTCTCGTGTAAGCAGCGAATTCCGCGAGCAAGGCCAGGACGGCGACTCCTAACGAGAGGCCTTTCATCCATCGACTCCGCAACGTAGCTGCCGCCGCCAGCACGAGCGGAATCGCCATGACCATGTACGTGCTCAGCCAATTGTAATCCGAGCCAAACGCACCGGCTCGAATAAATCGGTCTCGCCAGGTCCCTCCCTGGAGCATAAATTCCACGACGGCATAGCCGGCACTCACCAACGTGCCGAGCAACACCGCGTGCATCACATGCCTCACCGGACGGGTGTCCGGGTGTGCCCGAAAGACGGCCGTCGCCCAATAGAACACCAGCGCCTGGGCGACCAGTTTACGCCATTCCCGAAAGCTGTAGTCCGGATCGATCGAGAACGGGACGGTGAGCAGAATCCATCCGAGAAGCAGCAACAGCGGCAGGTCGAGCGGCGTCCGAATCCAAACCGGCGCGCCCTCCTTCCAACGCATCGCCACTGCGATCAGCAGGAGAGAGAAAAACAGATACCGCGCGGGACCATGCGCCGGCGGAAAGAAATTCAAGAAGGTGAGGACGGCAAGACCGACGCCCTGGACCGCCCACAGCCATTGCCGCCACGGCAGTTCCGCCTGCGTCACGACCGAGCTAGAAGTCATTTCAGAACCATCCGTTCACCCTGCGACGGGCTCAGGGCGAACGGATAGGCTCACGAAAACATGATGCTTCTCCGTTCGTGCCGAGCCTGTCGAAGCACGGTCATGGGGTGTTGACGTGACTCCTAGGCATTTCATCTGATCATCTGACCCCTGACAGTCGATTCGTGCAACAGCACGTACTCGTCCACCATCTCCCTCCACCCGCGCATCGAGATGCCCTGCGCCGGGAGACGCTCGCTTGCCAGAGCGGTATTGGACGGCCGCATGGCGGGCCGATGCAAATCGGCGAACGTGATCGGTTCCAGTGGATGCAGACACCCTGCCGACTTCAGAATCTGCTCCGCATATTCGAGCCAATTGCAGGAGCCGGTCCCCGCCGCGTGAAAGATCCCGGTGGCCTTCCGCTCGGCCAATCGAAGGATGGCGCCCACCAGGTCCTTGGCTGAGGTTGGACTGCCATATTTGTCGATCACGGCCCGTATCGGCTCCCCTTGCCGCACCCGATTCATTACCATCGAGATGAAGTGATTCCTTCCGAGGCCGAAGACCCAGGCCGTCCGCACCACACAAACTCGGTCCGATTCGCTCAGAGCGGCCTGTTCACCGGCCAACTTGGAACGGCCGTAGACATTGATCGGATTCGGCTGATCAGACTCAACGTACGGGGCGCCCTTGGTCCCGTCGAACACATAGTCGGTGGAGATGGCCACAAGCGCGGCTCCGGCCTGGGCCGCCCCCCTCGCAACCAGTCGGGTTCCTTCCTCATTCACGCGATAGGCGGCGTCAGGCTCTCGCTCGCACGCATCCACGTCGGTCATCGCAGCGGCATGGATAACGAGATCGGGCCGTTCACGGACGATGGTCTCGACAATCCGGTTGTCCGAGACGTCGTCGGTCGCATGGGTCGCCAGGTACAGCGGTTGCCGATTCAAGACCCGCGCGACCTCTCTCCCCACCTGTCCGTTGGCGCCCGTCACAAATACGCGCATCGCGCCGGCCCTCGTTGATTTCTCACTGCGCCTTCCTGATCTCGCATACCTTATTTCTCATTCCCGCCCGCAAAATGCTTGAGGTCCGCCTCGACCATTTCCGCCACCAGATCCGTGAAGGAGATTTTGGGCGTCCACCCAAGCTCCCGTCTGGCTTTGGTCGCATCCCCCAACAACGTTTCGACCTCAGCCGGCCGCAGCAGTTGGGGATCGACCGTGACATAGTCCCGATAATCCAATCCGACACAGGAGAACGCCACCTGGGCAAACTCCCGGACCGTATGCTGTTCGCCGGTTGCAATGACATAGTCCTCCGCCTGCGGCTGCTGCAACATCATCCACATGGCTCGCACATATTCGCGCGCGTGGCCCCAGTCGCGCCTGGATTCCAGATTTCCGAGCTTCAATTCCTTGATCAACCCCAGCTTGATCCTCGCCGCGTGGGAGGTGATCTTTCTCGTGACAAACTCAAAGCCGCGGCGAGGCGATTCGTGATTATACAGAATGCCGCAGGAGGCCCGAATCCCATAGGCCTCACGGTAATTTCTGGTCAAGTCGAACCCGGCGACTTTGGAGATCCCATAGGCCGAACGCGGATGGAATCGGGTCGTTTCCCTCTGCGGCACCTCCGCCACCTTGCCGAACATCTCGCTGGAGGCGGCGAAATAGAGCCGACAGGAAGGCGCACAGTCCTTGAGCGCCGCCAGCACGTAGTGTGTGCCGTTGATGTTGGCATTCAACGTCGAAAATTCGTCCTCGAACGAATAGGACACAAAGCTCTGCGCGGCCAGGTGGTAGCACTCATCCGGCTTCACCGCCTGAAACACCCGATAGATGCTCGGCAAGCTTTCCAGAGAGGCCGCGTGGAGACGCAGGCGGTCCTTGATCGCCAGGATGCGCCACAATCGGTGGGCCGGATCTTCGATAGCGATCCGCCTCACGATCCCATGCACTTCGTAGCCCTGTTCGAGAAGGAACTCGGCCAGATACGACCCATCCTGTCCGGTGATGCCTGTGATGAGCGCGCGTTTTGTCATGGTATCCTCATCAACCCTCTTGTCATCCTCGAAATCCCTTTTGCATCACCGTCCGATAAAATAGCGGACTGAGCCAACGATTGCGGAAGCGGCGAAGTCGGCGGGCGGCCTGAATGCGTGGCGCCATCACCTTCGGATGGCTACCGGAAAAGTTCTTCAACATGCCGTAGTCCGGAAACTCCGCATCCATGGCGGCCCAGGCGTCGATCCGCTCCTCGGTCAGCCGGTCGCCCTCGTGGCGACGGATCTGGTATCGCCGCTTCTCACGCAAAGCGTCAGGATTTCTGGCATAACCGTAATGAAAGATGCGGGCTTTGATCAGTTTGCCGAGCGCGCCGTTCTTGATCACACCCGGCACCCCCGGCACTTCGAAGTCGAATCCATCGATCGCCGACTTCACGCGCCCGTCCGTGCGGACGATTCGGGTGGCTCGGTGGTACATCCAGGGGTCAAGCGACCAATAATCGCCTTTGAAGTGCAGGACCCGAAACACCAGGGCCAAGACCTCCTGTTGCGGCAGGTACTGTTCCATCGCTCGCCAAATCACCGGCAGTTCGTCCTCATGCACGACCTCATCCCCTTGGAGCAAGAACGCCCAATCGCCGGTGCAATGGGACAGGGCGATATCCTGTTGAACCCCGAAGAGCTTGCCGTCCGTGCGCAAGCTGTCGTCCCAGACGGTTTCGACGATCTTGATCTTCGGCGAGTTGATCGATCGAATGAGATTCAGCGTGTCATCCTCCGATCGTCCGACATTCACGACATATTCATCTACCATGGGCAGGATGGACGCAATCGACTCCAAGACGGGGAAGTCGAATTGAACGGCGTTCCGGATCAGCGTGAACCCGCTGACTTTCATCGCGATGCCCCATGCTCGGGCTGTAACCCGGTGCCCTGCTGAAGCCGCCGTTCATACATTTGCCGGTAGTAGGCCGCGAATTCCCCCGACTTGATCTTCCGCCACCACGATTCGTTCGTCCGATACCAGCGCACCGTCTCCCGCAGACCCTCCTCGAAGGAGACCGACGGCTTCCAACCCAAGTCCTCCACCCGCCGGCAGGAGACGGCATAGCGCCGGTCGTGCCCCGGACGGTCCTGCACCAGGCGAATCAATGAGTACGGCTTCCCAAGGTGATGCAGAATGGCGCGGGCCACATCGAGATTTTCCCGCTCGTTGCCGCCGCCGAGGTTATAGACCAAACCCGGCTCTCCATGGAGGAATACGTGGTGGATGCCCGCGCAATGATCCTGCACCGAGAGCCAATCCCGCCGGTAGCGACCGTCTCCGTAAAGCGGAAGCGGCTGATCATCCAAGGCATTGGTGATGAACAGGGGAATGAACTTTTCGGGATATTGATTGGGCCCGTAGGTGTTGCTCCCTCGGGTCACGACCACCGGAAATCGATAGGTGGTCCAATAGCTCTGCACCAACAGGTCGGCCCCGGCCTTACTCGCGGAGTAGGGACTCCGCGGGACCAGCGGGTCCGTTTCCGTAGAGTGACCCTGCTCGACGCTGCCATAGACCTCGTCGGTGCTGACCTGGAGAAACCGGCTGACCCCCGCTTGTTTCGCCTCTTCCAGCAACACCGCGGTTCCGATCACGTCGGTCCTGGTAAACGCCAGCGGGTCCGTGATGGAACGGTCCACATGTGTTTCCGCGGCGCAGTTGATGACGCCGTCGATACGATGCTCGCGCAGCAGGCGCCGCACAAGGGCGGCGTCCGCCATATCGCCGTGAACGAAGGTATAGCGCGGATGAGAGGCGACACCGGTCAGGTTGTCGAGATTCCCCGAATACCGGAGCGCATCGAGGTTGACGACATGGTCGTCCGAGCCGTTCAGCAGCCGCCGCACGAGGTGCGACCCGATGAATCCGGCTCCGCCGGTCAGCAAAATGCGCATGATCGAAGTCTCCTCTCCCGACTACCCATAGGCCTCGCCCGCGGCAGCAACTCCCTCAGGAATCAACCGATGGACGGCTCCGATCTTGACGGCCTGCACGATGAGGATATCTCCGAACAACAGCTTCTCATCCAACAACAGGGCGCGAACCTGAGCCGCCTTGGGATCGTGCTTCACCCAGCTCCTGCCCCGCGACCGGATCAGGGGCTTGAGACATTGGTGCAGGAAAGAGCCGGTCTTCGACAAGCCGTTCGTCTCGACCGCCCGAACCACAAAACCGTTGGTCTCCAAAATATGCCGAAGTTCGATGTAACTGACCGGATTGATATGCCAGGCGGGCCCGGTCATATAATCGAACAGGTGCGGCGCGCCGTACAGCAGATATTGGAGCCGCGAACGAATCGATGCCACATTCGGCGTCGTCACGACCAAGCTGCCACCGGTCCGCAGGACCCGATTGGCTTCCCGCACCAGCAGATAGGGATTCTCGAGATGCTCGATCCCTTCAATGCAGGTATATACATCAAAGCACCGGTCCGGATAGGGCAAGGTCCGATTGAGGTCCACCTTGGCGCACGCCACGTCCGGGAGTTTGAACTGCTCGGGGTTCAGATCGCCGCAGGAGAGCTCCAGCCCAAGATCCAGCCGGAGCAGCGTCTGGGCAAAGGCCCCTTCGCCGGCGGGCGCGTCCAGAAACCGCTTTCCGTCCAGCGAGTCTTGAGCAGACAGGATTTCGATCACCTTCTCGAAAATTCCCGGCGCACTGATCTGTCGTATGTCGCCCTGATCCCGCTCCATATTCCGAATACCTAGCGCGCCGTATTCATGACGGCTCGTGACGAAATTGTGGAGTCGCTGCGCGCCAGCCTGCGCCGTACCGCGATCGGTTATCCCAACTTGTTCGCGCCGGTTTCAGCCACAAACTGGTTCGCCAGGAACAGCGATTCGATCGTCCCGGCGTCGGTCCACCATCCTTCCAGCTTGTCCCAGGTCAACTCGTTCCGCTGGATATAGGCGTTGTTCACGTCCGTGATCTCCAGCTCTCCTCGCCCCGACGGTTTGAGCGTCTTGATGATCTCGAACACCCGCCCATCGTAAAAATAGATCCCGGTCACGGCGTAGGGAGAAGCCGGCTGTTTCGGCTTCTCATCGATTCGGAGCACCTTGCCGCCATCCAGCGCCGGTACGCCGAATCGCTGGGGATCTTTGACCTCTTTGAGCAGGATCTTGGCGCCGGTGCGTTGGGCGCGGAAGCCGTCCGCCGCCTTCAGAATGTTTCGCTCGATGATATTGTCTCCCAGGACGACGCAGACCGGGTCCTGATCGGCAAAGTGTTCGGCCAGGCGCAAGGCATCGGCAATGCCGCCTTCGCCTTCCTGATAGGTGTAGTCCAGATGACGGAGGCCGAACTGCTTTCCGTTTCCCAACAGCCGCAGAAAGTCTCCCGCGTTGTTCCCGCCCGTCACCAGCATGATCTCGTTGATGCCGGCGTTCACGAGGGTTTGGATCGGATAATAGATCATCGGCCGGTCATAGACCGGAAGCAGATGCTTATTGGTGACCTTGGTCAACGGCAGCAGCCTGGTTCCCAATCCTCCGGCAAGGACAACGCCTTTCATCTTCTCACTCCTCGAGGTCCATGCTGAGCCTCGGATAATAGAACCATGTCACGATTCGCACGGAGCCCGCACCCATGGCTTACGCCTGAGCCGCTACTTTCCGATACACATCGACCATCCGGCGGGCCGTCTCGTCCCACGAAAATTGCCTCGCCCTGACAAGGCCGCGATTCCGGAGTTCCTGCCACCGGCCTTCATCGCTCAGCAAGCCAAGTATTTCCCGACTCAGGCCGTCCACGTCGTCGGGCTCCACCAAAACTCCCGCATCACCCACCACCTCCGGCAAGGACGAGGCATTGGATGAGATCACGGGACAGCCGCAGGCCATGGCTTCCAATACAGGCAAGCCAAACCCTTCGTAGCGGGAGGGGAACACGAACAGCCGTGCCTGCTGATACAGTCGCACCAGCCTTTCTTCCGACACGGGTCCGGGAAAAACGACGCGATCGGCCAACCCTACCCGGTTGACGCGATCAACCAGACCGGTTTGCTTTCGCACGTCTCCCGCAAGCAGGAGGTCGTACCGCTCACGGACCGCTCCCGGCAGGCGGCAGTACGCCTCGATGAGCGTCTCGACGTTCTTCGCCGGATCGTTCCCCGCCACGCATAGCACGTACGGCTTCGCGGATTCGCCGTCCTCTCGCTCCGCGGCCGGAGCAAACCGTTGCGCCTCCACGCCCGGATAGACGACCGTCACACGGTCCTCCGTGAGCGGAAGCAGGCGAAGGATGTCGCGCTGTGAGCAGAGGGAATCGGTCACCACATGGTCGAGACGGCTCCATCGATCCCCGACCACCGCAGAGAGCACCCGTTCGTTGAGACGCATCCGTGGACGGTGGTGACTCAGGACCAGCGGCTTCACGTCGTGGATCGTCGCGACGAACTTTCCACGCTTCCATGCGATACAGGAATCATAGGGAAAATGCAACACGTCATAGCCACCCGCCGACAGAGGCGCGACCTGTTCCCACACGCGCCGCCGGAAGTACGGAATACGGACCGTGCGGTGGACGATATTGGGACGCGGAGAGAAGGTACAGGCTGCAGGCGGCGTCAACACCAGATAGTCATGCTCTCGATCGACGCGGCCGATGGCTTCGATCAGCTCCCGCGCGTAGCGGCCCAGCCCGACGTTGAAGTCCCTCACGTGCCATGCGGCGATGACGATCTTCATGACGGAGAATCATCCGCGGCAAAACCGGCTACGGAACCGGCTTGATCTCTGAGGCCGGTAGGCTCGTAAGCCCCGGCTTTTCGATCAAGGTATGTCCGTATCTCCGCCGCTCATACCAGGTGGTGACGGCACTGCGCAGGCCGGTCCAGCGGCGCTCCAGCCAATTGCCGCGCACGGTCCGCTTCCATTTGGCCGTGAAATGCGCCAGGTTGGCGGTCGGATACCCCGATTCCTGCTTCTTCTTGATCGCATCCTGGGTCACCATACTGAAGTGGTGGATCAAGACCGAACCGGTCATGGCGGCCTGCCATCCGGCCTCACGGGCGCGCCAGAGAAAATCCACATCCTCGCAACCGCCGTAGGTGAAGGCTTCGTCAAACAGGCCGATCCGTTCGAAAACCCGGCGGTCGATCACCATGCAGGCTCCATAGAGTTCTCGTCGGATGGCCCCGGCGCAACAACGGGTAAATTCCGCGGCGTACCGATCCAGATCATAATCAAGCAGCCCCTCCCGAGCAGATGGGGACACGATGCCGTAGCCGCCGCGTTGCATGAACGCCAGCAAACCCTTCAACCAGCCCGGCGTCGCCACGATATCGTTGTTGAGAATGCCGATGACTCGGCCGGCGGCGGCTTTGACTCCCTGGTTCCAGGCTTTGGCGCAGCCCAGATTGCGTTCGTTGCTGATGACCCGCACCGAGACCGTCTTCAGATAGTCGCGCGTCCCGTCCGTCGAGGCATTGTCCACGACGATCACCTCGAAGGGGACGTCGGTCCATTGCATGATCGAATCCAGACACCGGCGTGTGTAGTCGAGTTGATTGTAGACCGGTATCACCAGACTGGTCAGAAAAGCGGTGCCCTCGTCAGGAGCCGGCCGATCTGCGGTCTGCGAGACGAGGGTCACAGCGGCGCTCCGATGGAAGACGGCGCCACCGGTCCTCGGACCAGCCCGGCATAGACCGCCGACAGGCGGTTCATCATCGCTTCCACGGTAAATTGCCGCATCACCCGCTGCCTGCCCTTCCGTCCCATCTCCTTGCGACCGTCAGGGTCTTTGAGCAGGGTCGTGACCGCTCGCGCCAGTTCGCCGATATCCCCCGGCGGCACCAACCATCCGGTCTCCCCGTTCACGACGATGTCGGGCAAGCCTCCGGTCCGGGACGCCACCACCGCCTTTTCCCTGGCCATGGCTTCCAGCACCGCAATGCCGAATCCCTCCATGAGGGAGGGCTGCACGTACAGATTCATGGCATCGAGCAGGGTACGAACCTGTCGCTCGAATCCAAGGAAATGGACGCGGGCGGTCAGGCCCAGTTCGCGACACAGGCGTCGGAGGCTTTGCTCGTGCGCTCCATCACCTTGTCCAAGGACCAGGTAATGGACATTCGGCACTGCGGTCAGGATCTCTGGCAGCGCGCGCAGCATGATGTCATAGCCTTTCCGCGGAAAGATGTTGCCCACGGTGCCGATCACCACGGCATGGTCGGACATCCCCAGCCGACGCCGAACGTCGGATCGGTCTCCCTCCTCCTGAGCGTCCGTCCAGCGGCCATCGAGTCCGCTGTGCAACACATGGATACGGTCCCGTCGCACCCCACCCGCCTCCAACGTGCCGGCCACCTGGTTGGATACCGCCATCACACAGTCCAGTCGAGCCAGTTCATACTGGGCGACCTTCGACACGTCCAGGTCCTGTCTTAAATGCGCCGCCACCGGAACTCGGGCGGTGCGGAGGGCGCGCAACGTTTGCGGGACCCACCAAAGGTCGTTGACATGGACCAGAGCGGGCTTGAGGTCGCCGATAAGAAGTCGCAACAGGCGAACCGCCGGCTGGCGGCGAGGGAAGCTCCATAGCTTTCTCCATGGTGGAAACTCGGCGCCATGAACCGGGATACCGCGCTGCTTCAGCTCGGTTGCGAGCGGGCTCGGTTCCGGGCAGGCGACGACCGGCGCATAGCCGAATGCTCCCAGGTGATCGACATAGGCGAGCAGCTCCCGCTCTGCCCCGCCGATCTCGCCGATGCCGTGGACGAAGAGGATCTTCATCGGCTCTCAACCCCGAGCAGCGGGGAAAAGCGGGCGGGAGATTTCACGGTTGAGGAGCCCCATAGCGCCGGATAAAGGTGGCCAGGTCGGACGACATCAGCAGCGGCAGCGCCTCCTCAATCTTCGACAGGGGCCAATCCCACCAGGCGATCGCCAACAGCGCATTGATCGTATCCTGATCAAAACGATACTTCACGATGCGAGCCGGCGAACCGACCACGATCGCATAGGGGGGCACATCCTTGGTCACGACGCTTCTGGCCGCGACCACCGCACCGGTTCCGACCGTCACCCCGGACAAAATCAGCGCATCGACTCCCACCCAGACATCATGACCAATCTCAACATCGCCTTTCGATCGAGAAGGAAACGGCAACCCACGATCCGGACCAAAGATGCTTTGAAAGGGGTAGGTCGAAATCCAATCCGTTCGATGGTTGCACCCGGTGAGGATGGTGACTCCGGAGGCGAACGCACAGAACCGTCCGACTTTCAGGGTCGTTCCATCGTCGCCACGCGGCACGCGAGGGTGGCCGTAGGTCCACTCTCCGATCGAGAATCCCTTGTAATCGGGATGATTGATCATGAATGTTTGGGACGGACGCGCCGTTCTCAAGCCGACCTTTTCCAACCAACGCTTCAGCTTTCCCATGACCACTCACTCGTGCGCACGCACCAGCCGAGCAGCCCGGCTCATCAGAAGATGGACCGGGCTACACATGTTGACGGCAGAGGGCGAGAAAGTACTCCGCCCGCCGCTCACAGGTATGAAACCGCAGGAGATGCCGATGTCCTTGGAGCGCCAGTGATGCCCGTGCGGCGTCATCCTGAAGGTACGTCCGCACGAGATCGACCAAATCGCTCAGGTCCGGCCGACAAAATAGCGCGTGCTTGCCGTGTTCGAAATTATTCGGGATGCAGATGTCCGGTTGCTCGGACACCAGCACCGCCTTCGACGCCGGAATCTCCCAATACCGGAGCGTATCGAACCCGCCGCCGCGGATCGACAAGGCCATTTTAGACCGTCCGAGCAGGCGATGATACTCTCGGAAGGTCAACCGGGTCCCGCGTTGCGACATCGTCACCCGAGGATCTCCCCTCAACTTGACCAAGAGACGAGAAAACCCGGTCGTGAGTTTCGACTGACGGTCTGTCGGCTCCGCATACAGACCGCCTTCGCAACGTAGGCCGTCGGCCGCTTTCAACAGATTCCATGCCCGAAGGCGTTTCACGTGAGACGCTCGCGCGGCATACGAAACATCGATGTCGCGGGGGCCCTCTTCCGGCGCCGGCGCCGCATCGGGAATCACCGAGAAGGGAAGCGGGAAGGTGCGATGAAACAGGTCCTGACCGTCTCTAAACGCCCGCCACTGTTCGAGGCGCCTCCTGAGCCCAACGCCCGCCTGCCATCGGAACTCCCGCTTAAAGTATGCGCGACAACCGAATCGCTTCACGAGATCGTGGCGGATGCCGGCATCATCCTCGCCGTCGATCAGCACACAGGGCGGCAGCCGTATGTGGCGATCGATTCGGTCGAGCATCGATCCGGCGGCGGCGCGAGGAGACGACAGGACGAGGAGATCCACCTTTCCGTCGCGAAGCAGGGTGACGATCTCGTCTTCGCCGTAGGCTCGCCCGGGTGTTTGAGGCAGATACTCCAATCGGTGGCCTGGATCGTGATACACGCGCTTCCATGGGTAGTCAATCACCTGCTCCCCTCCCAATACCCGGCAGAGTCCCAGATACATCTGGTCGGCAAGATAATCGGGAGCGGGATCGGAGAGGTACAGAATGTTCATGCCGCGAGCGCCTTCCTCGCACGGGACCACGTACTGCGCCCGGGAAGAGTCAGCGGGCTCCGGCCTTGTTCACACGAAGCGTGACGTTCATGTTATCGACCACATTCCACAGGTAGCGGCGGCATCGCTTCTGGAGATAGGCTGGCAGCCAGCGAAACGGTTTGCGTACATCATAAGAAATCCGCTCGATTCGGAAATCGGTCCGAATCCCGTAGTCAGTCGGCGGCTCGAAATATTGAAACGTGTCCTCCGTGATGAACCGGACATGGGTGGGATCGCGAAAGGCTCCCCGGGACGTATAGTAGGGCACGACGATTTCCACCGTACCGCCGGGCCGACAAATGCGAGACACCTCCTCCATCAGCCCGATCAGATCGCGCACATGCTCGATCACATGGCGAAGCCACACTACATCGACCGAATCGGCCTTGAAAGGGAGCTGGCGCTCAATATCCGCAACGACATGGACGCCCGGTTCCTTCCGAACGTCGATACCCCAGGCCCCCTCGACCTTGTTCTTTCCGCATCCGAGATCCAGTATCACCGCCCTTGTCGCTCCCTCCCTCGCTCCCGCCGCTCGCCGGCGGGCTGTCTTTATCGGTGGCCGGTCGTCGCGTACCGTCCGAACACCTGAATGCCGTTGTGCCACCCGACATCTCGTTTGGGGGAGAGCAGGTCGAACAGCAATGTCCAATCGGGGTGTTCGAGGAGCCATTTTTCATTGGCGCTCCTCGCCTCGCTGCCGTTGACTCCTTCCTCGAAGGGATTGGTATCATCCACCACAATCAGGCTCTCCGCCGCCATATGGGCCAGCCCCAATTCCAATCCCTCGTACTGATCCTGGAATGAATGCCCGCCATCATAAAAGTAGACTCCGACGGTCTTGGAGAAGGTCGGCAAAATGGTGCGGAAATCCCCTTCGAGAAAACTGACGCGATGCGTCCTCGATGCGTTGCGGAGCACCCGGTTCAGAGAACGGCGAGGCTCCGGCTCGGAGAAGGGCCGATACCATTTGGGCCGTTTGGTGAATTGGGAGAAATTGTCGACGGCAAAGAATTCCTTATCCGCGTTGCCCTCCATGGCATAACTCAGGGTACGTCCCTTCCACGTGCCGACTTCCAGATAGCATTCCTGCTCCTCCATCAGCGACACGGCATAGTTCAGGAGAAACCCGGTGTTCTCGGTAGCCATGCCCACTTGGCTGTCGGTGATAGGCTTCAACTTTCGATTCTTGGGAAACGTCGGCTCTTCGAAGTTTTCCCAGTGTTCTCGGATGGTTTCTATGAAACGTCGGACATTCATGCCCAGTTCTCCTGCTCACGAACCATGATGGATTGCACCTGAGATGTTTGGACGGGCAACAACCGTCGAGCCGCCGCGAACACTTCGTCCACCGTGATTTGTCTCATGCAACTTTGCTCGCCGCGTGTGCAAGTGGGGTGGTAGCAGGGCCGGCAATCCAACCCCTTGTAAAGGGTCGCCACCTCTGCCCTCCCGTACGGAGCCCATTCCGCCGGAGAAGACGGCCCGAAGAGCCCGAGGACCGGCGTTCCGACCGCTGCGGCCAGATGCATCGAGCCGTTGTCGTTACCGATATAGAGGGCACATCGCTTGACGATGGCGGCAAACTGCCTCAAATTGACCAGCCCCGTCAAATTGACGGGACGGCGGTGCGCTCGGTCTTGGATCTCAGCCGCCGCGGCCTTTTCGCTTGGGCCGCCGCCGATCAAGACTTGACAACCGGCTTCAGAAAAGAGCCGGTCGGCCAACCGGGCAAACCGCTCGGCCGGCCAGGCCTTGAACCAGTATCGAGCCCCAGGATGGAACATGATCAGGGGCCGGTCGTCCCGCAGAATTCCGAATTCTTGGAGCGTTCGCCTCCCCTGCTCCTCCTCCTCCGCTGTCAGCCACACGATCGGAGGTTCGGGCTTGGACGTAATCCCAAGCGGCGCCAGCAGCGCCATGTCCCGGCTGATCCGATGGGTCCCTTCCGGAAGCGAGGCAACCTCGTGCGTATAGGCCAGCCACCCTCGCCAACGGCGTGGCTCCCGAAACCCGATGCGGATCGGAATGCGGCTCAACAGGCAGGTAAACTCGGCCCGATCATTGCCTGTGAGATCGATCACGCAGTCGAAACCTCGCTTCCGCACTTCGTGATAAAAGTACGCCTGAGAACCGAATCGGCTCCGATCGACCAAGAGCACCTCCGCCACATCCGGATTGTGCCGCAACACATCTTCCGTTCCGGGATACACCGCGACGGTTAGCCGGCTGTCGGGGAACGCTTGGCGTAGGGCACGCAAGATCGGTGTCACGAGCAACACATCGCCGATGTATCGCAGCTTCAGGAGCAGGATGTTCCGGATTGAGATCGGACGCGGGATCAGACCTGATCCGACGGCACGATCCGGTTCAAGCAGGGGATGCGACGGAGAGGCCTCGGCCGACTGGCCACTGTGGGTCGCGGCGCCTCCGGAGGAACAGAACGCGGACGCACGGCTCGGAGAACAGAGTTCCTGGTAGACACGCAGGACCTGTCGAGCCGCATCCTCCCAACTGAAGAGGGTGGTCCGTTCAAATCCTTTCGAAATGAGCGTGTCCCGCAAGGCACGATCCTCCAGCACCCGTACCATGGCTTGGCCCAATTGAGCGGGATCTTCAGGATTCACCAACAGGGCGGCGTCCCCTGCCACTTCAGGCAAGGACGAGCGGTCGGACGTCACCACCGGCGTCCCGCAGGCCATCGCCTCCAGCACCGGCATGCCGAATCCTTCATACAGCGACGGAAAAACGAACAGATCCGCATGGGAGTACAGCAGGCGAAGCTCGACACCCGAGACCCTTCCTGGACAGATGACGCGGTCCGCCAATCCGACAGCTTTCGCACTCTCCAGATAGTTCCCGAACCGATGGACGGAATCGCCAACCAGGACCAGTTTGCGCCGTCCCAGACGCGCCACCTGATCGGCCGCCGCCTGAAGGAACATACGGTGATTTTTCCGCGGGTCCGCCCCTCCGACAAACAGCACGAAGCCCTCATCGGGCGAGAGTGTCAATTTCTCGCGCAGACTCGCCATCGCCGCTGGATCGCGTAGAGGACGGAACTCCTCCGAAATGCCGCAATAGACCACCTCGATCCGCTCGGGCGGCAGACCGTAGAGTTCGGTGATTTCCCTCGCCGAGAACCTCGAGATCGTCAGGACTCTCCGCGCACGCCAGACCGCGCGCCTGGTCCGTGAGGCCGCGCTGCGCTGACCAAATACGCGCGTCGAATACTCCGGATGACGATCCAGCCATCCATCATAGATCGTGACCAGCCCCCCGTGCCGTCCGACTGTTTGGAGGCGAAAATTTGTTCCGTGATAGAGATCGAGCCGGTCCCGTCGCGCCAAGTACTTGATGGCCCACCGGGGAGTCTCGCACCAACGCACCCGTGGATCGCCTGCCCAGGCATCGAGCTTATCGGGATGGAACGAGCCGCGGTCGACGTAACAGACCAACTCGAAGTCGTCGGTCAACCGCACGAGCCCCCGGAGTAAGTAATAGACATACCAGCCGACCCCTCCCCGGTCCCGCACCGCCGGCGTCGCATAGATTCCGATTCTCACTGCTCTCCTCCGTCGCCGACCGCCATCGATTCCCACGCCTTGGCATATTTCAGGAAGGTGAACATGCCGGCAAACATCGCCACGACAACCCCAGGCACTCCCTCCCGCCAGCCGCCGCGCAGGAGGTACGTCTTGGCGATCGTGCCGAGGTGATGGCCGGCGATCTGCATCGCCGTCACGCGCGACCGGCGTTTGAGTTTCTCTGCGGCGCCGAGTGTGGAATAGGCGACGATCTTTCGCGCGTGGTGGCCGACCGTCGGCATCGTGTGGTGGTCCATCGGATTCGCAAGCCGGAGGATGCGCCCCTGGAAGAGAAGTCGCTCATGCAGTTTCGTATCGTCGTACCGGCAGGCGGAGCGCCGGATAAGACGGATTTGATAGTCGGGGTACATGCCACCCCCCTGCATCCAGCGGCCATAGAAGAAATTGCGTCTGGGGACCTCGAAGGCCGCTACGTCCGATGGCACATCGGCAGCAAGTGCCGTCTTGATTTCGCGCGCGAGCGCATCCGGCACCCGTTCGTCGGCATCGACGATCATGATCCACTCGTGGCTCGCCTGTTCGATCCCGAAATTTTTCTGCGGCCCGTACCCGGGCCACGGGCGAACGAACACCCGGGCGCCGGCCTGCACCGCGAGTTCCACGGTCCGGTCCGCGCTCTGGGCATCCACCACGATCCGCTCATCCGCCCATTGAACGGACTCCAAGCAGTCCACAATATTGTGTCCTTCGTTCTTGGCGATGATCAGAGCGGTGATCGCCCCAGCCGGTTTACCCTCGAAACCCACGATGTGCAATCTCCCGGTAAAAACGCCAGTTGAGCCACCGATTGACGCGCGGCTTCAGGCGGCGCGCCGCGGTCACTCGATCCCGCATCACCGCCGGATGGCGACCGCGGAAGTCCTTGAGGATGTCATAGTTCTCGAACTCCGCAGCCTCGGACATGAACCAGCGAGTCTCCGATGGTGGAGGCGCATCCCCGTGATAGACGGATGTCTGCTCGCGTTTCTTCGCCGTCATCGTCGTAGGGGACTTGACCCAGCCGTAATGAAAAACCAGCGCCCCGGACGAGGCAAGCCATTCCGGAGGCCCGCTCTGCAGATAGCGTTGCGTCGACTTCTCGTGAAAGCCGACCGCATCGCCGCAGGATTCGACCTCTCCGTTATTGCGGATGACCCGGACCGCCTTATGGTAGTACCAGGGATTCAGAGACCAGTAGTCGCCGACGAAATGCAGGTACCGAAAGAGAAGCCCCTTCACGGCAGGGTTGTTCACGTGCCGGGCCATGGCACGGGCGATGACCGGCAGATCGTCCTCATGAATGACTTCGTCGGCCTGGAGATAGAAGGCCCAGTCTCCCCGGCAATGAGATAAGGCGATGTTCGTCTGCTGAGAATAGATGAGCCCGCCTTGCCGCAATGTCTCGTCCCATACCGAGTCGATGATCCGAATCTTCGGATTTTCGATGGAGGCGATCAACTCACGGGTGCCGTCGTCGCACCGGCCGATGTTGACGATGAATTCATCGACGATCGGCAGGATGGACCGGATGGACTCCGTCACCGGATAGTCATATTTGACCGCATTCCGGCAGAATGTAAACCCGCTGACTTTCATCGTCTCTGCTCCACGAAACCGAAGCCGAGGTTGAGGGGAAGACCAAAGATCGCCAGGATCGCCACGGACATGCCCCTCCGACTATGACTTAAACTTTAACGTGAGACTTTCTTTCGAAGTTCCCAAAATTTGGCATATTTCATAAATGTGTAATAGCCGTACAGGCCGGAGAGGATGAGCCCCGGCATCCCATCCCGCCAGCCACTTCGTCCAACGTACATCTTCAGAAAGGTGAAGAGCGGATGACTGACCAGTTGGTGCGGATGGAATCGACGTCCCTGTTCAACCATTCGCTTGGCCATCAAATCCGAATACCGATCCATCTTGGTCAGATAGTGATCAATATTGCGGAACGGATATTGGAGGATCGCATGGGCGAAATATCCCGCCGTCCCCATGATGTCGAACCCTTCGTGCACGACATCGCCCTCGCGGTACCGGACGCAGCCCTTGCGGAACAGTTGCGGCTGTCGATAGTCGGGATAGAAGCCGCAGTGCCGGATCCACCGGCCCAGAAAATAATTCTTGCGCGGAATGAAATAGGCATCGGCCCGACCGGAGACGACCGTGTGGCGCACCTCCTCACACACCTCCGGCGTGGCGCGCTCGTCCGTATCCAGGCTGAAGATCCAGTCGTGCGAGGCGTGCGCGGTGGCCTCATTCCTGAGTCGCCCGAACCCTCGAAACTCGTGCTGAAAGATCCGGTCGGTGAACTCCTTGGCGATCACCGCGGTCCGGTCCGTACTGAAGGAATCCACCACCACGATCTCGTCCGCCCAGGTCACCGATTCCAGACACGCGCGCATGTTCGGCTCGTCGTTATAAGCCATGATGACGGCCGATACCTTCGGCGACACGACGTCCATCATGCCCTGCCAGCGGCACGTTCGGCCGCGCGGCGGTACACACGCTCGAGCTCATCCAGCATCCGATCCAGCGAATAGTGTCGCTCGACCAGGGAGCGTCCCGCCGCACCCATCCTGGCCCGCAGGTCGCCGTCGTTCAACAAGAGACGGATCCGTTCGGCCAATGCCGCGGCGTCGCGGGGCCGCACGACGAATCCGGTTTCCCCGTTTCTCACGACGTCCGGGATGGAGCCCACCGTCGTCGAGACGACCGGCAGACCGACCGCCATAGCCTGCATGAGCACCTGGGGAATCGTGTCCCCCTCTACGGATGGAATGACGAAGACATCGAGCGAGTGAAACACGTTCAACAGGTCGTCTCGATAGCCCAACATACGCACCGAATGGCCGACCCCTTGCTCTTGGATACGCGCCCGGAGTCTCGCCTCTTCCGGCCCCTGACCAACCACCACGAAGGTCACATCCCGATCGCGGGCCGCGACACGGGCGGCCGCGTCGATGAAATACTCGTGTCCTTTATAGGAGCGCAGATAAGAAATCAACCCGACCAGCAGGTGCGTCGGTGGGAGCCCCAACTCCTCCCGGAGATTCTTCGTGGGCGCTCCAGGCTTGAAGACCCCGATGTCGATGCCGATCGGGAACGCCACGACCCTGTCCGACGCAAGCCCGTCACGCTCGATCAATGCGCGGCGGGTCAATTCACCACCGGTGACGATGACGAGGTCGAACAACCGCTGATAGAGCAGACTCGTGGTCAGATTGCGGTTCAGCGGGGTTGAAATGTGTCTGGTCCTGATGACCGGCGGGCGAGGCGCCACCATCCGGGCGGCCAGCGATCCGATCCAACTGTCCCGCGAGCTGTTGACGTGCACGATGGCCGGCCGTTCCTGCGCCATCAACCGGCGGAGCGTCAGGATTGCCGAGGGGTAGCACCACCGCCTCATGCGGAGCCCCACGACCGGAATGCCCTCCCGCTTGGCCATGTCCATGATCGGACTGCCGGGCTCCAGGATCATCGTGACCTGATGTCCGCGTTTTCGCAATCCGTCCGCATGGAGGACGACGGCCAGTTCCTGCCCGCCGACCGTCGCGCTCGATTCGAGGATAAACAGTTTCATGAGATGAGCGAGACCGCCGAGCCGCTCGTCACGCGATGCACCTGTCGGACGACTTCCGCAGGCGTGATGCGGGTCAAACATTCGAGGTGGACCTTCTGCCGGCAGATCCGGCTGAAACAGGGACGACAGGGAAGGGTGACCGAACAGACGTCATGGCCCAAGCCATAGGGGCCGGTGCGGATCTCGCTCGTCGGACCGAACAGCGCCACGACCGGCGTCCCGACGGCCGCCGCCACGTGCATGGGACCGGAATCGTTCGTGATCAAACATCCGGCCGCCCGCAAAAGTGCCGGCAGCACGCGTAACGGGATCTGGCCGGCAAGATTGACGGCGCGTCCCTTCACCGCCTGAATCACCGATTCTGTCTCGACCCGATCCTCCGCCCCACCGATCACGATGATCCCGTCCCACCCCTCCGTCAGCAGCCGGTTCGCAACCTCGACAAACGACTCGCGCGGCCACCGTTTCGTCGGCCAGCGGGCCGAGACATTCAAGGCCGCCCATCGGCTCTGAGGTCCAACACCGTGCTTCGAGAGCGTGTCCCGTACAGTTGCTTCGTGCTCCTGCGTGAAGACGAAGGGAAACCGCACCCGATCTGGAATCGAGCATCCGAGATACCGTGCCACCGTCAGGTACCGATCCACCGCATGGATATCCGGATTGGGAACCGATACGCAATGGGTGTAAAACCAAGGGCTCCCTTCTCGCGCATTTTCAAAACCGACTCGGATTGAACATCCGGTCCTCCAGGCCAGGACGCCGCTGCGTAGCAGCCCCTGCAGGTCGATCACCAGATCAAATCGATGGGATCGGAGCCGCCGCATCGTGTCGATCCAGCCGTCCAACCGATCCTTGACCTTCCAGATGCGATCGATCCCTTCCACTCGCTCAAGAATATCGGCCCATTGCTCCTTGACCAACCAGGACACCTCCGCCTGGGGAAATCGCGCGCGCAGCACCGGAATGATCGGCAAGGCATGGACGATGTCGCCGAGCGAACTGGGCTTGATCAACAGAAGACGCCGGACATCTGAAATCGAGATCTGTTCGATGGACTCAGGCACCGAAATGCCCTCCGTTGGTCTCACCCTGAAACGCGAGATCCCGGCGGCTGGGCCGGTCCCGCAAAATCCAGTCCACGCCCTCGGTCATGCTGCCGGCAACGAAGTCCGGAGGCTTGCCCGCTTCGCGCAGCTGCGCCAGTTCCTCCCGACTCGCTTGGCCGGACAACAACAGGACCGTTCTGGCGCCCGCCCTCCGCCCCGATACAATGTCGCGAGCCCGATCGCCGACGACATAGAGCTTGGTTCGATCGAGCTTGTGGTCGAGACAGGCTTGATCGATCAGTCCCGTCTCGGGCTTCCGGCAACGACATCCATCGTCCGGATGATGCGGACAGACATAGAGACCCGTCAAGACCACGCCCTGCCGCGCCAACAAGGTGCCGAGGCGATCGTGGATGGCAGTGAGCTGCTGCCCTGTGATCAGGCCCCGCGCCACACCCGACTGGTTGGTGATGACGATCAACCGAGCGCCGGCCGTGCTCAGACGCGCGAGCGCCTCCGCGACCCCGGGCAGCAGGTCAAGCGCCTCGGCATCATTCAGATAGCCGGTGTCTCGGTTCAACGTGCCGTCGCGGTCAAGGAATACGGTCACGCCCGCAAGCGGGCGAGGGTTGGGTGCCGAGTCCTGAGTACTGAGGGTTGCAGGTTGAGGACTGAGAGACGAGTGTTGGGTGCTGAGTGCCGAGTGCTGACCCTCGGAGCCTGCGGTCTGGAGGCTGGAGGATATCGCCAGCCGGGCCAAACCCACCACCTGTTCCACCGTCACGCCGGTCATGCACCGGTGGTCGATCGGGCATTCGCGCAAGAGACAAGGGGCGCAATCTACCGGCGTCCGCACCACCGCTTGGCCCTCCCCGTAGGGAGCGGTCGTACGCCAATCCGTCGGGCCGAACACGGCCACCACCGGAACCCCGAAGGCCGCTGCAACATGCATTGGTCCCGTATCGTTGGTCAAATAGACGCGGCACCGTTTCGTAATCGCCATCAGCTCTCGAATCGAGGTCCGTCCGGACAGGACGACCGTTGGGGCATCGATCCGTCTCGCGATGGCCTCACCCAACTCCTCTTCGCCCGAAGCCCCTACGATCACGACATGAGCCGGACGCCCGGTACGCTCCCGACAGATCGCGGCCACCCTGGTAGCCGATTCCGCAAAACGATCCGGCAACCACCGTTTGGCCGTTCCATAGGTTGAACCGGGATTGAGCCCGACGAGCGTCTCTTCCGGCTGCACACCGAATCCGGCCATCCGCGCCACCACGGCCGCTTCCTCCTCCGACTTGAGATACAGTCTCGGCGGGCTGGGTTCGGTTTCACACCCCAGTTGCCGCAACAGGTCGAGATAATAGGACACCTGATGAGGCACATGAGGAACCTTCGGAACGGCGGTGGTCAATAACCAGCTACGCCCGTCGGTCGCATAGCCGTAGCGTCGAGGAATCCCGGCCAACGCCGTGATGAATGCGGCTTCGAACGCGTTCTGGAACAACACCGCTAGGTCGAAGCGCCGGACACGCAATTCTTGGACAAGGGTCCATTTTCCGCCGAGTCCCTGATGCCGGGCCCGGTGGTCGTAGACCATCGCCGTCGCCACATCCGGATGGCCCTCCAACAATTCGACGATGGAAGACCGGCCAAGCACCGTGATGCATGCCTCCGGATACATCCGGTGGAGCGCCCGAATCGCCGGCTCGCACATGACCGCATCCCCGATCCAGTTGGGAACGCGTAGCAGAATCCGGGCGACGTCGCGATACATCATGACGGAGATGGACCTGGCTGTAATCGATCGTTCAACATCGCCAGGAGATCACCTTCACCTGATCTGAATCGAGGTTGCAACCGCACCGCCCACCATCCGGGATCGGCGCCGACCAGATCCGCCAGCTTGCAGGCATCTTTCTCGGTCGTCACAATGAGATCGGCGCGGCAGGCCTCCGCTCGTCTCTGGACCGATTCGACATCGCCTGGGCGATAGGTGTGATGGTCACGGAACGTGATATGGTGGCGGACTTCCAGTTCCATACTCCGAAGCAGGCGCGCGAATGAGTCCGGGTTGCCGATCGCGCTGACGGCGACGGCCGCCTTGCCCTTGATGGACGTCTCGTCCATCTCGTCCCCCCGCGGAACATTGATCAACCGGTCCGGCGCGAAATCGACTTCAACGGGGACAATCCGAAACCCGAGGGCCCTCTCCAACAACCTGACCACCGGCTGTTCTCGGCTCCCCTCACTGGCACGGGTCACGATCAAGTGCGAGCCACGCGCCGCAGCGGTCAACGGCTCTCGGAGACGCCCAAACGGAAAATACCCCTTCAGCCCATCCACATCGGTCGCATCCATGACCAGCAGATTGAGATCTCGCCACAGCGACAGGTGTTGAAAACCGTCGTCCAACACCACGTCATCGACCGCTACGCGATCCAAGAGCCAACGGCCGAGTTCATAACGATCGGCGCCGACGGCGACGATCGCCTTTGGACACCGCCGGGCGATCAGAGAGGGTTCGTCGCCGGCCTCAAGCGGACTGGCCAGCAGGTGATGCCCGTCGGACACGATCAGGTAAGGATCCGGGCTCTTCCGGCCATAGCCGCGGCTGAGCACCGCCACCCTTCGGCCTTGGTCCACCAACTGTTGGGCGGTCCAGATCACCATCGGCGTTTTGCCCGTTCCGCCGACGGTGAGGTTGCCGATGCTGATCACCCTCACGGGCAATCGCTTCGTGGGCAACAGTCCCCATCGATAGGCCGCGGCACGGCCGCGAGCCGCAAGGTCAAAGGGCCACGAGAGCATCCGCGTGAGGGATCGCAGTGACTCCACTGTGCTCTACCTCGAACCGCTTCCGGCACGGTCCGAACAGGTTGCCGGCGCCATCCTGTCGATCTGCGAGGGTCCGCCCTCAAGGAACTCCGCCATCGCATCGAGGCTTCGCTCCAACGCTCCCTGGTTCTCATACAAAGCGGATCTGGCCAGTTCCCCCACTCGATTCAAATTCACCGGGTCGTCCAGCAGACGACGGCAGACTTCGACAATCTGATCGACGGTCCGTACCCTGATCCCGCCGCCGGCGGATTCGAGTACCTGTGCGATCTCCTCACAATGGTCTGTGTGGGGTCCGAAGAGCACCGGCTTTCCCCATGCGGCTGGTTCGAGCAGATTATGGCCGCCGACCGGGGCCAGGGTCCCGCCCACGAACGCGACGGCGGCCTCATGGTAGACCGCTCCGAGTTCGCCTCTCGTATCCAGCAACAAGACCCACGGTTCCGAAGCGCCTGCGGGACCGGCGGTTTCCTTCGCCAGTCGAGACCGGCGAAGGTAGGAGAGACCCCGCTGCGTCAACATCCGCTCGATCTCCTCCGTTCGTTCGATATGGCGCGGCGCCAGGATCAGCACCAGCGGCCTGTCCTTACGGAGCTCCTCGCAGGCCGAGATCAACATCTCCTCTTCGCCCGGATGGGTGCTGCCCGCCACCAACACCGGCGGAGACGATTGTCGGAAGATCCATCCGGTCAGCGTGGCCAGCCGATCTTGCTGCAAATCGACGGGTGGCTGGTCGAACTTGATGTTGCCCGTGCGCAGAACCTTGCGTGAGTCCGCCCCCAAGGCGACGATCCGTTGCGCATCCCGATCGGACTGCATCAAGCACAGCGACAGCCGGCGCAGGATGAACCGGTACACGTGCCGCACAATCGGCCACTGCTGGCGAGCGAAGGATCGACTCGAAATACGCCCGTTCAGCATCACGGTCGGCACGCCACACGCCGCGAGCGCGGTTAAAAGGTTCGGCCAGAGTTCGGTCTCGACGAACAGGTACAGACCCGGTCTCAGGCGCTCGATGAGTCTCGCCACCGCCCAGGAATAGTCCAGCGGCGCGTAACAGTGGACGGCGATGCCGGTCAACCGCTGTTCCACCGCCTCGCGCCCGGTTTCGGTGACGGTAGAGACAACCAACGGGCGACTGGGATAGCGGGCGTGCAGCAATTTGACGAGCGGCGTCACCGCCACGACTTCTCCCAAAGACACGGCGTGAATCCAGATTACGGAGCCGGCAGCCGGCCCCCCTGCCGACGGCCACGGCGGCAGCTTCACACCAAGCCGGTACAACAATCCGCGACGACAGCGTCGTTTGGCCAGGAGGATCAGGAGGATGATCGGCGAGGCCAGTACCAGGAGCACGTTGTACAACCCGAGCAGCATGGTCGCTTTCGGCCGATTCGATCGATGCCGTCTGGCCGCACGGACCTTCCGTTCAAGTGTTCGGACGACCGGAAACCAGGGCATCGGCGCGGGCCGTCAACTCGTTTAACGACACTTCCAGCTCTCGCCGTTTCGCTTCCACCTCCACGTCGGAGGCATTAGAAGAAACCAGAATCGGCCGTCCCCACAGAAAGAGCCCTCGGGAGAAGGGAAGGGGAATCAGAAAGCGATCCCAGCTTGCGCAGAGTTTTTTTTTGAGCAGCCGAAGGTGACCGGCACGATCGGCAACCCCGTCGCCTTGGCCAGATGGACGACGCCGGGTTTGGCAACCTGGGCCGGACCCTTGGGACCGTCGGGGGTCACGCAGAGATCGCCCCCCTCCTCTCCGGCTCGGATCAAATTGCGGAGCGCCGCCATGCCTCCTCGGGTGGTCGAGCCGCGGACGCTGAAAAAGCCGAATCGACCAATCAACCGGGCGATGATCTCGCCGTCCCGGTGACGGCTGATCAACACATGGATCCGGCGCCCGCGATAGGCCAACGGCATCATCAACTGTCGGCTGTGCCAAAACGCAAAGATCATCCCCCGTCCCTTGCCATAACATTCTTGCATCACTTCATCGCCGATCCGATCAAACCGGATAAGCGACCCGAGTAGACGGATGATGAAGGCACCGACCGGAGGCACGAGCGAGAGTTTGATCCAGTTCATCATGAAGGAGTCCCTGCGCCAGCTCTCGTTACTCGGCTCCGAGAGGGGTATCTTGGAACTGCATATCGTGCAATCGCCGATAGATGCCGTGATGGGCCAGAAGTTGATCGTGCGTGCCCGATTCCACAATACGGCCTCGGCTCATGACCACGATCCGGTCGGCCTTCTGAATCGTCGAGAGTCGATGGGCGATCACGAGCGTTGTGCGATTTTTCATCAAGTTAGAGAGCGCAAGTTGAACGACTCGTTCGGATTCAGAATCCAGAGCGGAGGTGGCTTCATCCAGAATCAAAATCGGAGAATCCTTGAGAATCGCACGCGCGATCGCCAGACGCTGGCGTTCCCCTCCGGAAAGTTTGAGACCGCGTTCCCCCACCACCGTGTCGTATCCCTGCGGGAGCTTCGAAATGAATTCGTGAGCATGGGCGGCGGAGGCGGCGCGCATCACCTCCGCTTCGGACGCGCCGTCGCGACTATAGGCGATGTTGTTGCGGATCGTGTCGTCGAACAGCACCACCTCCTGCGAGACGATTCCGATCTGGCTCCTCAATGATCGCAGCGTGTACGAGGCGATGTCCTGCCCGTTGATCAGGACCGTGCCGGATGTCGGGGCGTAAAAGCGGGGGACCAGACTAATCAAGGTGGTTTTTCCACTGCCGCTGCTCCCGACCAAGGCCACGACTTCCCCGGCCGCCACCTGGAGGTCGATCTCTTCCAAGGCGGCGATGGCATGCCCCGGATATTGGAACGTGACACGTCGGAATCCGATCGATTGAGGGCCCGGTTCGAGCGTCAGCGTCCCCCGGTCCATCTTGTGCTCATCGTCAAGGTCCAAGACCATGAACACCCGTTCCGCCGCCGCGACCGCCTGCTGGATCGTGTTGTTGGCTCCGGACAACCGGCGGATCGGGGTATAGGCCATGAACATGGCGGTCAAGAACGAGAAAAATGCTCCCGGCGTCATCTCTCCCCGAATGACCAGAAACCCCCCGTACCAGATGATCCCGGCAATGCCGATCACGCCGATGACCTCCATATGCGAGGAACCCAGCGACGATACCTGGATCGACTTCATCAAGTTCGCCAGCACGGCGCGGTTGTGCGTCCGAAATCGCTCTCGCTCGACCTGTTCGCGGTTGAAGGCCTTCACGACGCGGATGGCCCCCAAGGTCTCCTGAATCGTGGAGGACATGTCCCCGATGCGTTCCTGCCCGAAGCTCGCGAGCTTGCGCATCCGCCGTCCCATGGTGGTCATCGTATAGAGCGAGAACGGAATCACGAGCAGCGAAATCGTGGCCAGCTTCCAGTTTTGATAGAACACGACGCCGAGCATCACGACGAGCGTCAGCCCCTGCTGAAAGATGTCTTTGAGGACGCCGGACACCGCGTTCGACATCAAGATCACGTCGTTGACCACGCGGGACACCAGTCGCCCCGAATTGTTGGCGTCGTGATAGGAGACGGGCAATCGGACCATCTGCTCGAAAAGCTGCTGGCGGATATCCGTCACGACCCGGAACCCCACATAATTCATCAGATAGTTCTGACCGTAGTTGAACAGTCCCTTGAGCACGGCCACTGCGAGAATGGCCAGCGGCAACACCATCAGGAGCGTCGAGTCCTTGTTGATGAAAATCCCGTCCAACACGGGACGCACGAGCCAGGCGTAGACGCCTGAGAGCGCGGCCACCATGGCCGCACAGACAATCGCCGCGGCCAGCCGGACCCGATACGAACCGAGGTATTTCAGCAATCGGAGATAGAGGGTCATGCCCGACACACCTTCAGAATCGCCTCGGCGGCGCGATGCGAGGCCCCCGGCTTGCCAAGAGATTCTCGAACCTTGCGCAGTGCTTCTTTCATCGTCCGGGCCGCCTCCGGATCACGCAGGAGGCGCATGGCCTCCTCGCTCAAGCGTTCCGGCGTCGCCTCCCGCTGGATCAGTTCGGGCACGATGGTCCGACCCGCCACGATGTTTACGAGGCCGATCCATTGTACAAGAATCTTGTACCGCGCGATCCAATAGGTCAGCCAGGCCGTCGTATAGAGCAACACCATCGGCGTGCCGACAATGGCGGCCTGAAGCGTCGCCGTCCCCGACGCCACCCACAGGACATCCGCGCAGGCCATGACTTCGCTCGCCCGGTCTTTCACTACGGTCACCGGCACCGCGCACGCCTGGAGCTGCCCGGCCAGCAACGTACCGGCGATCGACCCGGCTTGAGCCAGAACGAACCGGGCGGACGGCTCCCGTTCCCTGACGCGATTCGCGGCGTCGAGCAGTATCGGCAACAGGGAACGGACTTCGGATTCTCGGCTGCCCGGCAACAGGCCGATGACCGGCCCAGTCCCTTCCAGGCCGAATTGGCGCCGTAGCTCCGCTGAATTGTATGAAGGCGCCACCTGATCGAGCAAGGGATGCCCCACGAATTCGCAAGGAACCCCGGCTCGCTGATAGAGCGCTCGTTCGAACGGCAGGATCACCAGCATCTGGTCGACCACGCGCTGAATCAGCTTGATCCGGCCAGGAGCCCAGGCCCAAATCTGGGGCGCGATGTAATACACCACCCGCTGCCCGGCCGCCTTGGCAACGCGTGCAAGCCGAAGGTTCAGTCCCGGATGATCGATAAAGACGACCGCATCGAAGACGGTCGCCTTCAAGAGCCCGGCAAGCCGGCGGTAATTGTGGTAGGCACCACGGAGTACGGACGGTCCCGGGAAGCCCATGTGGTCGAGCCGCTTGAGTCCGGTGATCAGGTCAACCCCGGCCTCGGCCATGCGATGCCCGCCCACGCCGATCAACTCACAATCGGGCCGCTGCGCGCGCAAGGCCTGCGCCAGATTGGCGCCGTGCGCGTCCCCTGACGCTTCTCCCGTCACGATGAAGATACGAGGCATGCGATCGGAACAATCCAGTCTTTCGAAGCCGTAGAGCGCGCGTGGTTAGCCACCGGCGGATGCGGGTGCCTGTGGTTGGCGGTGCAAGAAGGAGTCAATCGCCTCCCGAACTTGGTAGGCGAGCGCCAGCGCCGCGGTGCCCGCCTCTCCGGACACGACCGCCGGCGCGCCCGTCATGATGGAAGTCATGAACGACTGCAATTGCAGCTTGAGCGGTTCCTCATCGGAGCCGTCGAGCTGTTCCACATCGAGTTGAGGTTTCGTGCTCTGATCCACCAGGCGGCGATAGACCACCGCATGCCTGGTCTGATAATCGACCGAGACATACCGGTCTCGTTGAAACACGCGCAATCGCCGCATGCGGTTCATGGAGACTCGGCTCGAGGTCAGATTGGCCACACATCCGCCGCCGAACTGAATTCGCGCATTTGCGATATCGACATGGGACGACAGGACCGGCACCCCGGCGGCACGCACCTCCTCAACCCGGCCGGGCTTGAACGACAAAACCATGTCGAGGTCGTGAATCATGAGGTCAAGAATCACGTCCACATCCGTCCCCCGCTCGCCGAAGGAGCTGAGCCGGTGGCATTCGATGAAGGATGGAGTTTCGATGTAGGGCCGAGCGGCCAACATGATGGGGTTGAACCGTTCGCTGTGGCCGACCTGCAGGACACAGCCGCGCACGGCCGCGAGGCGTACCAGCTCCTGGGCGTCGACCAGGCGCGCCGCGATCGGCTTTTCAACCAAGACATGTCGGCCGCGATCCAGGCAGAGCTTGGCCACTTCGTAATGGGCGGTGGTCGGCACGGCCACGCTGACCGCTTGAACGGAGTCGATCAGCTCCTCCAGCGTGGAGAACGGTCGCCCGCCGTGACGCTCTGCGATCAGGCGCGCCCGTTCCGGATCCGCATCGAAAACCCCGACCAGTTGACAGTCCGGAAGCGCGGCGTAGAGACGCGCATGGTGCTGGCCCAGATGTCCGACCCCGACAACCCCGGTGCGTAATGCCGGCATACCCCCCCGCTGATCGTATCACATCGATTACGAACCATGACCGCGCGAACCACGACCGCCAACCATGTCGCCCGACCTCACTGCTCGATCCACGAATCACGTTGAACGATGCGGATCTCCGCTCAGACCCACCACCGCAATTCCCGCGCGATCGGCGGCCTGAAGCATCTCCGCGCGATCCAACAGCACGCTTCGTCCCGCTTCGAGCGCCAGGACGTTCGCCTTGACCGACTGCATCACCTCGATGGTGCGCGGCCCGACGGCCGGCAGGTCGAACCGCAGGTCCTGCTGCGGTTTGCATCGCTTGACGACGACCGCGCCGCCAGCCGCCAGCTCGCCGCCCCGGCGAATGGCCCCGTCCGTTCCCTCGACGGCTTCCACCGCCACCACGACCCGGTCCTTGATCACCACACATTGTCCGATATCGAGACGCCCGATTTCACGCGCGACGTCCCATCCATATCGAATGTCTTCCCATTCCTTATCGCTCGGCCGACGGCCCGACAGGACGCCCTCCTCGACCAGCACGCCCTTCAAGCCGAACGTCGACTCTCGAATCATGATGCCTTCGCGTTCCAGTTCGGCGGCGAACTCGCGCAGGATGTCATCGTCGCGCCAAATCGCCAGACGGGCAGCCATGGCCAAGGTGCGAAAGTCCGGCCGCACGGTCGTGAACACATGGGTCTTCTTCACCCCTCCGAGCATGACCGCTTCCGTCACGCCCTCGCTCTTGAGTGCCTGGACCAACTTGTTGAGCTGTCCGATTTTGATCCAGTGGATGCGATCCACGTGGTCGGCCAGCTCCGGCTCCGTTTCACCGACGTGGGCAACGGCGTACACCTGATAACCCAACCGCCTGGCGTTATCGGCGAAAATCACCGGGAATCGCCCGTTGCCGGCGATCAACCCGATACGTCGCATCTCGGCGGTCGATTCGGTCCCGCAGGTCATGCTATTCATCCGCCTCTTCGTCCCGTCCGACGGATGCGCAGAGGCCGCGCTTGGTGCCGTCCACGAAGTCCGTCATTTCCATGACGTGCTTATGACCCGCAAATTCCTGTCGCACGAGCTTGGCCGCTTCCGCCAACCGATGACCGGACCTGAACAGCAGATCGTAGCCCCGCTTGAGCACGGACAACTGGTCGTTGGTGAAGCCTTGCCGTTTGAGCCCGATATAATTGATGCCGTACATGCGAGCCCGATAGCCGCCCGCCGCTCTTGTAAATGGCGCGACATCCTGGGTGAGTCCGCAACAGCCTCCGACCATGGCATAGGCCCCCACCCGGACAAATTGATGAATTCCGGTCAGACCGCCGATGATCGCATGATCCCCGATGGTAATATGTCCGCCCAGAGTGGCGCAGTTCGCCATGATCAGGTGATTGCCGAGCTGACAATCGTGCGCCACATGCACATAGGCCATCAGGAAGTTGTGGTTTCCCAACCTGGTCACCCCTCCTCCCTGCACCGTCGCGCGATTGACGGTGACATATTCGCGCAAGATATTGTCATTGCCGATAACGACCTTGGTGGGCTCCCCCTTGTAGTGGAGGTGTTGCGGCGGCCCCCCTATCGAGGCGAACGGATAGAGGTGGCATCGCTCGCCGATCTCCGTCCATCCCTCCACGGACACATGCGACTCGAGTTTCGTACCTCGTCCGATGGTGACATGTTCGCCGACGACGCAATAGGGACCGATCACGATCTCGTCCGCCAGTCCGGCCTTCGGATGCACAACCGCCGTTGGATGAATCTCCACTCGCGTTCCTCCCGTTAATCGTTCACTGTCATTCGTCAATCGCCTGGTCCGTCGCGGCTTGGGTCCTGCGCGACGCGATTAGCGATTAGCGATTAGCGATTCGCGTCCGACGCCTTTTCGTCCGTTACCATGGCCGTAATTTCCGCTTCACACACAAGGTTGGTCTCCACCAACGCACGACCCTCCATCTTCCAAAACGGCGAACGCCGCTTGATTACCTCGATTTCAAATCGCAACTGATCTCCCGGAATGACCGGCCTCCGAAATTTTGCTCGATCCACCCCCGTGAGATAGACGACCGGTTTGTCCGCCGCCGGCATGGACTTGAAAGCCAATACGCCACCGACCTGCGCCATGGCTTCCAGAATCAGAACACCCGGCATAATGGGGCGCTCCGGGAAATGTCCCTGGAAAAAGGGTTCGTTGGCGGTCACGTTCTTGATACCGACAATACGCTGCCCCGGCTCCCACTCTCTGATTCGATCGACCAATAGAAATGGATAGCGATGGGGCAACAGCTTGAGGATGTCCCCGATGTCCAACTCCGGCATGAATCTCGCCCTCCTCCGTTGAAACGGCTGCGCCATCGAGCGGTCCGACGCCTGCCGTGCGTAGCGATTCGGCTAGTGCACGCCGATTCCGACAAGCTTGGGATCGCGCATCCCCGTCCATCCATCACGCTGTCAGAATGGCCCAAAAGTTGCTCAACAAGCCGTTGTCTCAGACGCCCGACTCCCGTGCGCGAGACGCGCCAGCGAACCACCGCGAATCTCGCGTCTCTTTGCCCTTCGTATGAGCCGTTCGCCCATCGAACAGATCTCGTCGAACGAAACTACCACTTCGGTTGTAAACCTCCTGCCGGCGAACTCCTTGCGTCACCTTGGCGGATCTTGTCGCCATCCGGCTATGGCTTGAATTGACGGTCAAACTCTTTGATCACCTCATCCGTGATATCGACCGACCGATTGGCGTAAATGATGATTTTCACGCTGGCTTCCGTGCCTGTGTCCAAGACCGCCGCAAACCCACGGCGCTGCGCCACAGTCAGCGCCGCCTCGGAGATGCTCTTGGAGTACCGCTCGAACAATTCCTTCTGTTTGGCCTGGATTTCCCTGTTGAAATCCTGCACGCGCCGTTGATACGCGTCCAACTTTGCTCGAAACAGGTTTTGCTTCTCCTGTTTTTGTTCGTCCTTCAAACTGCCGTTTTGCAGGACCTTTTCCAATTCCTTGAGTTCCTCTTCATCCGAACTCACGATTTTCTGTCTGGTCGAGGAGAACGTCTTGAGTTCCTCGATCGCCCGTTGGCCCGTCTTGGATTTGTCCATCACCATCTGTTGATTCGCGACGGCGACCGAGAACGATTCCGCCCCCAGGGCGCCCACCGCCCAACACAGCACCGCACCGACACCTGCGAGCAGGCCCGTCCTCGCCGCCGCCGATCTTGGCCGAAATAACCTGTCGCGTGATTGATCCGCCTTCATCGTCGCCTATTCCTTGTTCAGTTCGTTGATCACCTGATTCGAGAGATCCAACGTGTTGTCGCTGTAGATCGTCGACCCGCTGCGGCCCCGTTCCAGGACCAACAAGAGATTCATCTGCTTGGCCAGGTTCGTCACCGCACGCTCCATCTTCTCGTGAAAAGCGTCGAGCACTTCTTTTTGCTTCTCCTGCACCTCACGGTTCAATTCGGAGGCTTTTTGCTGGTATTCGGCCATGCGCCGACGGAACTGCTCTTCACGTTCGCGCTTGGCATTGGCGCTCAGGACACTCCCCTGCTTGACGAAATCTTCCTCCATGCGTCGAAGTTCTCGCTCCTCCAGCTCGATGAGCGCCTGCCGATTCTTGGTGAAGGTCGCCATCGTGTCTTTGGCCTTCTTGCCTGGCGTACTCTCGTTTAAGACCCGTTGTGCATCGACCACGCCGATACGGAGGTCGGGCTGGCTGGTCACTGCCGCACACCCGGTCAATAGCAGGTAGGTCCCGATGAGCCACAATTGCCCGATTCCGCCGCGATTCCACATAGGTTTCACCGTTTCCAAGAGAGTCTAAAGTCCCGTGCGTCGGATCACACGCGCAGGCACAACCTCGATGAACCGGCCCGCATGATTCATGACAAGTCGCGGCGATCCACCCGTTGCAGTCGGAGCAACGGGCACCCGACAGTCACGTCGCGAGACGGGCAGGCGAGGCCGCAAATCCGTGATTGCAGCAGAAGTGTTCATGATTCATGCGGGCTAAAACAACGATCCGACCGTAAATTCGAACACGCCCTTTCGTTCGTTCGGATTGGGGTCCAAATTAATGCCGTAGGCGGCCCGTAGAGGACCAAAGGGAGAAATCCACCGGACTTCAAGGCCGGCGGCACTCCGTAGGTTAAAAGTGACCGGCTCATTATCATCGAACCCCTTGCCGTAATCGAAAAAGATCACGCCGTTGAGCTTGGCTTCCGTCGAGATCGGAAAAATAAAGTCGAAGTTGAAGATCAACTGTTTCGCCGCGCCCAGTAGGGAACCGCTGGGGGTCACAGGTCCTGCCCGCCCGAACACGAATCCCCGCATGGTGTTGATGCCGCCGACGAAAAATCGTTCGGTCAGCGGAATCGGTTGCCCGTGTCGTCCATCGACCACTCCGTAGCGCCCTCGGACGGAAAACCGTGTATCCAAGAACAACGGGGTGTATTTGATGACGTCCAAGTAGTACTTATAGAAATCGTTTGACCCTCCGAGATACGGGGTGCCGAGATCGAACCCAACGGCTGTCCGCATACCCGTCCGTGGGTCCAGATAGTAATCCCGCGTGTCTCGCGAAAGGAGTGTGCGAAAACCCGTCGTACTCTGCCGTCCGAGCTGTTGGGTGATGAACTCGGGTGCGCCAGCAATCGCATCCCTGTAGTTAAGCTGCTCGGCCACCGGCGTGATGCTGCCGAAGATATACTCGGAAAACCACCGGCCGAACGTCGCGCTGACGCCCTGCTTTTCCTCGAAATACGTCAGATAATTCGTGAACGTACTGTAGATGTCGAGCTGCATCGACGTGAGCGAGTCGTTGACGTAGGGATTGCGGAAGCTGATCAAACCGAGGCTCCGTCGCTGCCCAAGTTGTCCCCGAATCCGGCCCAAGTAGCCGTATCCGCCCAGGTTGCCCTCCGTGATGTCGGCCACCAATACAAGTTTGTCCAGCGTGCTGAATCCACCGCCGATGCTGAACATCCCCGTCGACTTTTCCTTCACCTTGACCTCCAGATCGACTTTGTCCGCATCGACCTGTTTGGGTAGAATTTCGACGGTTTCGAAGAAATTCAGGTTATTCAGGCGCTGGAAACTGCGCTTCAGAGAGACGGTGTCGATCACGTCGGACTCGTTCACGCGCAATTCTCGGCGGATGACATTGTCTCGCGTCTTGTCATTGCCCGAGATCCGAATTTGCCGGATGCGGGTCAGCTCCCCTTCTTTGATATTGAAAATGATGGACGCGGTCTTGTCGTCCTGGTTGGGTGACACGTTCGGATTCACGTCGGTGAACGCATACCCCTTCGCCCCGTATTTGTCCGTCAACCGGGTGACCTCATCGCGGATCTTGGCGCGCTGAAAGATCTCGCCTTCATAGATCTTCATACCCTCCCGGAGTTCCGGTTCCTCGAATACCGTGTTGCCCCGGAAGCCGACCTGGCTCACGGTGAACGGTTCTCCTTCGACGATGGCGAAGGTCAGGATGAACCACTTTCGGTCGTCCGTCAGCTCGATGGTCGGCAACCCGACCTGCATGTTGAGGTAGCCCTTGTTCATGTAGACTTCCCGGATCCGTTCCAGATCGTTCGGAACTTCCTCCCGCTTGAGTAGCCCGGCGTCGGAGAACACCGAGGGAATCGTAAATTTGGTGATGAGCTGGTACCACGGCACCCATTCCCGAGTCGCCATCACGGCCAGCAGCTCTTTCTTCGTCACCGACTTCATCCCCTCAAAATTCACGGTCTTAATCCGGGCCCGTTGACCTTCACGAATGTAGAAGGTCAGCCGCTTGCGGTCTTCATCCAGTGTCTGGATGATCGGAATGACCTCGCAGTTATAGTAGCCGTCCTCCTGATAGGCGCCTTTGATCTTCTCCGCGCTTTCCTTCACCAGTTTCGGATCGAGAAACGTCTGGCCGCGAATGCTGATCTTTTCCTTGAGCTTATCCTCGCTGAGCTCCTCGTTGCCGTCGAACACGATCTCCGTAATAAAGGGCTTCTCCTTGACGATGAAAAACACGGCCATGCCGTCGGGCACCGCGTCCACTTCCGATTGGACATCCTCGAAGAAGCCGGTTTCATACAGCAGGCGCATCTGTTTCCGCACCGCGTCGGGCGTGTACAGATCGCCGGCTTTGAGCGTCAGACGGCCTTGGATGGCCGCGCTCTCAATACGGCTGTTGCCTCGAATAGCGACGGACGCCACCTTCTGCGCGGCCTCCTGCGCGATCGCCACAACCGCAGCACCCGCCATCATCAGCCCTATCAGCCCGATCCAAACAAAGGCAAGACGTGCGCGAATCACTCACCGGTGCCCTTCGTAGGCGCCCCACTGGTCCACCCGACTCGAGTTGCAAGTCTCGCCGCGCTGCGGCGCGAGAGTCTCGTGCCACTTCCTCCACCGCCTGTCACAGGGGATTCTTTCGACTTACAGGCTGCAGATGCCCATCTGAACCGGCCCGTGCCGCTGTCGGATCGGACCGAAAGGAGGAGTGCCGAAGAAAATCGAGAAATTATAATTTTCGTTGCAGACAATGTAAAGACGGTTTCCTCGTCCATGGAGCGATGTGCATCCGTGCGAAGCAGTCTGTTTCTTGACTTCGCGTACCCCATCACATACTATCCAGAATGTCCGCCGTTTCCTCATCTCGACCATCTCAACACCCCATGACGGTCCGCAAAGCCGTATTCCCAGCCGCGGGGTTGGGCACTCGCTTCCTCCCCGCTACCAAGGCCTCTCCTAAGGAGATGCTGTCGCTCGTCGACAAGCCGCTGATTCAATATGCGGTCGAGGAGGCCGTGGCCTCCGGGATCGAAGACATCATCATCATCACCGGGCGGGGCAAGCGGGCGATCGAAGACCATTTCGATCAATCCTTCGAACTTGAGGAAAATCTGCGGTCCAACGGCAAACTCGACCTGCTCAAGGAAGTCAAAGGGATCTCTCAGCTCGCCAATTTTTGCTATGTCCGTCAGCCGGAGGCACGAGGCCTGGGCCACGCCGTCTTGTGCGCTCAGCACTTGATCGGCGATGAGCCGTTTGCGGTCATGCTGGGCGACGAGATCATTGACGCGCCGGTTCCCGGGCTGGCCCAGCTCATCGAGATCTATCACAGCAAGAAGGGCGGGGTCGTCGGGGTCCAGGAAGTTCCCGACACCGAGGTCAACCGGTACGGGATCATCAAGCCCAAGGTGCTCAAGCCAGGGCTGTTCCGGGTAGAATCGATCGTCGAAAAACCGCCCCGCGTCGATGCGCCGTCTAACTATGCGGTGATCGGGCGGTACGTCCTTCCGCCATCGATCTTTCCTATCCTGCGAGACACCAAGCCGGGCAAGAACGGCGAGATCCAGTTGACGGACGCGCTCCGGACCCTTGCCACCCAATCGCCGATGTACGCCGTCGAGGTGAAGGGGTCCCGCCACGATGCGGGAGACAAACTCGGCTTCCTGATCGCCACCGTTGAATTCGCCTTGCGCAATCCACGTCTGGGACCGGCCTTCAGTGAATACTTGAAGGAGCTCAAGCCGCGCCTCGGCAAGATGCCGCACCACTGAGAAACGAGCGACACACGAACGGGCTCTGCCCGCGAGAGGACTACCGTTGATGAACGAATCAGCATCCAACGATCCGCCCGTTGAATCGGTCTCCAGCGCCGACGTCCCCGACCAGCTCCCGCTGCTGCCGGTCCGGGACATCGTTGTCTTCCCCTACATGGTGCTGCCGCTCTTTGTCGGCCGCGAGATGTCCATCAAGGCTATCGAGGCGGCGCTCGCCGGCAATCGCATGATTTTTCTCGCGACCCAAAAGGCTCTGGACGTGGAAAATCCCGGCCCGGATGACATCCACAAGATCGGGACCGTCGGCATCATCATGCGTATGCTGAAGCTCCCCGACGAGCGTATCAAGATCCTCGTGCAAGGCATCATCAAGGCTCGGGTCGTCGATTACATCCAGCAGGACCCCTATTTCTCCGTGAAGATCGAGAAGGTCGTGGAGAACAAGGCTGTCATCCCCAGCTTGGAAAGCGAAGCCTTGATGCGCACCGTCAAGGAGCAGGTCGAGCGGCTGGTAAGCCTTGGAAAGGTGCTGATTCCCGACGTGATGGTCGTCATTGAAAACCTAGAGGACCCGGGCCGGCTCGCCGACATGGTCGTGTCCAACCTCGGTCTCAAGGTGGACATCACCCAGAGTGTGCTGGAGATCCTGGACCCCCTGTCGCGGCTCAAACAGGCCAGCGAAATTCTCTCCAAAGAAATTGACGTCCTGTCGATGCAGCAGAAGATCCAGGCGCAGGCCAAGGGGGAGATGGACAAGACGCAGCGCGAATATTTCCTTCGGGAGCAGCTCAAGGCCATCCAAAAGGAGTTGGGCGAGCTCGACGAGCGCTCCGAGGAAATTGCCGAGTTCCGGAAGCGCGTCAAGGACGCCAAGATGCCGGAGAAGGTCTTGAAGGAAGTCGAAAAACAGCTCAAGCGTCTTGAGAAGATGCACCCGGATACGGCGGAATCTGCTACCGTGCGCACCTACTTGGAATGGATGGTGGAGCTGCCCTGGAGCAAGAAATCCAAAGATAATCTCGACATCAAAGCGGCCGCCAAGGTATTGAATGAAGACCATTACGACCTGGAAAAGGTTAAGGAGCGGATTCTGGAGTATTTGGCGGTCCGGAAATTGAAGGACAAGATGAAGGGACCCATCCTCTGTTTTGCCGGTCCTCCGGGTGTCGGCAAGACGTCGTTGGGTAAATCCATCGCGCGGGCGTTGGGACGAGAGTTCGTACGGATCAGTCTGGGCGGTGTCCGTGACGAAGCCGAAATCCGAGGTCATCGCCGGACCTACGTCGGGGCCTTACCCGGCCGGATCATCCAGGGTATGAAGCAGGCCGGCACGAACAACCCTGTGTTCATGCTTGACGAGGTCGATAAGGTAGGCATGGACTTCCGAGGGGACCCTTCCGCGGCATTGTTGGAGGTCCTCGACCCGGAGCAGAACCACGCCTTTAGCGATCACTATCTGGGCGTGCCGTTCGACCTGACCGACGTGATGTTCATCGCGACCGCCAACTTGATGGACCCGATCCTCCCCGCTCTGCGCGACCGGATGGAAATTATCGAGATCCCCGGATACACGGAGGAGGAAAAGCTGGGGATCGCCTTGCGGTACATCGTCCCACGCCAACTCACCGAGCACGGGATCTCTGATAAGCACATCCAGATCGGAGAAGCCGCCCTACGCCAGATCATCTCGCATTACACGCGCGAGGCCGGCGTTCGCAATTTGGAACGTGAAGTGGCCAATGTCATGCGCAAAGTAGCCAAGAAGGTCGCGGAGGGAAAGGGACAGTGCCAGTCGATCACCCCTGCGAACCTGCACAAATACCTCGGCGTCCCGAAGTTCGTGCCCGACCCCGAGCAGGAAAAGGATGAAGTCGGCGTGGCGACCGGCCTCGCCTGGACCGAGACCGGCGGCGACGTGCTCTATATTGAGGCGACCGCAATGAAGGGAAAGGGGCACTTGACTCTCACGGGACAGTTGGGCGACATCATGAAGGAATCGGCACAGGCGGCGTTGAGCTATGTGCGGTCGCGGGCCAAACTGTTGGGCATTAACCCGGAGGTATTCGCCAAGACCGACCTCCATATTCACGTCCCTGCCGGAGCCATCCCGAAAGACGGACCGTCCGCCGGGATCACCATGGCGACGGCCATCGCCTCCACGCTGGCGAATCTCGCGGCCCGCCGCGATGTGGCCATGACCGGGGAGGTCACCTTGCGCGGGCGCGTATTGCCGATCGGCGGATTGAAGGAGAAGATTCTGGCCGCCAAGCGCGCGCACATCACCACCGTGATCCTGCCGAAACGGAATAAGAAGGACCTTGAGGAGATACCCAAACATCTCCTGAAGGGCTTACAATTCGTGTTTGCCGAGACCATGGACGATGTCATCAAGGCGGGGCTGAGACGCCTGCCCGTCTCCCTTGCGCGAGGCAACGGGGCCCACACGGCCCGCACTCCGAAATCCACTCGAAAATCCTTTCGCCAGGCGATCCCGGCTTCTCGGCGACCGAGCCGGCCCGCCCCGAGCATTCATCCCGCCCACCTGTGATATGCCGGCTCGCCGGAGGCATCAGGTACCTCGAGGCCTCGATGAGTTCGCGCTTATCAACCTGATCAAGCAGCGGTTCGGTCGCGTCTCCCGTCGAGTCTCCGTCGGCGTGGGGGACGATGCGGCCGTGGTGCGCGGCTCCCCTCAAGATTGGCTTGTCACGACGGACTTGCTGGTCGAGGGCGTGCATTTTTCCCTCGGTACGATATCGTTCGATGACCTCGGATATAAGGCGGCGGTTGCCAACTTAAGCGACATCGCCGCGATGGGAGGAACACCGACCAGCCTCGTGGTGGCGCTGGCAATTCCCAACACGATCTCCCAGGCGGACCTCTCGCGCTTATACCGTGGCATCCACCGCGCCTGCCGTCCCCATAAGGTGAACCTGATCGGCGGGGACACCTCCTCATCACGAGGCGGTCTGTTCGTGAGCGTCACCTTGATCGGGGAAGTTGCGCGAGGCCGCGCCATCCTCCGATCCGGAGCCAGGCCCGGGGACCTGCTGTATGTCAGTGGAAGATTGGGGGAATCGCGGGCCGGCTTGATGTTGCTCGATCAAGCACAGGCACCCAGGATTCGCCCGGGGCTCGGACGCGCCGACCGGGCTCGCTTGATTGGCCGGCACCGGCGCCCGACCGCTCGCGTCACACTCGGACAGGCGCTCGCGTCGCAACGACTTGCGACCGCGATGATCGACCTCTCCGACGGCCTGTCCGGAGACCTCGCTCATCTGTGCGAAGAAAGCCGCGTCGGCGCCCTATTGGATTGTTCGACGCTGCCCTTCTCACCTGCATTGCGCAGATTTGCCATGCTGGTCGGCTCTTCCGCCGATTTGCTGGCGCTTCAGGGAGGCGAGGACTACGAGCTGCTATTTACCCTGTCTCCCCGGCATGAAGCAGCGGTGGTCCGGCTAGGCCGGCGCCTAAACGTAGCCCTGACGAGAATCGGCCTCATGATGCCGGCCCGCTTCGGCATGAAGCAGCGGGATGGCCACGGCAACCTGAAGGACCTGGTCATCACCAGTTTTCGACATTTCACCTGAACGGGCTTCACGCGAGCGATGAGTTCGTCATCCCGACTCCGCAGCCTCCTGCGCCAGATTCTTCACCTCCAGGAATCGCCGCACAGAACGGCGCTCGCGTTCGCCCTTGGGGTGTTCCTCACTTTTTCGCCGCCTTACGGCCTCCACATGCTGATGGCGGTGTTCTGCGCCTGGGCCTTTCGTCTGAACTTTGTGGCGCTGTTGGCCGGCCTCTGCGTCAACACACCTTGGACGCTCGTGGCCGTGCTCGGCGGGACGCTCTGGTTGGGCTGCGTCTTGCTCGGCATCCCCTTTCCCACCGCGCTGGATTGGGGCGATACCAGTCCCTTGGCCATTTTCAACCAAGTCACTCCCTATCTCCTCCCCTTCGTCGTCGGCGGGACAGTCCTTAGCTTGGCCGCGGGTCTGCTCGCCTACCCGATCGCCTATTGGCTGATCAGCCGCTACCGGGGCCGACCGGGCGGCGAGGTGCGGAACGCCCCGTTGCCGCCTTCGGAGAGGCTCGGGTAAGATGCGAGCACCTCCGCACACGCCCATGACACTCTCGAATGACCCTGCAGCCAAGCCCTATGACGGATGCGCGCTGATCGCCGATCCGATCCATGAATATGTGTTTTTCACCGTACCACTGGATTTGCCCGACCCGTCGGAGCGAACCGAAAAGGATTTGATCGATTCGCCCTGGATCCAACGCCTCCGCTACATTTATCAACTCCAAAGCGCCCGGTGGGTCTATCCCTCGGCCGAGCACAGCCGGTTTGTGCATTCGGTCGGCACCATGCATGTGGCCGGCCGATTCGGCCGGCACCTCTATCCCTTCCTGAAAAAAGCGGCACCCGATTGTCCGTCCGCACACTACGTGGAGGAATTCTTACGGGTGACCGCGCTGGTGCACGACATCGGTCATGGTCCCTTCTGCCACTTTTTCGACGATAACTTCCTGTCGACCTACGACCTCACCCACGAACGCATCGGGCAGATGATCATTCGCGAGCACCTCGGACCGACAATCAGAAAAATTCGCCGGAGCCCCAGCGGCCCGTTTGCCAAAGGCGAGGAACTCGACCCGGCGCAGATCGCGCACGTCATCCTCAAGGAGAAGGGAAAGGACAACTCACGCCTCCCCCGATGGCTGGCTTATCTCCAGCCAGTCATCTCCGGCAGTTATACGGCGGATAATCTCGATTACGTCTTGAGGGATTCCTACATGTGCGGAGTGGCGGTCGGACCGGTAGATCTGGACCGGCTGATCCACTACACGATGCTGACCGGACAGGGGTTCACGATCCATAAGACGGGACTCCCGGCACTTCAAATGTTCCTCACCACGCGCATGTATCTGTACTCCAACGTCTACTACCATCGAACCACCCGGGCGATCGACATTCATCTTCGCGACATCTTCGGCGACAGCATGAAGCTCCTGTTTCCGCACGACCCACGACGTCATCTGGAGAGGTACCTGGGTCTCACCGATTGGTCGCTCCTCGAACAGGTCCGCACCTGGCGGTCGTCTCGCCAACGGAACCGGCGCCGGCTCGCGGCGGAATGGGCAAGGATTCTGGGACGCGATGTGAAGTGGAAAATGGCCTACAGCACGGTGTTGAAAGAGAAGGGGCAGGAACGCGGCCTAGACTTTCCCAGTCATACGCACTTCGAGCAGTTGATCAGAAAAGAGCTCTCGGTTTCTCGCCAGCGGATCGCCTTCCGCGTCGACATGGCCCCGCTTGACCCTCGTCCGGACCCCAAAGATCCGAGCAGCAAGCCGCTGTTTGTCTTCGACCCCGGAACCAAAGGGGTCTCTCGTGAGCCGCTGGAGGAATTCCTCGATCTCCTGCCGACCAGACTGATCCAATTCCGCATCTATGCCCTCGACCACGGACACGACGCAGAGATCTCGCGGGCTGCTGCCGCAGTGCTCAACCGGACTCCGTCCAGCAGCTCGACCAATGTATAAGGCCATCATCCAGACCGTCAGACTGGATCGACAGGTCGTTCCGTTTGATGAGGGTGATTTCTGTTTCGAGAGTTTGACGAGAGGAAGAAGGAGGCCTTGGCGACTATCGCGGTGCGGCGCCGTTCATGAGCGGCAATCCGACCAACGCGTAGGGATTGATCCAGGCTCCATTGAGGCGAACCCCCCAGTGCAGATGCGGGCCGGTCGCTCTCCCGCTCGCCCCGACCTTACCGATCACTTGGCCGGCTTTGACCGGATCTCCGTCCTTCACGAGAACTTCGGAGAGATGAAAATACATGGAGTACAACCCCAACCCATGGTCGAGGTAGACGCCCAAGCCGGAAAACACATGGTCGACGGTCAACCGCACAATCCCATCGTTCGTCGCCACCACGTCAGCGCCTATGGGAGCGGCGATGTCCTCTCCCCGATGAGGGCTCTTGGGCTGGCCGTTCAGCACACGCACGCTTCCGAACCGTCCGCTCCGTTTCCCGCCCACCGGCTCCAGAAAATCAGCCGACCATAAGCGGATCCGGGAGTCATCCGCCAGCACCGCTCGAACCTGTTCCTGCTCGCGTTTGTAGCGAGCCAACCCCTGTTCGTCGAGGTCCACCTTTTCCTTCGGCAACTTGAGCCGCTCGACACTGAACTTCTCCTTGAGCACAAGGATGTTGTAGCTCAGGCGCCGTTGCTGCTCGCCGTTACGGATCTCCACCACCAACTCATGCGTTCCCGGATCGTCCTGCAAATCGAGCCCCAACAACGCCACCGAACCGGGGGCCTGTCCAGAGCGATACTCGGGAAAGAACGGGATGGCCCGTCCCATGAAGGTCCCAGACAGCACCGCCGTCGGCTCCTCGACCGGCACCTTGACGATCAAGACCTGTCCCTGTCTTCCGCTGAGTTGCCCGTCGGTTCCGTGTAGGACTTGCGGGCCGGAAGGCAACCATTCCACCGGAAAGATGCTCGCGAGTATGACGATGGCCGAAACGGTCACACGCTCGGCATACCCCATCGCCAGTGAAGGCCTGCCCGAGGGGATCATCATCGATAGAACCTCAGTCCGGCCACCTGGGAGACCAATTCCTCCACCCGCCGGTTGATCGGGCTGAACGGATCCATGCACAGAATCGTTTCTTCCCAATACCCGTTCAGCTTCAAGTAGGTCCAGTCCACCGTATAAGATCGATTTTTGGCGCGCGCAAATCGGATGAAGTCGCCGCGCACCTTCGCGCGGGTCGTTTGCGGCGGTACGGACATCGCCCGCTGGATCGATTCCTCTCCGACGATCCGTTCGACCATGCCTTTGGACTCCATCAAATAATAAAGCCCCCGGGTCCGTTTGACATCATGAAATTGCAAATCCATCAGGAAGACGCGCGGGTCGTCCCATCCGCATCCCTTTTTCTCGACGAACGACTGGATGAGGTACCGCTTGGCGACCCAATCCACTTCTCGGATCAACTGCATGGGCTCCTCATCCAACCGATCCAACACCGCCGCCCACTTGGACAACACATCGTCCATCACGTCGTCATAGGGCTGCGTGCCCAGATACTCGCGCGCGCGCTCGAGATAGACGCGCTGGATCTCAATGGCGCTCATTTGTCGGCCGTCGTCCAGCCGAATTTTCTTCTTGAGCGTCGAGTCTCGCGAGATCTCGCGAATCGCCTTTACCGGGTCCTCCAATTCCATGCCGGCGACGTTGAACCCGTCCTCGATCATCGACAGGACCAGCGCCGCCGATCCGACCTTGAGGTAGGTGGCGAACTCGGACATATTGGAATCGCCGACGATGATGTGCAGGCGACGATATTTTTCCGCATCGGCGTGCGGTTCATCTCTGGTGTTGATGATGCTTCGGGATGATGTGGTCGATGAGGAAGTCTTCTCGTGGATATGCTGCGCGCGCTGCGAGATGAAAAATTGCGGCTTGCCCGACACCTTCAACACCTTGCCGGAACCGGAGAAAATCTGCCGGGTCACGAAGAACGGGATCAACTGCTCCGTCACTTTCCAGAAATCCACGTCCCGGCGCATCAGGTAATTCTCATGGCACCCGTAGGTGTTACCGAGGGAGTCGGTATTGTTCTTAAAGATGTAGATTTCGCCGGACAAGCCTTCCTCGCGCAATCGCTCCTCCGCCGCCGGGAGACAGGCCTCGAGCAACCGCTCTCCGGCCTTGTCATGCACGACAAGATCCACGATGCTGTCGCATTCCGGCGTGGAATACTCGGGATGGCAGCCCGTGTCCTGGTAGAAGCGGGCGCCGTTGACCAAGAAGGCATTGGACGGCCAACTGTTGGGGATCAGCCCCTCAAAAATATAGCCCAGTACCTTCTCCATGGGCAGATAGATGCGCCCATTGGGAGAAAAAATGAGGCCATACTCGTTCTCAAGGCCGAAGATCCGAGGTCTCATGAAGCTGTAGGTCAGCAAAATTCAGCATACACGCCAGCCGGACGCACTGCAACCAACCGATGTCGAGAGAGATCGTAAGAAGGGTGTTACGTGGCCAGCAACCGGCGCACATCTTGAACGGGAATGCGGCGAAACTTGCGACCGTCTCGTGTGCGATCAAGCGCCGCCACCTCGAGGCTTTCCAAAGTCAATTTCTGAGTGGAGCCGCTTTCGAGAGCAGCCTGCGAAAGGGAGAGCGCCTCATCCAGCGATGGCAGCGCGCCGGGCATGCGCTCCTTCAGAAATCCCTGAAGCACCTCGGCGCGCCCGCCGATGACGGCGTATCCGCGCTCGTCGATGATGCTCCCGTCGAAAGAAATCCGATAGATTTCATTGGGCTGGCCGGACACACCCACGCCTACCACCAGGATTTCCACTTCGAGCGGTTTCAATTCTTGGCTGAAGATCGTCCCCAACGCCTGTGAATAGGTGTTCGCCAGCGACCGGGCCGTCACGTCCTCCCGACTGTAGGCAAACCCTTTCAAATCGGCGTGGCGGATCCCAGCCTTCCGGAGATTCTCGAACTCGCTGTACTTGCCGGCGCCCGAGAAGGCGATCGTGTCGTAGATCTCCGAAATCTTGTGCAACGAGGCGCTGGGGTTGTCGGCGGTGAGCAGCACGCCGTCGGCATACTCCATCGCCACAATCGACCGTCCCTTGGCGATGCCTTTCTTGGCGTACTCCGCCTTGTCCTGCATCATCTGCTCGGGAGAGACGTAGTAGGGCAGCGGCATCAGGTAGCCTCTTGCGATCGACGAGAAATGATGTCCGTATAGGCGGAACGAATGCGTTCGGTGTCCACATCCGCGATACCTCCGCTCGTCACCAACTTCGCGGTCGGAAAGATCCCGCGCACGAGATCCGGCCCTCCCGTGCCGACATCGTCCTCCGCCGCGTTGTACAGAGCCAGAAGAGCCAGGCGCAGGGCGTCGTCCTCTGGCAGGCGCCGCCGATAATGCTCGCGCATCGTGTTTCTGGCATCCTTCCCACCGGACCCGATGGCGTGATAATCCGATTCTTCGTACCGCCCTCCCGCGAGATCGTATTTGAAGATACGGCCCTCTCCCCGGACCAGGTCGAATCCGACATAGATCGGCATGACGACCAATCCCTGAAAGACCATCGGGAGGTTGGCTTTGACCATCTGACCGAGTTTGTTCGCTTTGCCTTCGCAGGAGAGCGGCACGCCTTCGATCTTTTCATAGTGCTCCAGCTCCGTCTGGAACAATCGGGCCATCTCGATACAGGGACCTGCGGCTCCGGCGATCGCCATGGCAGAATGGGAATCGATCGCAAAGACCTTTTCGATTCGACGTTCGGCGATCTGGAACCCCTCCGTAGCCCGTCGATCACCGGCGATGACGAGCCCTACGTCAAATTTGAGCGCAAGCACCGTGGTCCCGGTCGGCAGCGGGACCTGCCCCGACCGGATCGTCATCTCGCTCGATGGGCAGGACGGATTCCAGCGGTCCGCCGGTGTCAGTTCCGGCCGCTGCTTGAGCAGCAGGTCGAAAAAACTCGAACCCTCGTCATAGGGAAAGAACGGTAGCTTCATGATTTCGGCGGCCAGGACGGCATGGACCTAGGCGCGGACACATCAAGCCGTGAGTTTCGACAGGAGTTGCGCCGCAGTCTCGCATCCTTCCAGCAATTCCCGCGTCAAGGCTTCCGTCCCGCGGGTCGGTTCGAGCAACGGCACTTTCTTGACGGTGGTGTTGCCGACATCGAACAGGACAGAGGTCCAGCTCCCGCCGTAGATGGATGACGCGAATTTCTTGAGGCAAGTACCACGGAAATAGGCCCGCGTCTTGGTCGGAGGATGGAACTCGGCCCGGCCGATGGCTGCATCCGTGACGATCCGCTCGATCCGACCGGTCCGTTCCAAAGCATAGTAGAGTCCCTTCTCGGGACGCACGTCATGGTATTGGAGGTCCAACAACAACACACGCGGATCATTCCAGCCGCAACCCTTGCGGTCCATGTACGATTCGATCATCTGCCGCTTGGCGACCCAGTCGAGTTCCCGAGCCAGCGCCATCGGCTCCCGCTCCAGCTTGTCCAGCACATCACCCCAACGGGACAGGACTTGTTGGTACGCAGGCGAGAGTGGATGGCTCGCGGCGTACTCTGTCACGGACCGCAGGTATGCCCGCTGCACGGCGATGGCCGTAGTGGGCCGGCCGTCGATCAGCTTCAACGTCTGTTTCACATCGAGATCCCGCGACACCTGTTTGATGGCCCGAACCGGATCATCTAACTCAAACACAGGTAACGGCCATCCGGCTTCGATCAAGGCCAACACCAGCGCCATCGTCCCGACCTTGAGATAGGTCGAAAGCTCCGCCATGTTGGCGTCACCGACGATTACATGAAGCCGCCGGTACTTGGACGAATCCGCGTGGGGTTCGTCGCGGGTGTTCATGAGGGGCCGCCGAACCATGGTATTCAAATCGACGAGACATTCGAGAAAGTCCGCGCGTTGCGAAATCTGGTACTCGCAGGAAGCCGTTTGGTTTTCGGCTCCGACTTTTCCGGCCCCCACAAAGATCAGCCGTGTCACAAAAAAGGGAATCAACGCCTTGGTCAATTGGTCGAACGGTACGGCGCGTGAAACCAAGTAATTCTCATGGTACCCATAACTGTTGCCCTTGCCATCCGAATTGTTCTTGTAGAGGACGAACTGGTCGGCTCCGCGCGAACGGGTCAGCGCATCGAGACTCCTGGCCAGCACCAGTTCGCCAGCCCGCTCGTAGGCCACCAATTCCGCCGGTTCGAGACATTCCGGTGTCGAATATTCCGGATGTGCGCCGTCTACGTAAAGGCGCCCTCCGTTGGCCAGCAGCTTATTCAACTGGCGATTGTACTCGGGTCCCGGTCGTTCCCGCTCTCCTTCCACTTCAAAACCGCGGGCGTCCAGCAACGGATTTTCGCCTTCGTAGTCCCACACGGCCTGCGGCGCGGGCAAGGACGGATAGTGAGCGATGACGTGCAGGGAGTTCGTAACGGGATCCGTCGCCCCGCCATCGCGCGCCGCGATCCCGAACTCCGTTTCGGTTCCGAGAACCCTTTGAAGGGGCCCTGATTCGGTTGACATAGGTAAAACTGAAGCGAACCCGACTTAGAGATAGTGTCCGGTCGTAATGGTTTCGATCTGACGCGCCTCGGAGCCACCACCGATGATGGTACGGATATGGACGATTTTCTCTCCCTTCTTGCCGGCAATTTTCGCCCAATCGTCGGGGTTGGTGGTGTTGGGCAGGTCTTCGTGTTCCTTGAACTCCTCTCGGATGGCGCGAATCAGATCGTCGCCCCGGAGCCCTTGTCCCTCATTGGCGATCGCGCGCTTTACCGCGAACTTCTTGGCCCTCGAGACGATGCCTTCGATCAGTGCGCCGCTCGCGAAATCCTTGAAGTACAGGGTTTCCTTCTCTCCGTTGGCGTAGGTGACTTCGATGAATTTGTTCTCATCGCTGGTGCTGTACATCCTCTCGACGGTCATGGCGATCACATGATCCACGAAAGCAGCTGGGTTGTTTCCACGCCGTTTCACTTCCTCCGCATCGAATGGCAGTTCGGTGGTCACGTAGATAGAGAAAATATCCCGTGCGGACGACGCATCCGGACGGGAGACTTTCACCTTGACGTCGAGTCGCCCGGCTCGTAACACGGCCGGATCGATGAGATCCTGTCGGTTGCTGGCGCCGATCACGATCACGTTACGCAGTCGCTCCACGCCGTCGATCTCGGAGAGGAACTGCGGCACGATCGTGGATTCGATATCGGACGAGATGCCGCTCCCTCTGGTCCGAAACAAGGCGTCCATCTCGTCGAAAAACACGATGACCGGGTGGCCGCCGGCCGCCCGCTCTTTCGCCTTCTTGAACACCTCGCGGACCTGCCGCTCGGATTCCCCCACATACTTGTTCAAGAGCTCCGGTCCCTTCACATGGAGAAAGAAGCTCCGCACTTCCTTCCCCGTCAGGTGGCCCAGTTTCCTCGCAATCGAATTCGCCACCGCTTTAGCGATCAGTGTTTTCCCGCAACCGGGCGGACCGTACAGCAAGACTCCCTTGGGCGCACTCAACTTGTATTCGGCGAACAAATGCGGGTACAGGAACGGCAGCTCGACCGCATCCCGAACCTGTTCGAGCTCTTTCTGGAGGCCGCCGATATGCTCGTAACTGACATCGGGGACTTCTTCAAGGACGAGTTCCTCGGCCTCGGACTTCGGCAACTTCTCGATCACGTAGCCCGAACGGGGGTCATACAGGAGATGATCGCCGACGCTCAACCGTTGGGTGAGGAGCGGCTCCCCGAGATCGGCCACCTTTTCCTCGTCGAAGTGCAACGTCACGAGTGCGCGACGGTCATCCAGGACATCCTTGAGTCTGACGACTTCCCCCTGCCCATCGAAGCCGCGAGATTCGATGATGTTGAGAGCCTCGTTCAGGATGATCTCCTGGCCCTTGCGCAATCCCTTGCCGGCGACGGCGGGATGCACGTTGACCTTCATCTTCCGGCCAGAGACATAGACGTTGGCCGTCCCGTCGTCATTCAGACTCGAGAAGATCGCGAAGCTGGAAGGCGGAGCGGTCAGCTTATCGATCTCGGTCCGCAGCGCTTCGATCTGGGCTTTCGCTTCCTGTAGGGTGGCGGCGAGTTTTTCGTTCTGACGATTGGCTTGTTCGAGCTGATAGCGGGATTGGTACAGTCGATGGATTTCTTCCTCCATCGACTGGATCTGGACGCGGAGCTTCTCGATCTCTCGTGAATGCTCGTCGTGTTTCTGCACGGGGGTCGAGTCCTTTTCGGAAAGACGTTTGGTGATCTTTTGGACGGATTCGCGCAGCGAACGGAGCCGCCCCGATCCTTTTTTTGGCTCCCGCATCCTCCCTGCCGACCCCATCCACGGCTCTGCCGAACGCGCCCCATTGCTGAACTTGCACGAATTCTAACATCCGGTCTATCGAGGGTCAACTGGAACAGAGAAGGGAACCGGCGGTCGGCGACCGACTCGGCACACGATCTCGTGTTACTACGTATCATCAGACCGTGGTGGTCGGCCGGCTCATGCTCAGGCTTTCCACGGCAACCGATCGTCCCCCCACGCATGAAGAAATTCCCGCACCGCCGCCGGCACATCCGGCGCGGACAAGATCGACGACGCGACGGCCACCCCGTGGGCTCCGACCTGTCGCACTTCCGCCACACGCTCCGGTGTCACACCGCCGATGGCGAAGACCGGCACGCGGGCGATTTCGCAGACCTGAGCCAGCATTCCCAGGCCCTGCGGTCGGCCGAAGAGGTGTTTGGACGGAGTCTCGTACACCGGCCCGAAGACGACGAAGTCCGCCCCCTCATCCTGCGCCCGGCGGACTTCTTCTTGTGAATGGGTGGAGACGCCCAGCAAATGCTCAGGGCCGATCATGGTTCTGACGCGGCCGGTCGGCAGGCTATTGGCGCGCAGATGCACCCCATCGGCTCCGAGAGCCAGGGCGAGGTCCGCGCGATCGTTGACAAGAACGCGAGTGGGGAAACCGGCGACGGCCGTTCGGATCGTTCGAACCAACGCCGCCAGTTGCCGTGTGGGCAGGTCCCGCTCACGTATCTGAATGGCTGGCAGACCAGCGCGGCTCGCGAGCGCGATCAGATCGGTGAGCGGCCGCCCGCCGGTCCGTCCTCGATCGCTTACCAGGTAGAGGCGGAACTCAACGGAGGGCATGGACGGTCGGGATTGCGTGACCGGGACTGAGGGCCACGAACAGGCCGGTCCTCACCCGTGCCAGGCGCCGACACATTCCAGCCATCGCGGCTCATTCCTCAATTCTTCATTTCTTCATCACAGCATGCCCTCGATCGGGCTGCTGGCCGTTGCGTACAACTTCCTGGGAATGCGTCCGGCCTTATAGGCCAGCCGGCCCGCGTGCACCGCATAGCGCATCGCTTCCGCCATGGCGATAGGATCTTGCGCACCTGCGATCGCGGTGTTCATTAACACCGCGTCCGCACCGTACTCCATCGCGAGCGCGGCATCCGACGCGGTCCCCACTCCGGCATCTACGATCACCGGCACGTTGACGGTCTCGAGAATGATCTTGAGGTTGTACGGATTGCGGATGCCCAATCCGGAACCGATAGGAGCCGCCAACGGCATGACTGCGGGACAGCCAATATCGACTAACTTCCGCGCCACGATCGGATCATCGTTGGTATAGGGCAAGACCACGAAGCCTTCCTTGACGAGAATCTTCGCGGCTTCAATCAGGCCGGCGGTATCCGGAAACAATGTCCGTTCGTCTCCGATGACCTCGAGTTTGATCAGATCGGACACCCCGGCGGCCCTAGCGAGCCGCGCATACCGGACCGCCTCCTCTACGTTGTAGCACCCGGCGGTGTTGGGAAGGATGGTGTATTTCTTGGGGTCCACATAATCCAGTAAATTGTCTTTCGATCGATCGGTGATGTTCACGCGCCGGACGGCCACCGTAACCACGTCCGCCCCCGACGCTTCGATGGCCTTCTGGGTTTCCACGAAATCTTTGTATTTTCCGGTCCCGACCCATAAACGCGATCGGAATTCTCGCCCGGCAATGACCAGCCTATCGTCCGGCATAGATCTCACCTTCGCAGAGCCAATGGCTTTCTCATTCAGGGATTTCCGCCCCCGATGAAACTAATGATCTCAATCCGATCCCCGTCCAGTAGGCACCGCCGGTCGAATTGCCTACGATCGAGAATGTCCAGATTCACCTCGACCGCCACCCGTTCTCCGGTGATATTCAACTCCCGCAAAAGGTCGGCCACGGTCGTGCCTGACGTCGTCTCGCGAGTCTGCCCGTTTACCTGGATTTGCATTCGGAAGTCCCGACGAAGTAATCCTAGGGGACGGTTTCTCGGAATGTCAACCAAGGAGGCCGCCGAAATACGGCGATCACGACCATGACGAGACCCAACGAGGAGTTGGCCGCCATCTTTCTTCACATGGCGGACTTGCTGCGCGGACAGCAGGCCAACCCCTATCGGATCAGAGCCTACCGGCGGGCAGCCGAAACCTTAACCTCTCTCGACGAGGACGTCGCGCACATCGAAGCGCGAGGCGAACTGGAGCGGATCGACGGGATCGGCAAGGACCTCTCGCAGAAGATTCGTGAGTTTCTCAGAACGGGCGCGATCCAATCCTATGAATCGCTCAAGCAACCCCTCCCGCCGGACATTCGGCGATGGGCTTCGCTGCCGGGACTTTCGGAGACCCTGGTCCAGCATCTCTATTTCCGCCTGAACATTCGCGCTCTGGACGACCTGGCGGGGCTGGTCCGGTCCCACCTGCTGCGCACCTTGCCGGGCTTCGGGGGGGACGAGGAGAATCTACTCTCTGCCATCGACACTCTCCGTGACCTGGAATCGCCCCGCCCCCCTTCGACCTGACTGACGCCCCTTATCCCCTCATATCTCATGGCTAGGTGGTCGGCTTGAGATCCTTGAAAATCGACCAGGTCTTCAACATATCAACGGCCTTCTGTAATTGTACGTCCTCCTCGATCGCCGGCTCTCCGTTCGGATCGGTGGGAACCACAGGAATCGGGGCCTTGCCTCCTCCGTTCGTGGCCGGAGGAGTCGGCGTCGCCTCCTTCTCCTTGTCTTTGCCCCCCGCTGCCTTCGACGTCTTATCGGCTGAGCCCTTGTCCGGCGCATCCTTATCCCCCGGCTTGGCGCTCGCCATCTGCGCAGCGGTCTGACCGGCCTTCACGACAATATCCGGAGTGATCCCGGTTGACTGAATGGTTCGCCCTTTCGGCGTGTAGTATTTGGCCGTCGTGAGTCGTAAACCCGATCCATCTTGGAGCGGCAAAATCGTTTGGACGGAGCCCTTGCCGAAGCTCGTCGCACCGACGATGACCGCCCGACCCCAATCTTGAAGGGCGCCCGCGACGATTTCCGAAGCGCTTGCAGACCCCTCATTGACCAACACAATCATCGGCGAATCATCGATCCCGTCCTTGGCCTTCGACACATACTCGTCCTTTCGCCCGTCTCGGCCCTTGATATACACGATCAACTTGCCTGGCCCGACAAACTGCTCGGAGACTTCCACCGCGGCGGTCAACAACCCGCCGGGATTGTTACGCAGGTCAAGAATCGTGGCGGTCGTTTTTTGTTCGCGGAGCTGCTTCAAGGCCCTGTTGAGGTCCCGCCCTGTCGACTCTTGGAATTGCGTGAGTCTGACGTAGCCGATGGTCTTATCGATCACCTTCGACTTCACACTTTCGATCTTTATGGTGTCCCGTACCAATTCAAAGACGAGCGGATCGGCGGCGCCTTCCCGCTGGACCGTAAGGTTGACCTTGGTTCCCTTGAGGCCCCGCATCTTTTGAACGGCATCCATGAGCGTCAGGTCTTTTGTCGGTTCGTTGTTCACCTTGATGATGAAATCTCCCGCCTTAATACCGGCACGATACGCCGGCGTGCCTTCGATGGGGGCGATGACCGTCAACCGATTGTCCTTGACGCCGATCTGGATGCCCACTCCCCCGAACTCGCCCTTAGTCTCGACCTGCATCTCCTTGTACATGTCGGCGGTCATATAGGCCGAATGGGGATCGAGCGTGGACAACATGCCTCGGATCGCCCCTTGCACGAGGTCCTTGATCTTCGTCTCATCCACATAGTGTTTTTGGACTTGACTCAGCACCTCGGAAAAGACTTTCAATTCCTCATAGGTTTCCGTGGCGTACCCGGTGTGTTCCCACCCCTTGCCGATCAGGACTCCTCCGACCAAGGCCACCACGACCAACGGCCCAAGCCACCATGCACGGCGCCGTGACTGCTGTTCCATCATCCTACGATCCTTTCTGTGAACGTCGTTAGCGTTTGGCCAGCCAGAGAAGGGGGTCCACTGCCTCCGCGCCTTCCCGTAGTTCAAAGTATAACGTGCTGTCTCCCGTCATCCCAGTATCCCCGGTTTCCCCCAGCGCGTGCCCCGTCTCGACGTGATCGCCCACATTCGTCAAGAGCTTTGAGGCATGGGCGTAGAGAGAGAAATACCCGTTTTGATGGTCAACGATCACCACCTGCCCATAGCCTTTCAGCCAATCGGCATAGACCACCGTCCCCGGCATCACGCACCTGATCGTGCTGCCTTCGGCCGACCGGATCTCGATGCCTTTGCGCTGGATGTAAGTTTCAAATGTCGGATGCTTCTGCCGGCCGAATGCGGACACCACCTCTCCCTGCACCGGCCAGGGCAGCGCCCCCTTGAACTTCCGTCCCGCGCCCGGCAGCACCGCCGGCGGCTTCACTCGCGCCAGTTTGCGTCGCTGTTCCAGTTCGTTGAGGAGACTGTCCACTCGGCCGGCCGACCGCTCCAGCTCATCGATCGCCCGCTGATAGGATTCCTTCTGATAGGTCACCGTTTTCAGATACCGGCGCTTCTGCGCGCGGAGATCTCGGATCTCGCGAATTTTCTTGTCGGTCAATAACTGAAACGCCACCATCTCTTCCCGGACCAACGCCCGCTGACGCTCGGCCGTTTCCAGGCTCGTCATATCGGTCCGATAGGACTCCACCAGCGCATATTCCCGTCGGGATAACGTGGAGAGATACTGAAAGCGGCGCTGAAAATCGCTGTACGATTCGGCAGCCAGCAGCAACTTCATCGGCCCCCACTGCCCTTGGATGTATTGCATCCGGGCCCTGGCCAAAATCGCTTCTTGGTGTTCCGTCGTGCGGCCCCGGAGCTCGGCCAACCGTCCGTTGAGATCAGTGATCTCCTGATCCTTCTTGGCAACTTGACGGGTGACGTCCTGTCGCTCCTGGCGCAGTTTGACGACCCGCTGATCCAGTTGCTGCAGAGTCTGCAGAACGGACTCGCGCTGCCGCTCCGCCTCGTCGGCATGTTGCTTTTCCTCTTGAATACGACTCTTGAGTTTCTGAAGGTTCTGTCGCTCGCGCTCGATTTTCTGCGACAACCCATCTCCCTCCCGACCGGCCCAAGCGGATTCGGCCACCCCGACGCAGAGCGCCGCACCAAGCCAGGCGGCAATCATCCATCGCATCACAGACTCGAGGCCTCACGCATCCGCATGATGGATAAGAAGCTGCCCACCCCCCCGAGGAGCACGCCCGCCACGATCAACACTCCCTTGACGTGGCCGGGGAAATAACTCAGCCACGGTTGAGCACCCAGCAACTGGGAAGCCACGCCGAGCTTCAGGCGAAACAGCTCAAACCCACCCTTCAGGATGCCGAGGGCCACGAGGCTACCGGCCCCTCCCAACATGGCTCCTTCTATCAGATAGGGCAGCCGGAGAAAACTCCCCGACGCCCCCACCAACCGCAGGATCTGAACCTCATCACGGCGCGCGTGCAAGGTGAGTCGGATCATACTGCCAATGATCGTCACCGACGCGACAGAGAGGATCAACCCGACGCTGAGCGCCAGACCTTCCAAATTCCGGAGCAGCCCTGTCAGATTTTCCACCCAATCCTGACTGTACTCCACCTGCGCGACCCCCGGCAGCGCCTTGAACTGCTCGGCCCACCGTCGCACAAATTCGGGAGAGCGGAAGCGTGGGGCGAGGGTGACCGCAAAGGAGGCCGGAAGAGGATTTTCTCCGAGACCCTCCAATAACTGGAAGTCGGAGGGAAACTGCTCCCGGAAATCCGCCAGCGCCTGGTCCTTCGAGACATAGGAGAGGGCGGCCACGGCTTGCTCCCGCTCCAATTGCTGCCGCAATTCGGTGAGCTGTGTCTCGGAGAGGTTTTCCTGTAGGAAGACCATCACCTTGATCTCGCTGGCCAGCGACGCCGCCATGCCCCGCACATTTAGGTAGATCAAGAGGAACACTCCCAGGCAAGCCAGGGTAAACCCCGTGGTCACGACTGCGACAAGACTCGTCGTTCGGTTCAACCGGACATTCGCCCATGCTTCCCGGAGGAGATAGCCGAGTCGTCTCATGCGCCACCCTGCTGATCGCCGATCAGCTTACCATGTTGCATGGTAACGACGCGCCGGTTCACTTGTTTCATCACCTGCGGGTCGTGCGTCGCGAGGATCACCGTCGTGCCGCGGGCGTTGATCATTTTAAAGAGATCGATGATCTCCGACGTCAGGTGTGGGTCCAGGTTCCCGGTCGGCTCGTCGGCGAGCAGGATCAACGGACTATTGACGATCGCACGGGCGATGCACACCCGCTGCTGCTCACCCGCGGAGAGGCTGGGCGGCAACTGCTCCTTCTTATGCTCAACGCCGACCGACCGCAACGCTTCCGACACCTTGCGCCTCGTATCCGACCCTGAGGCACCGGCCACCATCAGCGGCAGCGCCACATTCTCGTAGACCGATCGTTTCGGGAGGAGCCGAAAATCTTGCAGCACGATGCCCATCCGCCGGCGTAGGAGGGGAACCTCTCGCCCGGCCAGCTTGCCGATGTTCTGTCCCTGGATCAGCAGTTGCCCCTCATCCGCCTGCTCCCCTCCGAACAGGAGTTTCAGGAGAGTGGTCTTGCCCGCTCCACTGCCCCCCATGAGAAGGAGGAACTCGCCCTTGCCGATCTCTAAATTGATATCGGACAGCGCCTGACATCGCCCATAGGCCTTGGAGACATGGAACAGCTGGATCATGCGGACGCCCGCACGGTGGACCGATCGTGGTTGGACGCCAGCTTAGCACCGGAGATGTTGTGCCGACACATCAAAGGCATTCTCGATGTGGGTGACCGTCGCCGAAGCGTCACCGGGTTGTTCCACGAGCACCACGTCAAACCGGCAGATCTGATCATCCAGCCGATGAATCGACAAGTAGTGGGTCGCCAGTTGTACCAACCGGCGTTGCTTAGTCGGCGTTACGGCGAAGACGGCCCCGCCCATCGCCGCCGAGCGGCGAGCCTTCACTTCCACAAATACCAACACCGCTCCCTGTCTGACAATCAAATCGACTTCGCCCTGCGGCAGCCGGACATTGCGGGCCACTAGGCGATAGCCTTTCCGGAGCAGATAGCGCTCAGCCAGTTGCTCGCTCTGCCGGCCGAAGCGTCGGGCATCCGCTTTGGTTGTCATGGTTCGGTTTCACACAATCCGCCCGACGGTTGACCCGCGCCAATCCCGCTACGAGGAACCAGAGGTCCGCGTCGACCACTTGCGGTCCGCCTCGCCGAACGGCAGCCGGCACGCCTCAATCCGTCCCACCGGCGCGAACGTCCGCCGATGGATCGGGCTCGGCCCGTGAATGGTCAGCCGGTGAAGATGCTCGGGGGTGCCATACCCCTTATGATCACAAAAATTGTATTGGGGATAGCGGCAGTGATACCGGTCCATCAGCCGATCCCGCGTCACCTTGGCAACGATCGACGCTGCGGCTACGGACAGGGACAGTTGGTCACCCTTGATGATAGGACGCTGCGGAATCGACACGCTCGGAAGCCGGATGGCATCCAGGAGCAGAAAGTCCGGAGCGGCTGCCAACTGGAGCAACGCCCGAGACATGGCCAGGCGCGTCGCATCGAGAATGTTAAGGCGGTCGATTTCCTGCTCGGACGCTTGCCCGACTCCCACGGCAACGGCGCGGAGACGAATCTCCTCGAAGAGCCTCGTCCGGACCGCCTCTGTTAACAATTTAGAATCCGCAACGCCGGGGAGCCGTACGCGTGCAGGCAGGATCACCGCCGCGGCCACGACGGGACCGGCCAGCGGCCCGCGGCCCGCTTCGTCGAGGCCTGCGATCAGACGATACCCGCACCGGCGCGCTTCGGATTCGAATTCGTGGGTGGGCTCCACGCACCGCCTTTCGGCGTCGGACTCGACCTCATCGGAACCCGGTCCGTCCGCCGCCATCCAAGCCGTGGTTATCCCTTCGCAGCGGGCGCGGCCATCCTCGCTTCCCCTGCGCCGCTCCTGGCCTCGGGCGAGTATTCCCGCTCCGCCACCTTCGCGGTCTTGCCCTTCTTATTTCTCAAATAATACAACTTGGCGCGGCGAACCCTCCCCTGCCGCATCACATCGATCTTGGCGATAATCGGCGAATGGACCGGGAAGATCCGCTCGACGCCCACGCCGTAGGAAATTTTTCGCACGGTGAAGGTTTCGGCGTTGCTGCCCCCTTTGCGGCTGATCACCACGCCCTCATAGACCTGAATGCGGTCTTTATCACCTTCGCTCACCGTCACATGCACTCGCACCGTGTCGCCGATTTCAAACTTGGGCTGGTCCTTCTTGACCAAAGACCGGTTCAGCCGTTCCAAGCGATTCATGTTCTTACCCCTCCTCCCCACACTCGACCGCGGTCGAGGGGGTTCGTTCGTGAAGTATTTCGTCCAACAGCATACGGTCTTCGGCTGAGAGAACCCGATCCCGTAACAAATCCGGACGCTTGACGTACGTGCTGCGCAAGGCCTCTTTCCGTCGCCATCGTCGAATGCGCTCATGATTTCCCGACAGCAGAATATCCGGGACGGCCAGCCCGCGAAATTCAGGCGGCCGTGTATAGTGCGGATAGTCCAGCAGCGGCTCTTGAAAGGAATCCCGTAAAGCCGATTCCGGGTCACCGAGGACACCAGGAATCAGCCGGGTAGCGGCATCGATCATCACCAGCGCGGCCAATTCGCCGCCGGTGAGCACGTAGTCGCCGATCGAGATTTCCTCCGGCTTGAGGCTGAACCGCACACGCTCGTCGATCCCTTCGTAATGCCCGCAAAGCCACACGATCGTCCGCGACTCCTCGCTCAACTCCTGCGCGATGTGCTGGCCGAACGGCCGTCCCTGCGGTGACGGCATGATCACCCGCAGTTCTGACCTTGGCCCTTCCCCGCCGAGACCGACCCGCAGTGCCTCCACGGCCCGGACGAACGGCTCTGGCTTCATCACCATACCGGCCCCGCCGCCATAGGGAGCATCATCGGCCACCTTGTGGCGATCGTCCGTATAGTCGCGCAGGTTTCGGACCCGCACCGTCAACAGGCCCTTCTCCTGGGCACGCTTCAACATGCTCTGTCCGAGCACCCCCGAGACCAGGTCGGGAAACAGAGTAAGCACCTCACACCGCATGCGACTCGACCTTTCCATCTTTGTGCAGGTCGTCGAGCAGGCCAGGAATGGCCTGAATGGTCGCGACCCGTTTCGCCACATCGATATGGGTCACGAATTGCTGCACCGCGGGCAGCATGACCTCCCGCTCGCCATGCCGCACAACGAACAGGTGCCCTCCCGCCGTCTCAATCACTTCTTCCAATCGCCCGACCTCATGCCCTTCGTGATCCACGACAGAAAGACCGATCAGGTCACATTGCAGGAATGCATTCGGAGACCCGGCGAAAACCGACTCGCCTCGCTCGGCATGGAGGTAGCCGCCGCGAAATTCGCCGGCCGCTTCCGGCGAGGTCAGCCCTTCAATGCCGAGAATGTACCGGTCTCCCCCGCCTCGAACTTCGGCTACCTTCGTCTCTAATCGCTTGCCCTCCCGAGAGGTCAAGACCACCCGGTCCAGAGATCGAAACCTGCCCGGCACATCGCTAAGCGACCGGACCCTGATCGCCCCCTTGACGCCGAATGGGCGTTCGATCATGCCGATCACGACCAGCTCAGCATCCCTGGTAGAGTCAGGCTCCTTCATGACCGATCTCTCCTAGGAGTCCCGCGGACGACCGACGACCTGAGTGGCACACCATGAGGGAATCGAGACCGACGGGCCGGCCAACTTATCGAGCCTTGTCGGCAACACGAGGCGCTGGAGCGGACGTCAACAGGCCAGCGCGACGTAAAATCGTCCGCACCGTCACGGTCGGCTGGGCCCCCTTCTTGATCCAGTCCAATACCCGCTCCTGTTTAATCTCTGCAACCGCAGGGTTCTTCAACGGATTGTACGTTCCCAGCACTTCGATGTACCGTCCATCCCTTGGGCTTCGGGAATCGGCGGCCACCAACCGGTAGAGGGGAAGTTTATGTCGCCCTGCGCGCGCAAGTCGTAAATGAACGGCCACGTGAATCTCCTTTGTTCTGGGAAGCGAACTTCCAGGTTGCGTTGACGCTACATGGTCCGAAGGGCCTGCAACAGATTCCGCCGCCCTCCAGGCGCACTGATGGCTTTGACTAGCTTTCTGGCGCTGAGAAATTGCTTGATGAGCCGATTGACTTCCTGCACGGTCGTGCCGCTGCCGCGGGCGATGCGTTTCTTGCGGCTCCCGTTGAGCAAGGTGTGATCGCGGCGCTCCTGCGCCGTCATGGAATCGATGATTGCCACGATCCGCCCGATCTCCTTGTCCGGCACCGCCTCGCCGTTCATCATGTCGCGCAGCCTCTGACCGCCGGGCAACATGCCGAGAATTTGATCCATGCTGCCGAGTTTATTGACCTGTTTGATCTGCTCGCGAAAATCCTCGAACGTCAGAGACTTCCCGCTCAACGTCTTGCGGGCGATCTCGGCCTGCTCCTGCGAATAGGTCTCCTGTGCCTTTTCGATAAGGGTCAGCACATCCCCCATACCCAGAATCCGTGAGGCCAGCCGATCAGGGTGAAACAGTTCCAGTGCATCGAGCTTCTCGCCCACTCCGAGGAACTTGATCGGCTTCCCAGTAACCGCGCGGATGGACAAGACCGCGCCGCCGCGGGCATCGCCTTCGGTCTTGGTCAAGATGACGCCCGTCAGCCCCACCCGCTGGTCGAACTGCCCGGCCATTGAGACCGCATCCTGCCCCGTCATCGCATCGGCCACGAGCAAGACTTCCTGCGGGAGGACGGCCTGCTTCACCGCCACCAGCTCCTGCATCAACTCGTCGTCGATATGCAGGCGGCCTCCGGTGTCCAGAACCACGACGTCATAGCCCTTGTCTCGGCCGCATTCCGTTCCTTCCCGGCAAATTTGCACCACATCCTGCTGGGTGGCATCGATCCGGTCGACTCGATATACATCCACGCCGAGCGTTGCCCCGAGATTCGACAACTGGTCACCTGCCGCCGGCCGACGTGGATCGGCCGCCACCAAAAGAACTCGACGACCTTGATTCTTGAACCATCGCGCGAGCTTGCCGCAGGTCGTCGTCTTGCCGGCGCCCTGTAACCCCACCATCATGATGATTGTCGGAGGAACGGAGGCTAGCTTCAGCCCGGCCTGCTCCCTCCCCATCATCTCGCCCAGCTCTTCCCAGACGACCTTGACGACCTGATGTCCGGGTGTCAGGCTCTGTAAGACTTCCTGCCCGATCGCCTTCACGCGGACACGCTCGATGAAATCCTTGACCACCTTGAAGTTCACATCGGCTTCAAGCAGCGCCAGGCGAACTTCCTTCAAGGCCTCCGCAATATTGGCCTCGGTGAGCACACCCTGCCCACGAAGCTTGCGGAGAATGGTCTCGAATTTCTGGCTTAAGGCATCAAGCACAGGCACACCTATCCTGCTTGTCGGGCTATCTTAGGTATCGATTACGTATCGTCTCGGAATTTCAGGGAAAAGACCACCGGGTAGTTTAGACAACCGGGTGCTGGAAGTCAAGGTGGCAAGGGACATTCCCATGGTCACAGAGTCATGTCGGTCGTTCTTGCGTTGCTCGCGTTCTCCTTCTCGGACGCAGGTGCTCGGTCCCTGACTTAGCGAACCTGAAGCCTAAGAAAATACATCTCGACATCGAGATTCATACCGGCATACCGCCCAGACTTTTTCTCCTCAGGATCTGCGCGAGCGAGCAGCACAAGGATTGACCTCTTGCGGGGCTCAAGCTGATGAAGGAGAACGTATACCTGACGAGCATGGACCGTGGCTAACCTTGAGCATCAGGCTTGTCGATCTCGGACCGAAAGGACTCATGCCGATCTTGTGAGACACCCGTCCGGAGAAGTATCTTCGCATTCGAAAGCTTGCGTTGTGGAAGGATGTCGATGTCAGCCGCAAAACTCTTGATCGATTTCGCGCTCGATTTGGCGCAAGAACATCCAGAATGCATGGCGAAGCCTGACCCGTTTTCCACAATAAACCGTGCATCCTCTCCACTCTCATGACGGTCGGCAGGGCCGGCGGATGAACACCGCCTGGGATCAAATTCTGTTCGATCGGCTTCTTGCCAATCAATCCAGCCAGCAATCGCTGCCTCCCGATGGGAAAGCGCATCGGATGGTTGAAGAGATAGAGCCTTGTCGAGGCTCCCTCTCAGCCATCCAACGCCTGCCGGAAATCAGCCGGATTTGTTGACAGGCTCAAGGGCTTCGGTTATCGTGCGGTCATTCTTCCCGACTACGCTTTTTCCCTCAGCATTCGAGAACCTGCGAGCCTGTGAATGAGGAAATCGGCCTGGTTACTGTTGGTCTTCATGCTCGTCGGCGGGTTGCTCGGCGGCGTGATGGGCGAGATTCTCCGTGTCATCGCCCCGCACGGGACGATTCAAAGCATTTTCGCCACCAGCCTGACGCCGGGCATCAATCCCCCACTGACGCTCGACCTCGTGCTCCTCAAAATCACCTTCGGGCTGTCCGTGAAGATGAACCTGCTCTCCTTCCTCGGCATCATCTTGGGCATCTATCTGTATAAACAAGTTTAGTGGCGAAGATCGCCTGCCAGCCCCTCACGTCTGGACTTCCAGCCGCTTCACCCGCAGAATCCGAATGCGATCTCGGAGGGCCGCTGCCCGCTCGAACTCCAGTTGCTTGGCGGCCGCCTTCATCTCGCCTTCCAGTTGTTGAATAAGTTCCTCCACCGTTCCTGTCTTCCCATACCCGGCTGTAGGTTCAGCCACCAGATCCAGTTGCACATAATCAGCCTCGGCCGTCCGGTATTCCAACTCCGGCACCAGCTTCTTCACCGTTTCCGGCGTGATGCCATGGACCTGGTTGTATTCCTCCTGAATGCGCCGGCGTCTGGCCGTTTCCTCGATTGCCAGGCGCATCGATTCCGTCACGCCTTCGCCATAGAGGATCACCCGGCCCTCCACATTCCGAGCTGCCCGCCCCGCCGTTTGAATCAGCGACCGGTGCGACCGGAGATAGCCCTCCTTGTCCGCGTCCAAGATCGCCACCAAACTGACCTCGGGGAGATCCAAGCCTTCCCGGAGCAGATTGATCCCCACCAGAACATCGAACACCCCGAGCCGCAGATCCCGGATGATTTCCGCCCGCTCCAACGTCTTGATGTCGGAATGCAGGTACCTCACCTTCACACCCAGCTCGTGATAGTACTCGGTCAGGTCCTCGGCCATACGCTTGGTCAAGGTCGTGACCAAGACCCGGTTCCCCTTCGCGGCCTCCTTCCTCACCTCCGCGAGCAAATCATCGACCTGCCCCTTGGCCGGTCGCACATCCATGACTGGGTCCGTCAGACCGGTCGGCCTGATAATCTGCTCCACCACCTGACCGTCTGCATGCCTCAGCTCGTACGGTCCCGGTGTCGCGGACACATAGACGACCTGATTGATGAATCCTTCGAACTCCGGAAACTTGAGCGGCCGATTGTCCACCGCCGAGGGCAGCCGGAATCCGTACTCCACCAACGTCTTCTTTCGGGAATAGTCGCCCTCATACATGCCCTGCACTTGCGGCACCGTCACGTGCGACTCGTCCACGACCAATAAGAAGTCTTTCGGGAAATAATCTAAGAGGGTCGGAGGCGGCTCGCCCGGCATGCGCCCGCTGAGATGCCGGGAGTAGTTCTCGATCCCGTGGCAGTAGCCCATCGCCCGGATCATTTCGAGATCGAACTTGGTCCGTTGCTCGATCCGCTGCGCCTCCAGGAGTTTGCCCTCTTTCTTGAAGGCGGCGATGCGCGCGTCCAATTCCTCCTCGATCCCGGTGATCGCCCGCTCATACCGATCCGGCGCGATCAAGTAGTGCGTGTTGGGATAGATCGGCACCTTCGGTAGCCGCGCGAGCGACTTGCCCGTCAGCGGATCGATTTGATGGATCGCATCCACCGTATCGCCGAACAGTTCGATACGGACCGAAATGGCGTCGGACGAGGCGGGAAAGATCTCGACGACGTCCCCCCTCGCCCGGAACGTCCCGCGATGAAAATCCATATCGTTCCGCTGGTACTGAATCTCGACAAGTTTCGAGAGGATTTTTTCCCGCCTGATCTCCATCCCCTCTTCCAAATAAAGCAACATGCCGTGGTAGACCTCCGGCGAGCCGAGGCCGTAAATGCAGGAGACGGAGGAGACGATCAGCACGTCGTTGCGTTGCAACAGCGACGTGGTCGCGGCATGGCGCATCTGGTCGATGGCGTCATTGATCGACGCGTCTTTGGCAATGTAGGTATCCGTCTGGGGGAGATAGGCTTCCGGTTGATAGTAGTCGTAATAGCTGACGAAATACTCAACGGCGTTATGCGGCAAGAACTGCTTGAACTCCTGATAAAGCTGGGCGGCGAGTGTCTTGTTGTGCACCAGCACGAGCGTGGGCTTCTGCACGCGCTCGACCAGGTTCGCGATCGTAAAGGTCTTGCCGGAGCCGGTGACACCGAGCAAGACCTGATGCTTGATCTTCTTCTCGATGCCGGCGGCCAGTTTCTCGATCGCCGGACCTTGGTCCCCGCAGGGACGAAAGGGCGCTTCCAGTTTGAAGGGCGGCATGACGTGGTGGACTGATCATACCAGCGGGGAACCGGTCGAGTCCAAGGCACCATGGCCTGTTGAGCGCCACAGCGCGCCACTATTGGAGCACGTCGTACATCGTTCCGCCTTGTGCAGTCTGGAGGGACTTGCTACGCTGCGATCGAACCCTGTGCCAGCAATGGGTTGGACGCCACATACGTGAAGAAAGGAGCACCCATGGCTCTGAAGAAGGTTGCACGGGCTCGCAAGAAAGTCTCCAGAACAGCCGCCGCGGCCAAGCGCGCCGTGACGACGAAGGTCGCGCGCGTGACGAAAAAACAGGCGAAGAAAGCTTCTCGGGCCATGACCCGCGCGAAGAAGGCGGCATCGGGAGTCAGCCGTAAGACCAGGAGAACCGCCCGCAAAACCGGCGCCGCGGTCGGCAAGATGCTGGGCCGCACCATCGGCACGATGGAGAAGATGGTCAATCAGATGAAAGACAAAGCCAAGAGCGCCTTGAGCTGAGTCGCTATGCCGCCTTCAAACGGGACCAGCTTGAGAATGGCCCCCCAAGATGCCAAACCCTTTGCTGCCATCGCTTAGAGCGGGGGTTGAAGGATCGCCACCGCGAAGCGACGGCGGCTGACACATCGATCAAGATCAACCTTTATATCCTCGTCGCCTACGCCATGTCTTCGCATAACCTTACACGAGTCCGGCCAGCTCAGCTTTCACATTGCAGTCGCAGCACGTATTGAGAGGTGTCTTGGTCACGTTCCAGCGCCGCCTTTCGCGCCGAAAATCGTTCCGACCCGATCCGTAGGATCTGGTCTCCCGCAAATTCAACATGCGGACCCCCATGCTCGTCTCCCTCTCCCAGCGCATACATGAGCACCTCTGAGGCAAAGACCCGTTGCCGCTCACCCCTCAGGTTCCACATCCGCTTCTGGGAAGGCGCGACCACGTTAGAGATTGACTCACGTCCGGCCTTTCCCTGCCACTCGACCGAGACCCGGAGCGGTATACGACAGTGATTGGCAACGGCAAGTTGATACCCGACCTCCTCCGTCAGCGGAAGCATCTGCCTCCTCACTGCCTCGATGCGCCGGCCATAGGCCGAGAGGGTTTCCCGTGTTTCGGCGCAGACTGAGGGATAGGATTCGCAATACCGCTTCGCCTCCACCGCCTGGACCATGAGAACGGCCAATTCCATCCACCCTTTCGAACTGGCATATTCTCGGATCTCGCGGTCCAGCACCCCTACCGCCACAACCGCTTTGCGATTCCGTTCGACAAACGCCGCTTCCTCCGCCTGGATAATCCGAATCTGCGATTGGAGTCGCTCGCGTTGCGCTTCCAACCCGCGCAGACGCGCCTCTTCACGCTGAGCGGGAGACGGCGAGGCCTGATCCACCGACTTGGTCGGAGCATTCGACTCCACGTCCTCCCGATCGGTTTCGTTTGGGCGATCCACCATCCATCCGATGAAAATAAGCGCCACGACCAGCGCGAACACTCCGCCGATCACGATTCGACGCACCAAGCGTTTCCGCTGATGCTCATCGTAGAGCACCTGCAGCATCTGATCGTCCTGCTCGCGAAGTCGCTGCTCCGCCATCGTCCGGCCCAGGCTCACTGCTCCGAGGCTGACGAGGAGAGCCGCACACGCCGCGTACGGCAGGACCGCGGAATCGTGAAAAACATTTCCGACTATCCCGGAGCTGACAAGCCAGACAAGGATGAAGATCCACGGCGCAGACCGCCCGGCCAACTCGGCAATGAACTTCGCCCGCACCGCATCTGAGAGAAGTTGTGTGCTCATTGGTCCCTCCTTTTCGCCTCGATCGCCGGCCTACCAGTGGCGATGCCAGTCTTCCGACCCGATTCCTGCCGCATCGAGGATGGCCAGGACGACGCACAACCCCACCAAAAACCCCATCATCATGAATTCTGATTCCATCATGGCGCCCTCCTTCGTGGTTCCCGTTCCGTGGGACTGGATGGCATCAATTACAAGCTCAATGCCAAACCATCGGCTTGGGGTGACGATTCGGTGCGAGACTCTTAAGGCCGCAATAAGACAATGGCTTCTATCCGGACACGGATATGCGCGTAAGAGATAAGGAGAAAGAGCGGGATTTCTGACTTATGACTCTCCCTGCGATCTGCGGGGAAAGTTCAGCGACCTGTAGGGAAGGATTAGGTCTGAAGCAGCGTGGTAAGGGATACCTGACCGATGAACTTGCCTGATGGTTAAGCTATCACCTCCGTTTCCTCATCGCGGCCTGTCCTTTCTCCTCAACGGTTGCGCTCTGCCGGGCAGGCCGGCCCGGATCAGCCCGATCTGCCGCCGTTGTCCACGAAAACGCTCCGGACGAGTTCAGCCAGCGACGCGTGATACCGCTCCGGCAGATTCTTGAATCGTCTTCGACAGCCGGCGAGGGCGGCCTCCTGCGACGGAAAGGCCGCCGCAACCTTTCTGAGATGATCCAGATACTCCTTGAGTTTCACTTCAACAAGCCTGGTCAGGCCCGGCTCACCGGCCAGGCTCGAAGCCGCCTCCCTTTCATTCCCCTTGGCCTGTACCAGCGCTTGAAAACACATGCCTTTCAACCGCTGCATGACCGTGCTGCGATCCCACCCAAGCGTCGCGGCAGTGGCCTGCAAGTCAAAACTGTGCTCCCGGAGTAGTCGAAGCAACGCCTGGTCGCTCTTTCTCGGATCCTCATCACCCTCCGGTGGTACAGCCGGTTCGATGGTCGGCGGCTGTGAAGCCGACTCTGTGCCGGTTAATCGGAGATCCTGTTCCAGAATCATGGAACCCTCTGCCAACACGACGGCATTTTCGATACACCATTTGAGTTCCCGGACGTTCCCCTTCCAGCGGTAGTTCTTCAGGCGATCCAGCGCCCCTTGTGAAAGGACCACTGGTCCCCGTCCCTCTTTGGCAATAACCTGATCGACGAAGCACTGCGCCAATTCCGCCACGTCGCCCTTCCGCTCCCGCAACGGCGGCAATCGCAATTCGATACCGTGCAGTCGGTAGTAGAGGTCTTCCCGAAACCACCCCTCGGCAATGCCTTGCAACAGATTCCGATTGGTCGCCGAGACCACCCGCACATCCACGGTCATCGTTTTCCGGTCGCCGACCCGCATGACCGACCCCTCCTGCAAGACCCGCAACAACTTGGCCTGCAGATCGGCGCGGAGATCGCCGATTTCGTCGAGAAAGATCGTCCCCGTATCCGCCTGTAGAAAATACCCTTGATGGTCCCGCACCGCCCCCGTGAAGGCCCCCCGCACATGGCCGAACAACTCGCTCTCGAAGAGATCAGGCGGCACCGCCGCCATATTGACGGGCACGAACGGGCGGGTTGCCCGTTCACTCAGCCGGTGCACCGCATGGGCAAAGAGTTCCTTGCCGGTCCCCGGCTCGCCGAGAATCAACATCGGTGTCCGGCTTCGTGCGGCCTTCCGCAGATCCATCCAGCATCGCAGCATCGCCGGATCTCGTGTCAGAATGCCCATCTCCGCGCATTCCGCTCGCAGCGCTTCTTCTTCGCGGCTTGGGAGCGGGACACGATTGACCTGGGCGGCCTGCAGTGTGTTCAAGCGAGCTTCCAAATCGCTCACCGCTTGCCGGGCTTGAGCGGCTTCCTCTTGGGCGACCCGCAGACGTTGTTGAAGCGATTCCATGGTGTCTCGCAGTTGCACGGCCTTGGCCTGCCCCGCCGCCACTTCCACCTGAGCATTTTGGAGGTCATCCTCCAACTGTTCGACTCGCGTGTCTCGTTGGACCACGAGGTTCTGCTTCGCAGCCAACTCACGGTGCAACGACAAATAGTCGTCCTCCAACTGACGGATGCGTTCGATGCCCAGCCAGCGCGTCCAGGCCAGCGCCCCACCCGTCGCCACGGTGAGCGCCATCAGCGGCAGGATGATCGACATCACCATGCCGCTCAGGGCAAACCCGGCAGAGGCCGTCACCAGATAGGCCGCGCCGACAAGCCATGCGGCTGTGAGGCCGATCCAGGGCGAAAAAACCAACAGGCACCATGCGGCCATTCCTGCCAGCAGGATCACCAGTGCCCACGTCATCCAACCTGGAACCGTCCGCAAGGCGCTCTCCGTCAGCACCGTATTGAAAACGTTTGCCAGAATGAATCCGCCCGGGGCGGTGAGTTCGAGCGGGGTTTGGCGCTTATCAGACCCCAGAGCCGCGTGCACGATCAGCACGGCCTTCCCAGCCACCTGTTCCCGCAGTTCGGCCTCTCGTCCTTCTTGGATCGCATCCCAGACGTCGACAAACGACAGGTAGGGAAAGGGACCGTCGGTCCATCGGCCCGCATAAACAATCAAGAGATTGCCTTCCCGATCGATCGGAACCGACAGAGTTCGCCGCCCGCCCCCGGGCATGGTCGCCGCTTGCAATTCCAACGACTCCCCCGGCGTCACGGTGAGGTGGTCGGGCGAGACATTCAGATACGCGGCCGCCATCGCCACACCTAGCGAAGGAACAGCCTGCCCTTCCACATGAACGAAGGACGGCACACGCCGGTAGACCCCGTCCGGGTCCGATATGGCTCCGATATGCCCCCAGCCTTTGGCCACGTTCACCAGATCCGGCAATGGTACTGCCACCCGTGACGCCTGCGGGAGGGCGATCAAGACCGATTGATCGAGCGCGGGAGCGGAACGGCCCAGCGCCTGCTTGAATTGCGAGGGAACGGTTGCCGGTGCCGTGAGTTCGTCGTTCAGGCTGACCGGCAGGGGAAGCAGCACATTTCCGGCGGTGGCCGTGGCTTCAATCAGAGCGCGGTCGCTGGCGGGACCTCCACGTGCCGCCGGGCTCTCTCCCTCGAAGTGAAAATCCAAGGACACCACCGCCGCCCCCGCTCGACGGAGCCCGCCGATCATCTCGGCAAAAACCGCGCGATCCCAGATCCCGCCCCCAAACCGCGCATCGCTCTCCGCATCGCGGCCGATGATGACCAGGGCGTCGGAAACCGCCGCGGACCCGAGCCGCCGCGCCCGCACATCGTAGGTCCGGGATTCCCACGAGAGCAACAAGCCGGGGAAGAGTCCCCCAAGAAGAGCGATCAGGACCAGCGTCGCGACGGCAATGATCGCGCTCGCGACATGAGGCGTCTTCATGGGAGACAATCCACCAGGAAAGATCGCACAGCATGACGAATGATAAGGCGCCGCCGCCGGATGTGCCGGATGAACTCCGGGCATGGAACCGGATGTGCGGGTACGAAGATGAGGGCGACCAACCGGCCTCCGCGATGAGTGATCATCAAGATTCACCCGCAGGAATTTTGAGACCGCCCGGCGTCTCTCGCCCGCTCAACAGATTCGTCCGGCATCATCCTGTGCTCCAGGCGCGCCAAGCATGTCGGGAGGCCTGCAGGGCGCCGCGGGCTTGAGCGGTTTGCTGATCGGCTCCAGGCGCTCCACTTTGTCGGCCAGGGCCTCGACGGACGCGTCGAATCGCGCGTCCGGGATCGAGCGCTTCGGCTTTCGGCCCAGTGTTTCATCCAGCTCGTCGCCGGCCGCTTTGGCATGCTGGCGGGTCGCGGCAAACAACTTCTCTTCCATCTCCTTGGTTTCCTTGTAGAGCGCTTCGATCTCCTTCAACCGCGCTTCGTATTCGGTTTTGTCGACCATGCCAGCGTTGTAGCGGTTGCATAGCTCGACATACCGCGCAATAGTCCCGTGGACGACCTTGTCCCACGCAACCCCGGTGGTTCGGCTGAATCCGATCGTGGGGATCATGTTGAAGACAAAATGCGCGATCGAGAATGCCACAGAGAAGTTCATGGACTTGGTCTCGTAGACCGTACAATCCAATTTTTCGGCCGGTGGTACGACTGCCCTGGCGGTCCCAGACCACGGACCACAGATCAACATCAAGGTCACGAAGGCCGCCCAGCTCCTACGGTTCGTTCTTCCGCGCATCGAACTTCACCTCGCTTGGCGACTCTGTTGTTTCCCAATCGCGCTATTGCGCCCTATCGTCGCTTCTGAATTTCCGCTTCCATGTCTTCCATCTGCGACTCAAGATCCTTTTGCACCAGCGCCAGTCCTTTCACCAACTGATCGAGACTGAACGGCCGCAATGGCGGCAATCCCGGCCCTGTTTCAGGCTGCGCTTCCGGCTGGTTCTCCAGGACTTTGGCTGGTTGCGCCTTCGGAGCCTTGCCGTCCGGCCGTGGTCCCTCTTTGACCGTCGAGGTGGCGGTCGGCGCCGTCGCCGGGCCAATCGTGGCGGTATCACCGCCGGTACGGCTTTCCGCCAAGTCCCGCTTAGCATAGGCGACCGAGACTCCCTGGCGCGCCAGCCACTCGCGGGCGACGCTTGATTTGATAGCAAAATTGATACTGGTGATGGCTAATCCATCTTCAGATCGCCGTTGGATGAAACTGTTGACACCGATCTGATTGCCATGCTCATCGACCAGAGGCCCTCCCGAGTTGCCTCGATTCAGGCTCGTCTCAGTCTGAAAGACATCCCAGCCCGGGACACCACCGTAATCCTTCCATTCCGCACTAATGACCCCGGTTGTGAGGCTCCATAATCCTCCACGCTCCGGGTGCCCGATTGCCAACACGCGTGATCCGATAGTGATCCCCGAAGAGTCTCCCATCGGCAGCACGGGCAGCGAAGGGGGCGCTTCATTGATCTTCAGGAGCGCCAGGTCGAGAGCTTCCTGGTACGCCACGACCGTCGCCTTGAACCGGTTGGCGAGATTCTCCTTGTCGCGCCCCGACACTCGAGCAGGCTTGAGGAACACAAACACCGCCTCATATGGAACTTTCGCCTGCTTGTCCATGATGACATGCGCATTCGTCAGGACCAGCCCCGCCCGATCAACGATCGAGCCGGTGCCGGAACTTCCACCGTTGCCGGACGCGGCGATGATAAACACCGTGGCGGGAGCCGCTGCCGCATAGACTTGCGCCGGAGACAACTCACCTGCTACGGCTCGGGACGAAACGGTCACACTCAGGACCGTCGCCACCATCAGACCCAGCATCAATGGAGAAGAGGCAAGTCGCATCCGGAAAGTATGGTGTCCTCTTATGATCATCGTCTTGTTCTCCATCCGGTCTGTAAACCGTCTTACAGTACCTCAAAGGTCACATCCATTATGCTGCGCAGGCCGTCTTTATCGGCGATGCTGATCCGGACCGTATGTTTTCCGGATGGAATTTGGGCTCCTGGGACGTGAATGCCTTCCACCGTCGTATGGGCCCGCACACGATCGGTAATATCGATATTGATGAACTTCACGACGCTCACCTTTAGACTGGCCACATCCACAGGACTAGTCTTGGGAATAAATCGGACGTCAACCTCCACGGGAGGCGGAACGCTGCCTCCATTCGTCGGTTTCACCACATCGATCTGAGGGCCAAGGTTCTCCGCTTCCGCTCCGACAGAGATATCCTCCCCTCCCGGTCCTTCCGGAGCCGGCGCCATGGCTGCTTCTTCCGGCGTGATCAACCAGTCGTCCCTCAAGGCATGGGCGCTTGCTACCGCAGTTCCCATGATGACGACCACCATCAAACACCCGATCCTCGTCCACTTGCCTATCCATGACGTGCGTGCTCGTACTCGTGTCATTGCGGCCCTCCTTTCTGCAGAGCCCCGCCAGTCACCGGCATGCATACCAGGGTATACACGGTCCCCTGTTCCCCGTAGCGCCGGTCACCTCCCGCATGCACCCACTGCTCGCGGACCTGCGCATTTCTGAGCATGACATCGCTGCCGAAGCCGGCCGTTTCATTGAGCGACGTATCGAACCCATAACGATCTCCCTGACTCTTCAGCACCAGATCGGACTTCACCCGAACCTCCACCACCCGCGCCAGCTCAGCCATGGCCGAGGCCTGACTTCTGGCTCGCGCATCCTCCGGGTAATAGGTCGGTCCGCTGATCCCGATCGCACACAGTTCGCGCTCCGCCGCCGGGAGTTCACTCACCCATTTGGGAGCATCAAGACTTCCCGCGCAGTTGACCAACCCACCCAGACCGAAGACCCACAGGACCAACGGCGCGACGCGACGCGACCTAGCTCCCGGTCTGTTTTTTCTTATCCAATTCCTTGTTGAGATCATCGTGCGCCTTCTCGGCGTTCTTCCGCACATACTCGCGCAGATTCGCGTCCAACTCTTTGAACTGGCTGCTCGCCGAATTGTAGCTTTTCATGATATCCAGAAACTGCTCCAGATCGAGCCGCGCCAACGCGTAGGCTTCGTTTCGCGTGGGATTCTCCCAATACTCCACGATTTGCGCCCCGACCAAGGTGGCTTCCGTCACCTGTTTCATCGTGTCCTGGATGTGCTGCTCGACGCTGTGCTTGTCCATGCTGCCAGCGGTGGTTTCAGCCAGATATTGCTTCTGGAGTCCCGCGACATAGACTTGCAGCGTCGCCGCGAGATCATTCCGGGCCGATCCTTCCGTCGCCTTGCGCCGGAGCGCCGGATTAAACAGCCCGGCGCTGTTTCCGACTCCATGCAACACCCGGCGTTCACCGCTGAAGGCGGCCCCCTTCTGCGTCACCCATTTGGGCACGTCCTTCACTTCTTGGATCGGCGTATCCGTGCGCGCCAGTGGCCCACCCTCCTGCGGCCTTTGGCCGGCGCATCCCACCATCAACATCACGATCATGAGCATCCCCGAGACCAGTCGTGCCTGTGTCTTCTTCATGCGCTCCCTCCTCTTTTAGAAATGTCGCCCGTTTTTTGGCTCGCCCGCTTCCGATGGACCTTCCACTCTGACACCGGCTCTTGAGCAACCTCCGTTCCCGCCTGGTCGACTGACAGAAGCTGTGAAATTTCAACAAATACGAGAGCCTATTCGCGAATTCCTGTTTCGCCGTCCCGTTCGTTTCCCCGCATGGGTTGGGGAGATGTCCCCGCCAACCCGGGAACGCTGGCTCATCCAAGCCGGACAGATCGCTGTCATTTACCGATCTCTTCTTATCTTCCCGATACCGTCGGGGCATTCAGTCGATTCAGAAACAGGCCGTTATAGGTTTGGCTATCGCTGGCCAACACCCCCGACTCAGTCGTGATCACCGAGATATTCAGCGGTAGGGCTGATCCATTCACGTAGATCCGTTTCATGCGCTCAACCGCCCAATCGCCCCCCTTCATCGCGATCCGCCGGAATTCCTGCTTGACCTTGGGTACGGCTCGCGGCAGATGAGCCTCGGCCACCGTTAGCAGCATCCGCGTTCCGCCCAATAATCCTTGCGCGGTATCGACGATGGCCTGGACATTCACGGCCAGCGCCCGCTGCTCCGGCGTGAACGCCCCTACCTGGTGCTTGATCTGTCCCAACCCCACGCTCAACTGCTGGAGCGCCGCCTTGTAGTCGGCCACCGCCACATCATATTCCTGCTTTTCGACCCCAAGCTGGTTTTCCAAATCCTGGAGATCCTTCGCATGTGAACTGTCTTCGCTCTTCTGGGCCGCCTCCTCCGGCGTCGCAGGCTGCCCGAACTCCTTGGCCTTGTGTTGGCGTATGCGCTGCGCCGACTCCTCCACATCCCGATAGGCCTTCTCGCGCGCCTCCTCCGCTTGCAATACGGCCTCGCGGAGCTTGAGCAGGTCGTCCCGGTTTTCCGCCAACGCGAACACCGCTTCCATGACGTTTGGATAGAATTCTGCCGCCTTGCCGTCGAACTGAGCGGCGAAGAGTTCCCGTTTCGGCTCAAATCCGGGGTGGTACAGGAGCAGCCGATAAAACACCTTGTCAAACATCGGGTTATATTTTGCCCCTAGTACCTTGTAACCTAGGGCATGGACGTCGGTCTCCGACGGGGGCTTCGCCCGATATGTGCGCTCGTAATGGAGGTCCGGCGGGGAGGTAAAGAGGCGCTTTTGCAGCTCCAACGCCCTTGCCGTCCAAGGTGACGGCTGATAGCCGGATCCCGTTCGATACAGCGGCCTCTGTCCATACATCTCTTTGAGCATTTTTTGAGCCTGCTGCATATCGATGTTCAACGTGCCGCGCATCTCTTGAGGCCAGAGCGAGCCGGCGGACAACGGCATCCCGTGCAGCATCAACTCACCGATCTCGACCAGACGGGCGGCGGTATTCACCCGTTCGAGCGAAGCCTCCACGGTCGGCACTTCTTTGCTCGCGTCGTAGCCTTCCTTCACGCATGACCATCCGCACTTCGCAAGCTCGGTCGGACTCATGTCCAGCATCATCCTTCCGCTCTCACACCCAGTCGAAAAAACCAGCACCACGGTCCCCAGGAACACTGATGCGTCACTCATTATTCTTGGTCGTCCTGTCTTCATCGTTAGACTCTCCTCTGACAAGAGAAGGGCATGATGACGTCGTGTCAACCTAATCAATCCGATCCAAATCCTGCTCCAGTGTCTTCTGTATCCGTTTCCGACAATCCTCCGCCGCGGCGCGATCGATCGTCTGGATGTCCACCTTCGCCTCGGCCCTGGCTCTGCACGCGACATCGAATGACGACAACTGCCGATCCTGAAAGCGCAACCCGCCCTTGACGCGAAAGCTGCGTTGCCGCCATTGGCCGTCCGGAGAGACGGCCTCTTTGTCCAATGAGACGATGATCGCTCCGTAGATCGTATTGGCACGTTCCCGACACTCAGATTGGGCGGAGTCGATCGCACAGCCTGACAGCCGCGCATCCGCGGGGACCACGGCCATATCCTCCCGCAAGAGCCGCTCCAGATGCCCGACCAACCACCCCGCCATGTCGAGCGGCGGAGCCGACAGGTTGAACAACATGACTCGTCGATTCAGGATCTCGTCCACCGCCTGCTTGGGCAAGGTCGCAAGCGTCCAAACCATGCAGTTGCTCCGATCCAGCCAGCGCTGCTGAATTCTGGCCCCTTTCAGCGTTTGCTTCGTTTTCGATTCGACCTTCATTTCAATTTTCGTTCGTTCGTCTTCTGCGCACTGGCCTTCACAGACATTCTGGACCACTCGCTCCCGAACCTTAACGCTGACCTCGCTGGCCAGCCCGCTCCGCGCGCTGTCCTCGGCGGCCCGGATTTGCTCCTCCGGACTCTCTCGACGGCCGGCCTGACCGATGCCGGCGTAGTCCTGTGTGTCCGGCCTCGTCGTCACCCACGCGGGCCGTGGGCTGTCCGGCAAAAAGGTACAGCTCTCGGAAACCGTCCAGACCCAAACCGGCGGATCGGCAGCCATCGCGGCATCGATGCAAACCAGGCAAAGCGCGAGGACGAGAACTGCCGGCACGATGACGACCGGATCTCCTTTACGTTGAACTTTTGCGCTACTGGCATTGCAGCCATACTGGTTGGAATGAGGCATCCGGTCACTCCGCGTTCTTCTTGAGCAATTCAATCGTCTTCTGGGATTGTAGGCTTTTGTCGGCGCGTGTTAAGGCCTCGACGTAGAGATCGCGCCGATCGAGTTCGACGGCCTGACGGTAATCCTTCACCGCGAGCTTGAACTGACCGGTCGCTTCGTATGAGATGCCGCGGTTGTACCAAGCCCGATGCTCCTTGGGCTGCTCCTTGATCTGTTTTCCGAATGTATCGATGGCGAAGGACCAATTCCCCATGGTGGCCGCCGTCACTCCGGCGTCGTTGTCTCCTCCGACGGGGAGAAACGTGCGCAGTTCTTTCCGTTCGGTTGGGAGGATCGTCTTTGCAAACCGCTCCGCGACACGTTCCACCAACACGTCTCGAACCTCGTTCGATGGAGCCCCGGGGCGGTTGGTCTGTTCATTGAGCACTTCCTGATGCACCTGATTCCCCATATGCCAGGCGGCAACGACGGCATTCATCGTGCCGTGTCCCATGCCGAGCGAACAGGCCGTCACCGTCCCCTTGACCGTCAAGGTTTCCATCGGCTCTGAGAGACCGGGGACCGCGAGCGTGAACAGCTTGCCTTTCGTCACTCGCGTCTCGAGTTTCGGTTTGAGACCTTTTGCACAATCGGCCGGTCCTTGGAACTCTTGGATTTCCACTTCTCGAATACCGTCGAACGCAATAGGAGGTGGATGCACGACCGTCACAAGCACTTGCTTCCCCGTCTGACAAGCGGGCAGGGCCTGAGTCACCACGATTAGAAGAGCCGCCCGCACACTGAACACCAGCGCTTTCGAGGTCAGTCCTGCCATGGCTTCACTCCTCAGCAAATCCTATTCCCGATCTTCTCTTGAAGCACCTTCACACCTATCTGGCCATACGCTCATTGGATAAGCATGGTCGCTCTTAACCGGCTCAGATAGAAGTTCCCCGCACCATGTGGGAGGCCTCCTCGCAAACTACAGGGGAGGCTGCCATGAATCTCACGTTCCGGACTTCTCTGATTGAGTCGCCTGAGAACTAACGGAACATGCCTGGAGATCGTGACAGACCTTCGGCCGTCGTATTCCCACATATCCGAACAGGTCTGACTGTCACTCTCCGGGGAACTGCTTCAAGTCACCCCTTCTGAATTTTTTTTAGAACACGCCCAACAACCAGACTCTATGGATTTATGAGGAAAATAGGCTGTGAGAAAGCGGGGGATGAAATAGTGAATGGGCCAACAGTGTTTTTGGTGCAGAGAACTTCCGGAGAGGTACGATATCGCTGGGCGGAAACGGTAGGCTGGACCAGGAATGGGAGAGGATAGAGAAGCCTTCCAGAAGAGACGACTCAAGCAGGTCGTCGGGCACTTCCAAATTCCAAAGCGACACTGGAACGCCCAACACTTGCATGGCAAGACAAAGGCTTAAGAGTAAGAGTATGGCAAAGGCAGCGGATGAAGGAGAACCAGCCCAGATCTTGGATCTTGGCATAGACCCTCGCCACAATCAGCCCAAGCCCTATAACTCGAGGATACCGAGGCCGATGTGAGGGGGTATTTGTATCTCAACGATTGCATGTTTCTCAATACCATTCCGTCTCCCACAGGAAACTCCCTACAAATGAGGAACAGGGCATCTCAGACTAAGTGACGCGCATGAAATTTGCCTAAAGGTGCTGCGTAGTAGAAATTATGATCTGTCATGAGGCCGCTACTGTATCTGCCGCTGCGTCCATAAGAGGATTCATGCTGACAAATCGCGCTGTTCGGCCACTGACGCATGCCGACTTTCAGAATGCCGAGAATGGCGATCTCGTACTTCGGCCCATCTTTATTCACCGTCACCTGTTCGCCGGGAAATACGTGTATTTTGGGCTGTGCCAGCTCTCGTTCTGATCCGGCATCGCTCGTTCCGGGATTCAGATGGGCGAAGACATCGTTTGTGTTTGGAAGTCGTCCGCCCGGCCCTACCGATTCTCCAGGCGGTTGTAATCGAAAAGTCCGGCCTCGATGGGAGAAAGGTCGAAGGACAGACGGTGGAGCAGATCGCTGTGCTCCCAAAAGGAGGGATCGGTCCGCCGGACAGCGAAGCGTTCGGCCAGCCGCCGGTAGTCCTCCTCATCAGCCAGTTCCGTGACGGTCTTCACGAACTCCGGCAGGCCGGCCCGGTCCATTCGATAGAACGTATTGGGATAGGCGCCGATCAATCCTCTCGCCACTGTCAGCGCATCTTCGTCGGGTAGACGCCGCTCGTTTTCATTGAAGAGCGCGGCGATGTTGCTGAGGCCCGCATCATGAATGAGGGTGTACAGCGACGGCGGCCCTCCCGGCCCTGCTCCATCCGTCACCGATAGAAACGCCACCTCCGGCATCCAGGACAACGCTTTCCCCTGCGCGCTCGCCAACAGACTTAGTGACCGGCGCACATCCGGGTCCGGTTCCTCCGCCAGGTCATGCCGGTGATCGAGCGCGCCACCCAACCGTGCGCGCAATAACTCGAGCAGCTCGGCTTTCGGATCGGCGGTCCGGTACCGGATGCCGCTCTCATGCGGAAAATTGATATAGGTTCCATACACATAGTCCTTGACGGATTGATGCGCGTCCCGATACCACAAGTCTCGTTCTTTTTCGCGGGCTTCTTTCGGTAACATCACCAAAAAATTGAACTCGGCCTCCATCCGAAGAAAGTCCATGTACAGGCGCGTATCCAATTGATGTCCCACGTTGCCGAACACATCGAACCCGACCACCAGCAGATAGTGAATCCGCTCCAGGAGTTGGTAGCTCAGGAGCCAGGCGGTCTTCGGATTGTTTCCGACCAACCCGGGGACCACACTGGCGCTGTCCTGGTGCCGCAAGACCGTCAACGCCGCGTTCGGGTTGCGCCCGTCCCCGTTCCAAACAAACTTCAACCCCTCGACCTCTGCCCGCGCCCGGTTTTCTTCCAGGTACCGTTGCTTGGCCTTGAGAAACTCCTTCTGCAAGTGTGAATACTCCAGCCAGGACAGGACGCCCAACGGGCTCACCTGCCCCGATGTCGGCAGGCGCAGGTGCTTGCTTTCGCGCGCCAGGAACTCGGCATTCGCTTCGAGCAGCGAGCTGTTGGGGTCCAGAAAGAAGATCCAGAACCGCTCCTCGATCACGCTCAAGGCGACCTGCCCGCGGCAGACCGGCCCCTTGATGAACTGCATCACAAAAGTCTGCGCGTCATCGAGCAGGAAGCGGTATCGAGAGGACACCGGCAGGTCACGATAAACGATGAACGGATTGGATGCGATGTCTGGACGATAGCTCGGCAGCGAGCGGACGTCATACGGCGCGTCCAAGAACAACTCCGTCCAACGCGCCCGGCGCGTCCGGCTCAGCGGATAGGGCATATGCGTCTTGGAGAGCACGCTTGCCCTCACGGGGTCGAGCCGATAGTAGACCCGCTCGACGCCGGGATCATCGTAGGGCCGGCGGGTAGAGATAAATTCGATCGGCTTGCCCGGCGGAGTGCGGGACCGGACGAGGCGCAAGAATGGTTGATGCGGGAGGTCGTCAAAGTACAGGCTCACGAGGGCAAGATGTTCATAGAGGTAGCGACTCATCACCTGGTGCTTGAGCGAATCGCCGTTAAGGAAGGCTTCCCATTCGACGATTCGTTCCGCCTGTCCGGTAGGCAATGGTTCCGGTTGCCCAGAGTGCGCGCCCTCGTCCAACCAACGTATCAACAGGTCATGTTCATGCTCTGTGAGACCCGGCAATCCATAGGGCATGCCCCAAAGCGGATGCAGGCGGGCATAGTCGCCGAACTCCTCCCTGGTCGGGCACTGTTGGGCGCGATCGAGTGAGAAATCGAAGGAAGCCGCCAACGGGGCGGCAGAGGGAAGCGGTTGTTGACGCTTCAACGCGAGCATCTGGGCCAGGATACCGGCTTGCCGGGCTTGGCTGTCGACATCAATCAGCGGATTGAGGACGGAAAAGAACCCCTTCCTCCGCCAGTCTTCTTCGGTGGCTCCATCTTCAAACAGCCTGGTCGGTTCCATCGCCAGCAGGCGAGACCCGTCATAGACCTGCTTCTTATGGGCGCCCCGCTCAATACCCTGAGGGGCGCTAAGATTCAACTGACAGGGGGCGTCATAGCAGCCATGGCAGACCACACAGCGACGTTCCAAGATCGGTTTGACGTCCCGCCAGTAGTCCACCGTGGCCGCGCCCTCACCCATCCTCATACGGGCGGCAGTGTTGCGACCGTCAGCCGATGTGCCGGACCAAGGCCGTTCCGGTTGGGAGCAGCCGGTCAAGATGAAGACCAACAGAAGCAGGCCGGTCCATCTGTAGCCGCTGCGAATGAACCGACCGATCCCCATTCTGCTATTACTCATCCTGGTAATGCTCCCCTGCTGCCCCGGGCCCGTGGCCCACATGAAGTTCCCAAAGCTTCGTGTACACCGGCCCCTCCGGACGCAACTCGCTCTTGACGAACGAGAGACGATTCACCGGCAATGCCCCCACCTCTAACGGCCGATCCAGCAGGCCGCTATTCGCCAAGGTCTGCCCTACCTGACGTTCTCCTTCTTTGATACGCGCGATCGTCAGGTGCGGACTGAACGGCTTGGCCTCCGGAGGAAACCCGAATTGCCGGCACCCTTCATCGACGGCATGCTGCCAGGCGATGGTCTCCGCACAGTCCTCGCTCTGTCCCCAGCCTTCTTCCGGCCCGATCCAAAGGACGCGTGGGCTCTGCATCCGCGGGAATCCGCCGATCCGCATGAGCGGCACAGACAAGGCACGCCGTCCAGCGATGGCCTGCTGCACGGCTGCTCGTAAGGGCTCCAGGATCTGTTCGTCCGTCTCTCCGAGAAACTTGATCGTCAGATGCAGCGCGGCAGGCTTCACCCAGGTGATGCGCGAACCTCGGCGCGCGGCTCCTTCGATCCGCCGTCTGACCTCCTGTTGGACCAGCGCCACCGCGCGACGGAGGTCGTCCGTCAGCTCGACGGCCAGAAACGCGCGGATCATCCCGGCCTTCGTTCCAACAGCCATCGTCGCACACAATCCAGGGCGGCTTGTGAGGAACGGAGCTTGATCACGTCCCGGAGCCCATGGAAGCGAAACTCCTTGCTCCGAGCCTCTCCATCCGGCGTGGCAAGCCCGACGTACACCAGTCCCACCGGCTTACCGGGTGTGGCTCCGCCCGGCCCGGCAATTCCCGTGACGCTCAGCCCAAGGGAAGAACCGCTATGCTCACGGACACCGCGGGCCATCGCCTCCGCCGTCTGGGCGCTGACGGCACCGTACTCCTTGAACAACGACTCCGGAACCCCCAGCCAATCCTGTTTCATTCGATTGCTGTAGCAAATTACGCCGCCTTCGAAATAGCCGGAAGAACCGGGAACCTGTGTCAGGCGATGTCCGATCAATCCACCGGTACAGGATTCCGCTACGGACAAGGTGAACGATTGTCGAGCGAGGAGCCTCCCAACGACCGATTCCATCGTCTCCGACTCATCAGCATAGACGAACGGCGCAAGTTGATCGCGCATGGCGTCAAGGGTCCGTTCGACCGCTTCCGCTCCAATGAGCGGCCTTCTGCTTATGGGAGAGGCGGCGGACGGACGTCTCCGTTCCTCGTCGATCAACGTCAGCGACACGCTCACGCCCAGGGGCGAGGCATAGAGTCCCAAGCGAATCGGGCTCTCAGGAGCGAGCAGGTGGGCGATCTTGGCCTGCACGTCGGATTCCGGGAGACCGAAGGTATGGAACATCCGCCGGACAATGTGGGCTGGCAACCGAGCCACCCTTCCGGCCATCAACTTTGATCGGATCGAGGGAACCACCGCCGCTTCGAACATCTGCTGCGCCTCGGCCGGGACTCCCGGAAGTGCCGCGATGAGCGCCTGCCCGTAACGGACCGCAAACCCCGGAGCGGACCCGACCGGATTGGCTAAGACCGACGCACCGCGCGGTATCAAAGCTTGGCGGAGCTGGGCATCGTTCGGAACCCGGTTCCATCCGGCCAAGCGCTCCGTCATTTGGCGAAGCGCCTCCGTTCGGACTTGCAGGGGACGTTTGGTCACCGATGAGACCGCTTCCCTCGTACAATCGTCGATGGTGGGTCCGAGTCCTCCGGTCAGGACGATCCAGCGCGCCCGACGCGCGGCCGTCTCGATCGCGCGGGCGATGTCGCGCACCGAATCCCCGACCACGGACTTGTACCGGACTTCGATGCCTTCCCGCGCCAACGCGTCGGTCAGAAACAAGGAATTGCTGTCCAGACGTCCGCCGAGTAGGAGTTCCGATCCGATAGCGATGATTTCCGCGAACGAAGCCTGAGGTCTACGGATCATCTGGACCTCCGCAGGCGATTCGTCATCCGATTTGGCTCTCGACGCGCTCGCTCAATCGATGAGGGAAAAATCCAAATCAAACGTCACCTCTCCACCGCGGGCCGGGTAGACGAGGAGTCGCGTCTGGGCGAGCGGATCGAGATCGGCATAGTTGAAGGAGGCCACGACCTTGGCGCGGTAGGCCGGCGCCTTCGGCCAAACGGACGTGCGGGCCGCCTGGCCGTCGAAACGGACATGCTGGGGCTTTACGATCTTCCCTCCCTGGTCCATGACGAGATAGGTGTCGCGAGCGAAATCGGGACGCTCTCCGAAGAGATGCACCGTGACAAGGCACGTCTGTTCAGCCAAGATCTGATCGATGTCCGACCGGCTGGGAGTCTGTCCGCGCAGCGCGAAGTGAGAGGTCATCACGGTGATACCGACCAGTTTGCTCAGCAGAAAACCACGAGGTTCAAGTTCCTGCTCGCTGCCGAACCAGGCATAGAGGCGGTCCGGCGGCACCCGCGCCTCGGCTGCTTCTTTGCCGCGCTGCATCGCCGCCGCTACAGCGGCCGGGCTTGGCTCGATTTGGATCGCAAGACCGGGCTCGGCGGAGATCCCGGAAAAACCAAGTACGACCAGAGTAAGGCCCGTCTCCAATGGGAGGATCCGGCGCAGAATCCATCGGGCGCAGCGGGTGGCCGGGAGCGACTCCTTGGAGCGGCGAACACCCGACCAATCATGCGAATCCAGCCTCTGCGCCCACTGGTGGTCTTGCGCGATCACGGCTCGCAGTATCAAATGGGCGCGACCGCCTGTCAACGGCCACCCCACCGGGCGACACGGTTGACAATATCGCAATAGAAGTGCTACACGTGCCCACTTGCAAGCACACGAGTCAAGTATGCGATTCGACGGAGGAATGTAATGGCAGGCCCTGAACAGCAACAGCCACCCCAGCAGCCCCAACGGCGACAGTACTGTAACTTTATCTTTTACAAGGTTGATCCTGCCTGGCGACGCTTGCCCGAAGATGAGCGGACCCGGGGCAAGCAAGAATTCATCCGGGCCATCGAAGAGTACCAGGGGAAAGTCATCGTCATCGCCTACAGCACCGTCGGCATCAGGCCGGAAACGGACATCATGCTCTGGCGCATTTCCTACGAACTGGAATTGTTCCAGGAAATGTCGACCAAGATCATGGCCAGCGGGCTTGGGAAATACCTGTCCACGCCCTATTCCTATCTCTCCATGACCAAACGGTCCGTGTATGTGGACAACCATTCGCACGAAGGCCAGGAAAGCAAACGGCTGACGATCATCCCGGGCCGGAGCAAGTACATCTTTGTCTATCCGTTCCTGAAGACGCGTGAGTGGTTCCTACTCACCAAGGCCGCGCGCCAGGGCATGATGGATGAGCATATTGAGGTGGGGCATCGATTCCCCTCCGTGAAACTGAACACCACCTATAGCTTCGGCCTCGACGATCAGGAGTGGGTCGTGGCCTTCGAATCGGACAAGCCCGAAGACTTTTTGGACCTCGTCATGGCACTGCGCGAAACCGAGGGCAGCCGCTACACGCTTCGAGACACGCCGATCTTCACCTGCCTCCGCAAGAGTCTCAAGGAAACGCTCGATACCTTGGGCGGTTGAATGAGGGTGCGAGCATCAGGTCTCCCTGCGGCCTTCGGAAGTATTTCCGAAGGCCGCTTGTGCTTTCGGAGCTGTTGATTCACACGCCGGGTGACCAGATCTGCACCTATGTCCGAGTCCCCCCCCGCCGCGCCGCCTACTCCGTCTCGACTCCCCGTCCTCCTGTCCGGTTTCCTTCCCGGACTCGGCCAACTCATCCAAGGACGACCCCGCCAAGCTTTCTGGATCTTCGTGATCACCATACTGTTGTACGTGATCGGCCGAGAGCTCGGGCACGCGACCGACGTGAGCGCCGAGATATTCTATTTCATGTTGGTCGTCCTACCCTGGTGGACGGTCCAAGCCTATGATGCCTCCTTCGCTCCAGACCGCTTGTCCGCCGGCGGTCGCCATACCCTCATCCATTCGCTCAAACGGGCCTGGGCCGAAGGACATGACCTTCGCTACCTCGGCGCGCTCTTTTTTCTTTCCGCCTTCATGGACCTCTACATCATTCTGATGAATCCGGACTATGCGTTGCCGGTCTTCTGCTCGAAACCGACCGGGTGGCTTGGCTTGGCGGTCAAGGCCCAGTCCCCTCCGGCCCATCTGTTGATCGGATACGGCTTCGTGCGGCTGCGCCGGTGGGCCCTGGTTTTATACCTGGTCTACGCCGCCTACCAAGTCATCAGCGCCATGGTGAATTATGTGTGCTTCGGTTATGGGAGAATTCGAACGGTCATGTTCGTGACGCTGCTGATGTTCACCGGATACATCCTCTGGAGGCGGGATCGATTCGCTTGATCGGCCATCGGTTCCCGCTTTGACAGCGTTTTGAAGGCTATGTTATTGGTGAAGAGTCCGGTCCGTCGTCAAGCGATCTCGGGATGAACAACAGCGAGCCCATCTACGCGGTCCGATATCCGGACGGCTCCGTCAGTCTGTATGTGGACGAGGAGTATGCTCTGGATCAGGGGATCGATCCCTCCAAGCTGGTACGGGTCGATGTCCCACGCGAATTGTACAGCACCGGAACCGTCCAGGATATCCGGGAATTTGTCGCCAACCATATCGAATCATTGACGACCGGTTCCGCCGATCACAACAAGGGGAAGCATGAGTTCCGCCATGACCATTGACCTGATCGAATCGACGATCGCCGCGCTCCCCGTCCAAGGGCGCATCATGCTACGGCTCCTGCTGCTGTCCTACTTCGATGTGACGAAGGAAGACTGCGACTTCATGGCCGCCGACCAGCCGGACTCCCGAATGTTATCGGGCAAGAGGTTACCGACCCCCGTTGTCCCCATCGACAGGATCAAGGCGGTCGTTGAACGAGTCGCCCAATATCGGCGATACGTCCGAATCAAACGCGAGCGGGCCTGGCTTCAGGTGGAAGGGCTTCAGAAGCTCATCCAACTGAACAGCGCCAGGTCGGCGGTGGCCGCCGACCTCTTGCGCACCCGCTTTGAAGTTCCCACGGAGAAAGTGGAGGAGCTGAAGCGCGAGGCCAGAACCATGGTGCCCAAACCGGCGCTGCGCTCGCTCGACCAGCAGTGGGACCGAGATGAAATCGAGGAGGAAGCCTACCGAAAGTCACGGCTTTGCCTGGAATTCCAGTTCCTCGTGCGCCGAATCGAGCGGGAACGTCGGCTACTGGACATTGCAGAACGAGAACTGCAGACCATTTCCCATGCTCCCTTGCAAGATCACGAGATCGGCCACATTTGGGGGATTCCCGCCGGCACCTTGATGGCCAGGAAGGTCAAATTTCTTAGTGCCTACATGCAGGCCTTGCAACGTCGTCTGTCCGGGGCGGATGCGTTGCCGCGAACCCAGGCGCAAACTCCTATCGACCTCTGGAAGGAAACCTTCACGGTCTTGTCCAGGCAACCGGTCGAGCGATCTCTAGCCCAATACGACGGGTTGGAACAGACGGAAGACGCCTTTATGGTCAAGCTTCAGGCCTTCGTCGCCGGTCGTCTGCCCGAAGATGTTCAGACCAAGTTTTGGCTCTCGCTGGGGAAAGGCGGCAGTTCCAACGCAGTCCATGCCGAAGAAGGATGGTCCGTCTTCGGGTTGCAAAAGCTCAGCGCCGTTCTGACGGAAACCGATCAACGCCCGGAGGCGCTGGAGGAAGAATTGCTCGCCCTCGTCTCGCCGCAACGGAAGCTGGCGCCGGGCGAACTCCCTCCGCCGGCGACAGAAAAGGTCGAGATCAACGAGATGGCGCAACACGTGTTAAATAGCATGTTCGGCGAGGTTCGATCCGCCAACGAACCGACACGTTGAGCTCCGTCGGATCCGCGAGATTTGCGTCGACCGGTTCCCCACCGATCAGATCCGTTTCAGGGCCAACAACTTCTTTTTCACCAACCGTTTTCCTGGGGGAAGGTTCTGCGGTATAATCTCTCAACCAAGGATCAACCGTGACGCAACGATCGCCCCTGACGACCACCGCAATCCGCGCCTGGGTAATCTGGTTTTTCCTCAGCCTATTCCCTTCGTTCTCGATCGCCGCCAACGTGCTGGAGATCGCGGAACTCGTCAGCCATCCCGAACAATATGATCACCAAACGGTGATCATTGCGGGACAAGTCAGCAACTTTCAACTGGCCACCACCCGCGACGGAAAGGCCGCCTACGGCTTTCTGATCAAGGATCAAGCCGGGACAGTCAAGGTGGTGGCGCTGGGACAAGCGGAAATTCGAGAGGGCGATCTGGTCATCGTCGAAGGCATTTTCAGCCGCATGCGGCAGTCGGGCCGCGCGATCGTCTATAACGAAATCAAGGCCACCGGTGTCCGCTCCATGAATCGTCTGAATCCCGACTTGGTCGGCTGACCGCCCTTCTCGTTCCGCTCCGTTCCCCGCAATTTCTCACGTCGTCACGACTCTCCGACCACCAGCCGATTCGGTTGAAATCCACCGCGTGGATCGGGCAAGCTGGATCTTGCTCAACTTCGGGACAATGCCGCTCCCTGCTGGAATTCATGGCCTCGCGAATTGAAGACTATGCGCTGATCGGCGACACCCATACCGCGGCCCTCGTCGGACGGGACGGCTCCATCGACTGGTATTGCGCACCCCGTTTCGATTCCGCTGCCTGTTTTGCCGCGCTTCTCGGCACTAAGGACAACGGACGCTGGCTGCTTGCGCCCAAGGATGAGGTGCAGGGAGTCCGCCGCCGTTATCGAGAAGGGACGCTGATCCTGGAAACGGAGTACCGGACCGAGGGCGGGACGGCCATCGTCATCGATTGGATGCCGCCGCACGACACGAACATCGACCTGATCCGGTCGGTAGTCGGCATCAAGGGGCAGGTCCGTATGACCATGGAGCTGATCATCCGCTTCGACTACGGATGGGTGGTCCCATGGGTCAGAAGACGGGATGGGCTTCTCGAAGCGCTTGCCGGTCCCGATGCGCTCGACTTGCGGACCGACGTGAAACTCGAAGGAAAAGGATTCGCCACCGTCGCAGAGTTTACGGTGACGGAGGGGCAGGAGGTCCCGTTCGTGCTGACCTGGCGGCCCTCCCATGGCCAGCCCCCTGAACCGATCGATGTCCGCCGGGCATTGGCCGAAACAGAAATCTGGTGGCGCAACTGGTCGGACCGATGCACCTACCAGGGTCCCTGGCGAGAGGCCGTCCTCCGATCCTTGATCACGCTTAAGGCCTTAACCTATGCGCCGACCGGCGGGATCGTCGCTGCCGTCACCACCTCGCTCCCCGAATGGATCGGCGGGGTCCGCAATTGGGATTATCGATACTGCTGGGTGCGGGATGCGACGTTCACACTCTATGCCCTGCTGCTGGCCGGCTATCACGAGGAAGCGCTTGCCTGGCGGGAATGGCTCCTGCGGGCGACGGCCGGTAATCCGTCCGAATTGCAGATCATGTATGGATTATCGGGGGAGCGGCGCCTCCTCGAATACAACCTGGATTGGCTTCCAGGTTACGAAGGCTCGGTCCCCGTCAGGGTCGGGAACGCCGCCTCCAAGCAATTTCAGCTCGACGTCTATGGCGAGATCATGGATGCTGCCCACATCGGGAGGCGCAGCGGCATCGAGCCTCACGAGATCGGCTGGGCGTTTCAACAACACCTGATGGAATTTCTCGAATCGGCCTGGGAGCGGCCCGACGAAGGCATTTGGGAGGTGCGGGGACCGCGTCGACATTTCACGCACTCCAAGGTGATGGCCTGGGTGGGCGTGGACCGCGGGATCAAGGCCATCGAGCGATTCGGACGATCAGGCCCGGCTGACCGATGGAAGGCTTTGCGCCACCGCATCCACGAGCAAGTCTGCTGCGAGGGGTACGACTCGGCGCACGGCGCCTTCATGCAGTATTATGGCGCGCAACAAGTGGATGCCAGCGCACTGATGATTCCCTTGGTCGGCTTCCTTCCCGCCACCGACCCGCGCGTCATCGGCACGGTGAAGAAAATCGAACAGGACCTTGTCGATCATGGATTCGTCAAACGGTACGAGCCTCAGCCCTCGGTCGATGGCTTGCCGCTCGGAGAAGGCGCCTTTCTGACCTGTACGTTTTGGCTGGCGGACAACCTGGCTCTGATGGGTCAACAAGAACGCGCTTGTGAGGTCTTCAACCGCCTCTTGGACATTCGAAACGACGTCGGCCTCCTGGCCGAAGAATACGATCCCGCCTCCCGCCGCCAACTGGGAAACTTTCCGCAGGCTCTTTCTCATATCTCGCTCATCAATACCGCCTACAACCTGACGCGCTGCGCCAAGAAACCGGCCGAAGATCGGCCGTCCGCAGACCTACCCATCCAACAACATCTGAGAGCGGAGTAACCCATCACACTTCCAATCGGTCCGGCCGGCGAGCCGACGGCTCCAGATTGTGGAATCGGCGATTAGACCGGGGGCGGCGTTGGGTCCGGCGAGCTGCGATCGGGCGTCGAGGAAGAACCGGTTCCGGGCTGGGGTCGGTCGAGATGGACGATGGGTCAGGCTGGACAGCGGCCGCCGGCCGCAAGGCTCCCGCCTCCTCGGGACGGATAGAGACGAAGCCGAGACGCTCAGCGGGAAAGAGCCGCGTCTTCCAATGCACGGCCTGTCAGGGCTTCGTAGGCATCCGACACCGACCGTACCGGCGAGACTTGCATCAAGAACGGCGTTTGCCAATCGGCGTCGGACACGTCGATTTCATCGGGCACGAGGACTCGACGGAGATGTTTTTCTCCCGCGGCCTTGACCTTCAGCGGGACTTGACCGACAGACCCGATCGAGCCATCCTCGCTGACGGTGCCGGTCATGACGGCATCACGCGGGATGTCGTCACCCTTGGCAAGGGCCGCAACCGCGAGTCCCGCCATCGCGGAGAGACTGTCGCCGTAAATGACAACCCCGGGATCGATAACCGAAAACGAGACCGACCAAGAATCCGTGTCGAGATGCGCCTGCCGCGCGACCCGATCGATCGCCGCCAACACCGCACTCTGGGCGTAGGAGGAAAACTGGCCCGGGGTGCTGCGAAAGGTCACCGTGATCCCTTGGTGGTCCGGACGCCTTTCAAGTCCGACCGCCACCTCGCCAACCGTCCCGACCAGTTCGTTGCGCTGATTGACGGTCGTCCCCAAAATGCGAATGGCTTGTACGCGACGCCAGACCACGTCCTCCCCTTTTGCCCACACCAGGCCTGGAAGCACCGCCCAGACCCCAAGCAGAAGCAGCAGCCAGACGTCTCGGAATCCCAGCCGCATCTCTATCCAGACCTCTTATAAACCGAGATGGTGACTGACCAACGGTTTGAGTCGATTGCCTTCGGTATCACCCAACAACGTCCCCCGGCAGGCAATTCTCGATTTCTGCATAGTCGAAGTGAATCGGTGCGGGATGGTGAACGTGTCCTTCAAAGCTGTCGGTCACTTGGCGGGGTGCTCACCTTGGCCGGCCTCCGCCTTTTCCACATTGAGGACCTTCACATCGAAGGTCAGGTTCTTTCCGGCCAGGGGATGATTCAAATCGAGCAGTGCCTGTGCATCCTCGATTTTCAACACCGTGACCAGCTGCCCTTCCGGGGATTGCAACACGTCCCCAACTTTGAGACCGTTCGGTAGTTTGGCCGCCTCCACGGAGACACGCTTCTTCATGTCGTATGCGCCGTACCCGTCGACGGCTGCGACCTCGATGTGTTTACTCTGACCCTTTTTCATGCCTTCCAGCGCCCGCTCCAACCCCGGTACGATCTGACCAGCTCCATGGAGATAGGAGAACGGAGCCTTCCCGACATTGGTGTCGGCCACCGTCTTATCCGGCAACGTCAGTGTATATTCCAGCGTGACGGTCATCCCCTCTCCGATTACCGGATCCTGCACAACCGCCATGGCGGCTCCGATTCCCCAGAACCCCATCCCCAGCACGAACAACATCATACTCGGCGCGCGGAACTTCATAACAACTCCTTGGGCGCGTTTGCGATTGCCGCCGCTAATGGTCTGGCGCCCGGACGGTCCGATGGAAACGGGAGCCGGTGGCAAGCAGGTGAAGAGACAACGAGACGAAGGGAGCGAAGTCACCGGAACAGACGCCGCCGAGAGGATGACACACGAGACAACCCTCCAGCCACAGGCCGTTCCCTGACCCAGCGCCTGCCTCTTGGAGACTCACATTGATCCGGCGGGGAGGCAACCCCTGTCCCCGGCGGCAGGAACTTTCTGGTGCGAGACCGAAATGGTTAGTGGGAGCCACGGCCTCCTGAACGAGGTTCTTGCGGCCTGGCTTCATTTACCGTCAGAGTCCGGCCGCCAAACTGTGTCCCGTTCAGCGCCGTGATGGCGTTCTTCGCCTCGTCATCCGTCGCCATCTCGACGAATCCGAACCCACGTGACTGGCCGGTGAACTTATCTGTAATGATCCGCGCGGACGTGACGCTGCCGTGCTGAGCAAACAGATCGTTCAGTTGCTGATCAGTGGTCGAATAGGGCAACCCGCCGACATAGACTTTGGAACCCATAGGGGTCCACCTCCTTCAAGAAAACCTTCATGTTGTCTTGAACTCGAGAATGGCACACTGGCAGGGAGGAGCGGCCCGAAGGCGCAAATGGAACCGCGACTTGGTCGGACTTCCGAGCTGATTCCCGGCAAAACAACATCCACTTCAGGCCCTGCGGCTTCACACTCCGCTCGGTGGCCTCTTCTGAGCGGAGCGGCTTCATGCTAGCTCAGGCCACCGGGAATTGCAAGCAAGCACCGCCGCTGCCAGCCCTCCGGCACTTGTTCAATAGGCGGCCGGGTCCGACAACGGCCGCTGCGAAAACAACGGGGCCGCATGAAAGTTATCGAACCGGATATCCGCGCGCCCCCTGACCACCAGACCGACTTCTCCCAACGCAAAGGCTTGGTCCCGCACGCTCAGAACCAGCTTCCGGTCGAACGAGATCTCGAAGAAGTCTTGGCTGACGATCGTGTTGCGCTGAACGCGGAGCGTATGCCAGGGGGCAGGTGTGACCTTGAGCAGAGTCTGACCGATCCGGCTTTCCTGACCATCGAGCACCTTGATGACCTCCAATCTCAAGCTGCCCAGATCCACCAAGGCGGCGAAAAAATTCCTGGAATCTTGCCACCCGAAAACCACCCCGCCGATCGAGCCACCGTCCGGCGTTCCTCTCTGCAAACGCACGGAAACATCGGGGTATTCGTAGATCAAACCGTCGGCCACCAGTAGGTGCAGACATTGACCGTTGCACCCGTCGGTGACTGTCAGAACATTGGGCCGCGACAGGGCATCTTTCCCGGTTTGGACGGCCCAGTGAGCCGGCTCTTCGCCATCCTTCGCATGAACAACAAACCCTGCCGGCACTCTACCGGGCGGATCGGTATCAAAACTCCACTGGCGAAACAAGTCGGCATGGGTCTGCTGTTTCAGCCGTTCCTCCTTTTGCTGTGTCGTCTCGAAATCCACCGCAGGAGCGAAACCCGGCGTTCCCCAGAGCAGCATGGCCAGTATCACAGCCCTCAGCCGAACTGGTCCGTTGAGGCCCTGCAATCCTCCGTACAACTGCATCCATCTCGTCGGCATCTTCGTCGTAACCTCTTCCAACACGGGCGAAGGTTTTCCTCATTTGATGATCGAAAAGGTGGGACGCCTCCCGGACGTCCGGACCGTTTTTCGCTGTTTGCGCTAGACGCCCGATCCGCGTCTATTCGAGAACTGCGAATAGCACCGGCCTCCAGGCCAGAGGCCTTCATGTCCCTCGATCCTCAACCCATACAATTCAATCCGAACAGGCCGAACAATCATGAGTCGTGGCCGTCGAACACATCCTCAATCCCAGGAGTTATTGAGAGGAGGGCGTGACCGACGAAGGCTTCCGCCTGATCTGAACAATGTCTTGAAGACGGCGGTCCCGATCCTGACGAATCCGTTGCCGCCGCTTCCAACGATCCAGAGTCCACCATCGTACCTTCTCCGAGAAGGTGACGACGGGCGGCGGAAGATTGCCGACCGGGGCCTGTTGAAAATCGTACCCCTTTACGTTCTCGCGATTCTTTATGAACCGTTCGTAGAGATGATCGTACAAGCCCCTGTTGGAATCCGCCATGATTGCCAGCTCCGATGTCTTGTCGCCGGTAGAAAGCTGGCGAGGACTATAGCCTTCTTGCAACCGTGACGGCAAGATGGCCGACGGCAGCGACATCCCGTATCCTCCGGCCTGACATGGAAGCCGGCCGATAGCCGTGATAGGCTTCGGGGCTGAATCGTCCGAAGCTGAGTCCATTTCCATGACACTTCTCGCGCGCACGGTGATTCACTTCCGATCCCTGCCGGCCTGCCTGCTGCTTGCGATGGCGCTAGCTGCTGCCTCCCTTTCCTTCGCACAGGAGACGATCGAACCAGACTTGTTGCAGCAAGCCCTGCGCCGGATCTCCGTCGATCGCCTGATCGCGGACGTGCGCCGCCTCAGTAGTGAGGAATTTCAGGGTCGCCAGACCGGCACCGCCGAAGACCTGAGTTCGGCCTGGTGGGTGGCGGAGCGCTGGCGTGCCCTTGGGCTGTTACCCTTCGTGCCAACGCCGCTGCGAGCCGAGACGGATGTCCTGACGACTCGTGGACAAGATCCATCCCCAGCCGGCTCGCTCGCGTCTCTGACTCAACCCTGGATGATGGGAAAGCCAGTCCCGGTCGTTCGCATCCCCACCCCTCCGACCTTGCAGGTCATCACGGGCAGTCTGGTCCTGACAGCGATCGCCGGCTCCGACTATCTCCCGGTGTTGGACTCCCCGTCTGTGGATATTCAGGCTCCGGTGTCCTTTGTGGGATACGGAATTTCCGATCCGGCACAGGGATATGACGAGTATCAGGGGCTGGAGGTGAAGGGACGCATCGTCGTCTTTTTGCGGGGCAAGCCGGCCTGGTATGAGCGGATGGTCTCGCATGCGGACAAGGTCCGCACCGCACAATCCAAAGGCGCCGTGGGTTACCTCACGCTGACCGGGCCGGTCATGAGCGCCTATGAAGCCAGGCGAGGCGTCGGAACCGCTCCGTTGGCCTACTACGGCAGTCCGGACTCCGGAAAGGATCGACCTTTGCCGGGAGCTTGGGTCAGCCCGGCTCTTGTGGAATCGATGTTGTACCGAGTCGGCGACGAACAGTCGTTTTCCTTACAGATCGTGCAGGAACAGATCCAGCAAAAGAAAGCGCCGCAGAGCCGCCAGACTGACACAGAGGTACGGCTGCGTTGGGAGAGTGTTACCGACACCGGCACGCTCTGCAATGTCATCGGGTTGATCGAAGGCCGAGATCCGAACATACGCAACGAATCCATCGTCATCGGTGCGCATCGCGATCACTTCGGGCGTCAGGGTGGGCTTCTGTTTCCGGGTGCAGACGACAATGCGTCCGGCACGGCCGTAATCCTGGAGGTCGCAAGACTGTTCATGGAATCGGACCCCAAACCCGCCAGATCCATCATCTTCATCTCCTTCAGCGGGGAGGAACAGGGGCTGTGGGGATCAAAACTCTATGTCGCACAGTCACCCCGACCGCTGGCACAGATCAGGGCCATGATCAACATCGACCACGCGGGGATCGGGAACGGACGTCTCACTGTGGGTGTGACCGGCCTGGATCAATCCGTCATGGCCCGAGCCGCGGAGCCGGCTGAACTGACCGACAGGCTGGACCTCTTTGGATTTTTTCCGGGAGGCGACCATGTGCCGTTCAAAGAAGCCGGCGTGCCAACCGTCACCGTAGTCAGCGGCGGCCCCCATCCTCACTATCATCAGCCGGCCGATCGAGTGGAGACGATCAACCCGGACGTGTTGATGACAGCAACCCGCTATGTGCTCGCGCTGGCCTGGCACCTGGCGAACCAACCGTAAAGAAGAGATTGCCACTGATCTGTTGGAGTCCCGGGACGATACGGCGCCGATATCCAACACGACGACGGGAAAGGACGGACTCGACACAGAGGATCGATTAGGAGCCGGTCTTCAGCCACGCGGACCAGTTGGCCGCTTGGGCTTCGTCGTGAGCCGCTCGGTGTTCGGCACAATCGACACGCAGAAGGTGATCGCCGAATGCCGCATCGACATAGTCGCAATGGTGTGGATTGGCCCCATCCTGGTGCGCGTGGGGGCGGAAGTACTGACAGGTGATACACATCCGGGCGGTAGAGATCTCGCCCTGCTCCTGGAGTGCTCGAATTACCTTGATCGTCGCCCGCAGCAGACCAACCTGCTCGGCCTGCGACAGGTCTCGCGTGGCGGCCAGCAAGTACGGCCACTCCGACAATCGGGCGGCCTCGCGCCGACCCTTCGCCGTTAGCTCAATGTTGAACACCCGGTGGTCGTCCTTGGACTGAACCCGCTTGATCATCCCCTTGCTCATGAGCACCCGGAGCATCTCGGAGACGGTCGGCATCGTTACCGCTAAATCCTGTGCAATCAGGGAGACCGGGGTATGGTGGCCGACCCGTTTCAGCAGGAGCCGCAACGTCTGGGCTTGTAAGGGAGGGAGCCACTGGTTGCCGCCTTCGCGCCATGCGCGGCTCTTGATCGCGAGGGCGATCTTGGCCAACCCATTCGCGATCCGATTCTGTAACGGCTCATGTGTCACATCCGCCATTACAGCCTCTCTATGGAAAGTCCTCGATATCGAGCACGGTCGATTGCACCGCCGGCGGGGGCACGACCAATCGAGGCGGCGGCGGCAACTGGACCGCCCCACCAGCCTGTTGATTGGCTCCTTGGATCAGACCGATGGACAATTGAGGACCGAGCAGTCCCTGGGCACCAGACCAGGCTTGTCCTCCGGGAGTGCGAAAACTGTAGGTTTGGAACAACCCAAAACTATAGATGTAGCCCTGGGTCCCGGATCCATCCAGGTACAAGTTCCCCGGGCCGACGAGGCCGAACAACGGCCCGACACCGCCGTCGAACGAGCGGACTCCGGACACGCTGCTGCCTCCCGATGGCGCGGTTTGCGCCCAGACATCACTCGAACAAACCGCGCTGAGCAGAAACATGGTGCTGCAAACCGCCAACAAGAGATGGAGGCTGCTTCTGCCCTGAGCTATGCGAAGGGTCGGTTGTTTCCGATTGAGCTGCATCGTGATCGATCGGCTGTCCCGTAATCTGTTCCGTATCATACACGAGATACACCGTGACAGCCAGTCAGCTGTTGGTTAGTATACGTGCTGTTCCTTTCCTACCACCTTGTCGCTCATCAAGGAGTCGGACATGCAAGAGCGTCGCACTCACTTCCGATTCGGAATACTTCTGACAGTCGGAATGGCTGCCTTCGGGCTGGCTGTTCCCCACCTCGGTCGGGCGGCCGAACTTTCCCCGGCCTCGGCACCGAAGGAACAACGGGAGCCGATTAAGTTGGATGATGCCGTCTACCGAGCCCTGAAAAACAACCTCGACATCACCATCAGCCGTCAAACGAAGGAGAGCCGGTTAGCGGACATCGTCATCGAGCAGGCCAAGTTCGATCCAACGCTCAGTTTGAACGGCACCTACACCCGGACGGTCAATCCCTTGAATCGACCGGTGTTCGGCGGAACAGTCGGGCAGTTGACCGATATTCAGATCTTCGATCAGCGCAACGGGGCTGTAACGGTCGATGTGACGTCCAACCTGATGACGGGCGGCAATCTGGATCTGAACTACAGCCCGCAACGCACCAATGTCAACGCAGACGTGGCCTCAGGCTTCTTGTTCAATCCTTCCTATACCGGTGGGTTGGCGCTGACCTTCACTCAACCCTTGTTGCGCAATGCCGGCATTGAGCTGAATCAGACGTTCATCAAGGTGGCACAAAACAACGCGAAGGTTGAGGAACATGTCTTCCGCGACCGAGTGCTCGGCGTGCTGGCTTCCGTCGAACAATCCTACTGGGAAGTCGTGTTCTCGATCGAAAACCTAAAAGTCGCGCAGGCCGCCCTCAAGGCGGCTGAGGAACTGCTCGCATCGAATCGCGCCAAGGCGAAGGCCGGGGTTATGTCGGTTGTGGATGTGCTCCAGGCTGAGGCGGCAGTGGCCTCGCGCGTCGAGCAGGTCCTGGTGGCGGACAAATCCATTTTGGACCAGGGTGATCAGTTACGGCGGCTGATGAACCCGTCTGAGGAACTCTTGCGGCAGGAAGTCCGCCTCATTCCGGTCGATCAACCGAAGAACACGCTGGAACCGTTGAGCGCCCAGGAGGCGATCGATGTCGCGCTGGAACGGCGGCCGGAGGTTCATCAGGCATCGAAGAACGTCGAGACCAGCGAACTGAACGTCAAATTCGCCAAGAACCAACTGTTGCCGACGCTCTCGTTTCAGGGCACGACCGGCCTCGCGGGACTGGGAGCCGATTACCCGGACAGCGTGAAGCGCAATTTCAGCGGGGACTATTATAACTACGGCGCCGGTCTGGTCCTGAGCTATCCGCTGGGCAACCGATCCGCCTGGAGCAGCTACAACAAGCGGCAACTGGAGCAACGCAATGCCGAGACCTCGCTGCAGAGTGTGCGGCAGCAGATCATCCTGGGCGTCCGCGAAGCCATCCGCCGCGTACAGACGGACTTCAAGCGTATTGAAACGACTCGTTCGGCCAGGATCATGGCGGAGAAGCAGTTACAAGCCGAGCAGGAGCGATTGAAGGTCGGGCTGAGCACGACGCGCTTTGTGTTGGATTTCCAGCGCGACCTGGCCACCGCACAGGGGAACGAGCTGCGGGCGATCGTCGATTACAACAAGTCCCTCTCGAACTTGAACCGTCAGAAGGCCACCGCGCTCGACATCTATAAGATCGAGTTGCAGTAGCCCATGGTCGCATCACGGCCGTGATGCCGTTTCCGCCGCGCGATCGTCGGTCGATGGCAAGCCATGCCCGCTCCTGAGCCCGGCCTGAGACCGACCGAGCGGACCGGCGCGGAACCGATCCGTGACGATGAACGGGCGGCCGCCTTCTCGCTGCTTCCGCTCCTCGTCACATTCGCCTTCTATCTGCTCCCTCACTCAATCCAGGCGTCCCTTGTCGTTCAGTTCCTTCCACAGGTTGTCGCCTACCTCTGCCTGGCTTCATGGGCGCTCTTGAACGGACAACCGGTCGAGCGGCTGGGGCTGAGCCGGGAGTGCTTTCTCGATGGAGTCAGACTGGGCGCTGGCGTCGGCTTCGCGCTCGGACTGGTCAACAGCCTCGTCATCCTCTGGTTGGTCCCGACGCTCGGCAAAGACATTGGGTTCCTCCGAGAGACGCCGCACGCCGCGCTGCCGTTGCTTGTCATGGTCCCCTGGTTCATCATCGGCATCGCGTTCCTCGTCGAAATCAACTACCGCGGGTTTCTCCTGGGCCGGCTTCACCATCTGTTGACGGCACGATGTCCTCTCCAAGGTCGAGAGGTGGCCGCACTGTTGGCCCTACTGCTATCCGCCCTGGCATTTGCCTTCGATCCCTTCATGGTGGCAACCTTTAGGCACCTGCATTGGATCGCGGTCTGGGATGGCCTCATCTGGGGGGCCATGTGGTTGTGGCGTCGCAATCTGTACGCCACGATCGCCGCCCATGCGGTCGAGGTGATGATCCTGTATCTCACCGTTCGCTGGTGGCTCGACCACCAACCCGGCATGTCATGAGGCCGTCCTTTTCCTGTTTTCTGGTCAACGATAGCTTCGGCGATCCCGGGCTGTACGTGGATATCGCCTGGGCCAGACGCGCCTTCCTGTTCGACCTCGGCCAGAATGTGGCGCTCGGCTCCACACGGCTGCTGCGCGCCCAGGATATTTTCATCTCGCACACGCACATGGATCATTTCATCGGCTTCGACCAGGTGTTGCGGGTAGCCTTGGGACGCGGCAAGACCCTGCGCCTGTACGGTCCACCCGGCCTGTCCGCGAACGTGGACGGGAAGCTGCGCGGCTATACCTGGAACCTGGTGGACGGCTATCCGTTGACGATCGAAGTCCGCGAGTTTGACAAGGACCGGATGCAGGTGACGACGTTTCATGCCGCCGAAGCGTTCACGATGCGGCGTGCGCTCACACAGCCGGCGGTCCCGCTGACCGGCGATGGCGCCTTTCCCGTGTTGGAAGACCCCATGTTCACCGTCAAGGCCGTAGCTTTGAACCATCGCATTCCCTCCTTCGCCTATGCTCTCGAAGAGCAGTTCCACGTCAACATTTTAAGGGAGCGATTACACGCCGCCGGCCTGCCGGTCGGGTCCTGGCTCAAGGACGTGAAACAGTACCTCTGGCAGGGAAAACCGGATGAGTTCCGCTTCACCGCCACGCTGTATTTCGAGCACCGCCGAGAAGAGCGGGAATTTGTGCTCGGCGAAATCCGAGAGCGGTTCGTACAGATTTCGCGCGGCCAAAAGATCGCCTATGTCGTAGACACTCGTTACGACGAGGAGAACGAAACCAAAATTGTCGCGCTCGCCCGCGGAGCGGATGCCTTCTACTGCGAGGCTCCCTATCTTGAGACCGATGCAAACAAGGCGCGAGACCGCTATCATCTGACGGCACGACAGGCCGGACTGATGGCGCGAAAAGCGCAGGTGCAGAAGCTGGTGGTCTTTCACTTTTCTCCGCGTTACATGGGGCAGGGAGAATTGATCGAGCGAGAGGCGATGGATGCGTTTGCCTGTGAGGGATGAGTCGCCGTGGCAGGACACATCGCTCCACCGCCGACGGGAACGCGCAGATCGGGTGCTGCCGGCGCGGAGTTCCGGCCGCCTCACCATCTCGGCGGCGCGCACAGACGTGGCGCTCCTTATTCGTCGCGCCGTGCGCCCTTCCGAAATTCCCGCCGGCTGCGATTGCCGACGATCGCAGTGCCTTGGTCAGTTCCGGCTTTCCATCACCGCAGCACCCGTACGCGGAATGAGCATCGCGCTCGTCGGCAAGTTGCGCTCCGGTCCTACCACAAGCGGCATCCCTCACTGTGCAGAGATAGACAAGGAGGATTGAATGAGTGAGGTTGCGAAGTATGGATTGTATTTTCTGATCGGGGGCTTGGTGGTGAGTGTGTCGAGTTACCTCGGTGCCAAGGGAGAAGGGTTTCTAGCCGCCTTCGCCAGTACCTTCCCTGCGATGACCGGTGTGACCTTCATGCTGATTCACCTCAACGGCAGTGCGGGTTCGACCTTAATCTATGCCAAGCACCTTCTCTGGTTCGTCCCCCCCTGGCTGGCCTATGTCGGCTTCATGATCTTCGGCCTCAATCGGTTCGGATTCTGGCCGACCATGATCGGCTCGCTCGCGCTCTACATGAGCTGCGTGGGGCTCTTACGGCTGGCGCTGCGGTAACCAAACAGGTCTCCCTATCTTGCTCCATCGCACTCACTGTGCGAACATGGTGGTGCATGCCGACAATCAGCGCGTTCTATGGAATCGTGATCAGGATGTTCTTTGACGATCATCATCCCTCCCACTTTCACGCTGAGTATGCTGAGTTTAAGGCAACAATAGATATTCGCAGACTCCAGATTCTGGAAGGAAAACTGCCTCGGCGTGCGCTCAATCTTGTGTTGGATTGGGCGGAACTCCACCAACAGGAACTCCTGGAGGACTGGAAGCTCTGCCAGGCGAAACAACCGCCCAAACCGATTGCACCGCTTGTCTAGCAGGCTGTTGAAAAACCCTTCGAGTACCCGTGAGAGCCGGCACAGCGAGGGATCACGGATGATTTCAGAACCACGTACAGGATGGTCAAAAAGGCCGTCCAGCGCGGCCGCAGTGAGCGAGGAGGCGAAGCGTACTCTTTTCCGTACGTTGAGCCTCTGAGCGACGCGAGAACAAAGCTGGCGGACTTTTTCAACATACGGCTAGGCGGCGCGCGACCACCGTTCCATGAGGCGCCCGGCCGTCTGTTTGCCTTGGCCGATGGCGTCCTCCATAGAGGTATGCTCCCAGCGGCCGTACCGGCCGATCGAATAAATGCCGCGCCGTTCCAGTTCCCCGAGAATCCCAGGCAGTACACGGGCTCGGTGCCGATCGAACAGCACATAGGCATACTGGATATCTTTTACGTCCTGCACGACGAATGCATCCGTCGCACGCAGAACCCCGGCCCGTTCCAGGCCGCCTCGGACCTGCCTCAGTAATTCAGCCTCCGGCAACAGGACGGTCGGCCGGTGGGACATCTCGACATATAAGGAGCTGCAACCGGGGCGGCCGAGTTCCGGAGAAAAATTCATGGGGAAGCCGGCCCGATAGAAGGGATATTCCGGTTCCGGGAAGTAAATCCAATGTTTGTCCGTAATGCCGGCGCGGGCCACCCCCACATTGACGCTATAGACCGAGACCCATCGAAGGGAGGCCGCCGCTTCCTTCACGGCAGGCGGCAGATCGACACAACGCTTGACGAGCTCGGTCACGGGAATAGTGGACACCAGGCTATCATACGACTCCTCCCGACAGTCTTGGCCCTTGCGGAAGAGGGCCCGGCGACGACCCGTGTGGATCTCGACCAATTCTTCACCCAGCGAAAGATTCTCGATGAATGGGACGAAGGCTTCGGGCAGGATCCTGATCCCGCCATTCGTCGGATAGAGGAAC
>JANRMO010000006.1:0-156677 GCA_040981105.1 Nitrospiraceae bacterium
ATGTTATGTGATGACAAGGACAGCCATGCCGACAGACGATATCACCCAACAGGTCAGTGAGCGATACGCACGGGCGGTGGTGGCGGGTGAACAAATGTGCTGCCCCACCGGCTACGATTTTGCCGAGCTTAAGACCTTCATCCCGGAGGACGTACTGAACATCTCTTATGGTTGCGGAACTCCCGCCGGCCTCAAGACGGTCGCCCCCGGGGAAACCGTCTTGGACATCGGCTCCGGCGGTGGGATCGATTGCTTTGAGGCAGCTCGGCTGGTCGGGCCGACCGGCCGTGTAATCGGCCTCGATATGACCGACCAGATGCTGGAGATCGCCAGGCGAAATGCGCCGATCGTCGCGAAGAATTTAGGTTATGCCGCGACGAACGTGGAATTCCGCAAGGGCATGGCGGATGCGATGCCGGTCGAGGACGACACCATCGATCTGGTCATTTCAAATTGCGTGATCAACCTCACACCGGATAAACGAGCAGTATTCCGGGAAATGTTCCGGGTGATCAAGCCTGGAGGACGATTCACGATCTCCGATATCGTTTCGGATCAGGTCGTGCCGCAATACCTGATCCACGATACAGCCAAATGGGGAGACTGCCTGTCTGGCGCGCTCACCGTTGCCGATTACCTGGGCGGGCTGGTCGAGGCGGGCTTTGTGGGCGTGCATCAGCTCACCTTCACACCCTGGCGGGTTATCGATGGCCTTCACTTTCTTTCGCTGACGCTCACCGGCTACAAGCTGGCCCACGGGCAAGGCTCCGAGATCTCTCGATTTGCCACGCTTCGAGGACCGTTCAAGCAGGTGATCGACGAGCACGGACAGACGTTCATGCGCGGTGTTCCACGGGCGATTGATGAGACGACCTGGGCGATGCTTCGCGCCGCTCCCTTCGAGTCGTGCTTTCTGCTTTCAGGGGAGCCGGTCACGCTCGTCCCTCCGGACTCGAGACTCACGGGAATCGTGCCCGAGCCGTTACCCTGCGTCTGGAAGGGGCACTTTGCCCTGTTGACCGGACCGTTTCAGGAAGTGTGCGACGATGATCATCATGTATACCGGCGCGGGGTGCCACTGGAAATTTGTTCCAAAACGCTCGCGGTACTAGACAGGACCCCCTATCGGCGCCATTTCGCAATCATCAATCGGGCTGGGCAGACCGTTTCCGGCACGGCTGTGTCCTGCAATCCGAACGGCACCTGCTGTTGAGCCATGTCCCCTATCGCCTCAACCTTAGTGGCCCGTTCCAGCCCCTTGGCGTCCACAGGCCGGCAGCTCCAGATGTTGGCTCAGACGACCGCTTGTTCAGCCTTTGACGCACAGCTTGAACGAGCGGGTTTGTACCCCCTGCACGCCACGGGCATTACGGTTTTACAAATCAACGTCGGCAAGCTCTGTAACCAGACCTGTCGTCACTGTCACGTCGACGCCGGCCCAGACCGGAGGGAGTCGATGTCCCGAGAGACGGCGGAACAGTGCATGGCGGCCTTGGCAAAGACCGAGATCCCAATAGTCGATATCACGGGTGGGGCGCCTGAGTTGAATCCGAATTTTCGCTGGCTGGTTGAGCAAGCCCGTTCATTCGGCCGGCACGTCATGGATCGTTGCAATCTGACGGTCCTGCTACTGCCCTCGCAGGCGGATCTCGGCTCGTTTCTCGCCCGCCATCGCGTGGAGGTGGTCGCGTCGCTTCCCTATTACCGAGCCGGCCAGACGGATGCGCAACGCGGCGAGGGCGTGTTCGACAAATCGATTCAAGGCCTCCGGTTGCTGAATGAGCTGGGCTACGGCCGTGAGGGCAGCGGGCTGCTCCTCAATCTGGTCTACAATCCCGTCGGAGCCTTTCTACCGCCGAGACAAGAGGCGATTGAAGCCCAGTTCAGAAAAGAGCTGGCTGGGCGTTACGGAGTGACCTTCACCCACCTCTACACAATCACCAACATGCCGATCAGCCGGTTTTTGGAGTTCTTGCTGGAGAGCGGCAATTACGAAGGATACATGGAACGGCTTGCCAATTCATTCAACCCGGCGGCGGCAGCAGGCGTCATGTGTCGCTATACGCTCTCGGTCGGCTGGGACGGCAGCCTCTATGATTGCGATTTCAACCAGATGCTCGACCTGCCCCTCGATCATGGCGCGCCTCAGCACATTCGAGACTTTGATCCCGCACACCTTCATCACCGCCGGATTGTCACACGCAACCATTGTTACGGATGCACGGCCGGTTCCGGCTCATCCTGCGGTGGCGCCGTGACCGCCTAGTCCGCATCATTCATAAAGGTTCGTGACGGTCCACTCGTTCCACCTCGGGAGCAACAGGCGTCCCCTTGTGGGGCTCCATGAGGTCGAGATGTACTTGCAACTGTACGTTAAGCCGTGCGGTGGTGAGCCTCCCCGCCTGGCCGCATACAATCCACTGCCAGGCTCGTTGGAGTGGCATATGCGCAGTTGCAGGAGCATTTTTCTGGGTAATGCGGGCTAAATCTTAGGAATTCTCTGGCCTCGTTCTGTGCTTTGACTTTGTCAATCAAGCCGATGACGCGTTGGAGGTCAGGGCGACCTTGATTGAATGACTTGCTCTGTCGGCACCCAACCTGTTAAGGTGACTGCTCGCGATCTTCCACACCTTTCCTACGCGACACTACTCAATGGTCTGGAATCCCAAAGATCCCTGGAGCCGAAATGATCCGGGCATGGACGAAGCCCTGCGCAAAGCCTCGGCCCAGTTCCGGGAGATGCTGCCCCGGCGCGGGGCGCGTGCGATTGTGCTCGGCATCCTGGTCGTCATTCTCGCATTCCAAAGCGCCTTCATTGTTGCGCCGGATGAAGAGGGAGTCGTCAAACGCTTCGGAGACGTCGTCCGCACGGTTGGCCCCGGTCCTCATCTGAAGTTGCCGTTTATCGAGTCGGTCCTGCATCCTAAGGTCGCCAAGCTGCACCGGTTTGAGGTGGGCTTTCGGAAGGATGCTCGCGGACAGTCCGTGATGATTCCCCGCGAGGCGTTGATGTTAACCGGCGACGAAAACATTATTGCGGTGGAATTCATCGTCCAATACAAGATCAAGGAGGCACGTCAATACCTCTTCGAGGTCGATGACGTAGAGGACACGGTGGCCGAAGCGGCGGAGGCTTCCATGCGTGAGGTGTTGGGCAAGACCAAGATCGATGATGCTCTGACGACCGGCAAGGCCCAGATTCAACAGGACACACAGGAACTGTTGCAGAGCATTCTCGATCGCTACCATGCCGGCGTGCATATTGCGGCCGTGCAACTCCAAGACGTCGATCCTCCGGAAGCTGTGGTGGCCGCCTTCAAGGATGTCGCCAGCGCGAAGGAGGACCGAGAGCGATTGATTAACCAGGCGCAAGGCTATCGCAACGATATTATTCCGCGCGCAAAGGGACAGGCGGCTCAGGTGGTCAATGAAGCCAAGGGGCAAGCTCAGGCGAGAGTCGCCCGGGCAGAGGGCGAGGCGGCTCGTTTTGTAAAGACATTGAAAGAATACCAACAGGCGAAGGATGTCATTGCGAAGCGCATTTACATCGAGTCGATGGAACAGGTGCTGTCCGGTGTGGACAAAATTATCTTGGATAGCAAGACCGGCGACCGAGTGCTGCCCTATTTGCCGCTTGATCGCCTCCAAAATCGGACCCGTCCAACCGGCTCGGAAGCCCCGGCAGAACGGGGAGGTCCCTGACGATGAAAAGCCTGATCGTGGGGATGCTCGCAGTCCTGGTTCTGTTGTTTCTCTTCGGCGCTTCGCCACTGTACGTGGTGGATGTGACTCAAAGCGCCATTGTCGTGGAGTTGGGGAAGCCGGTCCGAACCGTTACAACGCCTGGTCTCTACGTCAAGACTCCGTTCATCCAGGACGTTACGTATTTCGACAAGCGGCTTCTCGATTACGACTCGGCTCCGCAAGACGTGATTACTCAAGACAAGAAAACCCTGGTGATCGACAACTTCGCCAAATGGAGGATTACCGACCCTCTCAAGGTGTATCAGGCCTTCCAGTCTCAGGCAGGTGCGCTTCGACGCCTGGATGATATCATTTATTCTGAACTACGGGTCGAAGTCGGCCGACACGATCTATCAGAGATTGTCTCCCAGACTCGGTCGGATATCATGCACATCGTCACCGAGCGCGCCAATGAAAAGGCATCGGCCTATGGCATTGCGATCGAGGATGTGCGGATCAAGCGTGCGGACCTTCCGGAGCAGAACGAGAAGAATGTCTTTGCGCGCATGCAGGCCGAACGCGAACGACAGGCCAAGCAATACCGCGCAGAGGGTGATGAAGAAGCCCAGAAAATTCGCTCCGAAGCGGAACGCGACCGAGAAATCATCCTGGCGGAGGCGTACAAAGCAGCCGAACAGCTGCGAGGCGGTGGTGATGCTGAGGCCTTTCGCATCTATGCCAATGCGTATCGCCAAGATCCGAAGTTTTTTGAACTGACCCGATATATGGAAGCGTACAAGAAGAGCCTTGCGAAGGACACGTCCGTCGTCCTCAGTCCCGATTCTGAATTCCTTCGGCTATTCCGGCAACCCTGATACAATCATTTCACTCCCTGAATCTCACCCGTTTCGCAATCGACCCTGATCTCCTCGCCAGCCGGCACCTTCGGCAACCCGGGCATGAGTTGCATCCCCGAACAAACCGCGGTCAAGAAGCCGGCGCCGGAGAGAATACGAACCTCTTTAATCGGAATCGTAAATCCGGTGGGTCGTCCTTTCAGAATAGGATCGTGGGACAGTGAAAGCGGCGTCTTGGCCATGCAGATGGGCAGATGGCCAAATCCTAACTGCATCGCGCGTTCAATGTCCCGCTCCGCCTGCACATCGTAAGCAATCTGGCCTGCTCCGTACATGCGCTTCGCAATGATTTCAATCTTGTCCTTGATGGAATCGGTTTCCTTATAGAGCGGCGTATAGTGGACTGGATCATCAGCAGTCTCGATAACGGTCCGGGCAAGATCCATAGCGCCTTTCCCACCTTCCTGGAAATGGGTCGACACACACGCCCCGTCTGCACCCAGATCGACTGCGCGCGCTCTCACCCACTCCAATTCGTCTTCCGAATCTTCCGGGAAGGCGTTCACCGCCACCACAACAGGAACCCCGTACACACGCACGTTTGCGACGTGTTGAGCGAGATTGGCCAAACCTCTTTCCAGAGCATGGTGATTAGGACCCGTGAGACTCGACGGCAACGGACGACCGGGCTTCACTGGGCCTCCGCCTCCATGCAGCTTCAGTGCCCGCAGGGTCACGACCATCACCGCTAGGTTGGGGGCAAGCCCGGAGACCCTGCATTTGATATTGAAGAATTTTTCTGCGCCTAACTCGCTTCCGAATCCTGCTTCGGTCACCACATAATCTGCGCAACGCAATGCGATTTCATCAGCCAGCACCGAGCAGTTTCCGTGTGCGATGTTGCCGAACGGTCCGGTATGGACCAGCGCGGGCGTTCCTTCCGAGGTTTGGACAAGGTTCGGGAGAATCGCCTCTTGTAGAAGCGCTTCCATGGCACCATCACAGCGCAGGTCTTCGGCAAATACCGGCTTTCCATGGGTCGTCGTTCCAACCAGGATGCGGCCCAGCCGTTGGTGAAGGTTCGATCGATCACGAGCAAGAGCCAGGATCGCCATGACCTCGGACGCTTCCGTAATAACGAACTGTGCCTCTCTCCCCGCAGCCTGTTCTTGGCCACAAAGTGCGATCCGTCGAAGAGCGCGATCGCTGATCGCCATCGCCCTTGGCCAGGTTATTGAGGCAGGGTGAATTGACAGTTCATTGCCATGAAAGAGATGATTATCGACAAAAGCGGCGAGGAGATTGTGGCTTGCGGCGACCGCGTATGCATCGCCGGTCAAATGGAGATTGATATCATTCATGGGCTCGAGCTGAGCTTTCCCTCCTCCGGTACCGCCTCCCTTTATCCCCAAAACTGGTCCCAGCGACGGTTGTCGAAGCGTCACCACGGCTCGTCGGCCCATTCCACAAAGCCCCATGGCCAATCCAATCGCCGTTGTGGTCTTTCCTTCGCCCAACGGAGTCGGATTGATCGCTGTCACCAGGATATATCGAGCAGCAGACGAACGCGGCCGTCGCTGCAAAATCTCTAAACGAACTTTGGCCTTCCCCATTCCATATGGAATCCAATCTCCTTGGTGGAATCCCAGATCATGGGCAATTTCAGAAATCTCTCTTGGGATACGAGATATTGCCATCTCTTCACCGGACGAATCAGCCACGGGATTGTAGGAACTGCGTCTGAGAAATGCACCAAGGATTTCTATGAGTCGGATCCAGCCACAACGGAGGAAGCATGGTCACATGAACTCCCTGTCGCGCACGCATCCTATGCGAGCGAATAGCCAGAATACATTCACCTAGGAGAGATGTTGAAGGAGCTTCTACACTGCCAGTAGGAGGAGGAACCCAGAAGGGGAGTGGCTAATCCAGAATATACTTGTTAGGGTCAATCGCTTGACCGTTAACCTTGACCATGTAATGCAGGTGAGGCCCTGTTGATAACCCCGTACTGCCAACGAGCGCGATCACATCCCCTCGCTTTACGCGTTGGCCTTCCTTAACCAAGGATTTCGCCAGGTGCCCGTAGACCGTTTCGACTCCATACCCATGGTCGAGGCGGACCATATTTCCCATTTTCCCATCATGTCCAGTCATCGTGACACGACCGGCGGCTGGAGCCTGTATGGGAGCATTAGGCGCTGCGCCGATGTCAAGCCCGTCGTGCCATCCAGGTTTCTCAGTGAACGGAGAGATTCGAGGACCAAACCCAGAGGTGACCCATCCACGGACCGGCCAGATGGAAGGAGTCGAGGCCCAGCGAGAAGACCGCTGCTCAGCCGCCTGTGATAGTTCTTGTAGCGTCTTTTCTTGAATGGTTGCCTCTGTGGCAAGCCGCTCAATCTCTTCCTTCACGCGACTTACCAACAGCACTTGCGGGGTATCTTCGGGTATTGAGGAAGACCAAGCCGCTTCAGATTCCGATTTTCCATTATCCAGCGCAGGATTTGGGAGCACCTTCCCTCCTAGCGTCAGATTAGAATCCTCCACCTCCCCATCGGTCGATTCACCTGTGGGTTCGGCATCGCCTCCCTGACCATTTAGCAGATCGCCTGGCTTCACTTCTTCAATACCCAACATCACACGAAGCCTTTGATTAATTTCCCGCATCGCCGTCAATCGACGCTTTAGATCGTCCACAGCCGTGGAGAACGCCGAGGTCTGGGCTCGAGCACTCAGTGCCTCCGACCGGAACGCCGCAAGCTCCCAGACCTCTCCGGTCCGGACAATATAGTGGGAGATAACGAGCAGATCTGCCACTAGGAGGATTAGCCCGACAATCAAGGCCTTTTGGACGAATTTCTTTGGGAAATTAAACCGAAGTGGCTTCGCGGTTGATCCACGAAAAATGACCACCGTGTAGGAGTCGCTTTGATCGCCGGTGTACGCCATACCCCAAATCCTAATTGCTTCCCTGAGAACTCTTCACATCCTTTGAGGAGTCTAGCTAACCAAGTTCAACCGGTCAATGTAAAATTTGTCCATTTTTTCGTCTTTAAAATCGGCTACTTATGAACAGATTTTCTGATCCAAGCAAGGTAGGCGGGAAGACCTTGCGAGATGGAGATCGCGACGACCTCTGGAACGGTATAGCTATGGAGGCTCTTGATTCTTCTTTGCAAGTCTTGATAGCGACGAAGGGTGGTCTTTATTATCAGGAGTGACTCAGCACTTTCTTGCACTTTCCCATTCCATCGATAGAGAGACTTACATGTGCGAATGATATTGACACAAGCGGCCAGTTGCTCGCCCACAACCGTTTTCCCCAGCTTCTTCGCCTCGCTGGCGGTCTTGGTTGTCACAAGAACTATGACTTCACTAGTTTGCCGCACAGCAGCTTCCCTCCGAGTCCAGGCATAAGCTCCCACACAATCCGTAACTCCGGGGAGTTGACAGAATCTGTCAGACGAACCTATTGTTAACAAAAATTATGGCTTCTATTCTAGTGTCCTGAGTCTGAAGTCTGATGACAAAATCGCACCACGCTGGCCAGAACCTTGTCGACGGGAGGATGCTATGGGCTTCACGATCACGCCTCGAGAACTTAAGGATCTGCTTGATAAAGGAAGCCACCTTGTCCTGTTGGACGTGCGGGAACCCTGGGAGCACTCGCTCGCGAAGCTTGAAGGCTCTGTCCTCATTCCTTTGGGGACGCTGCCGCATTCCTTGGAGCAGCTTGATCGAAATGCCGAAATTGTCGCCTATTGCCATCACGGGATGAGAAGCGCAGACGCGACAAGTTTCCTACTACAGCAGGGGTTTACAGCCGTAAAGAACCTCATCGGTGGGATCGACGCGTGGAGTATTCAGGTGGATGCCGGCGTGCCCCGCTATCGATAGGAGGCATTGGGGTGTGATAGAGCGGTCCGAAGTGTCCTACCTTAATCGCCCGCTGAAAAATTCCACGGTCTTGCGCAAGCCGTCAGTGAGCCCGACCTTGGCCTCCCATCCTAGCTGATGGCGCAGTTTGGTAGCATCGATCGTGCTCCGCAACTGCTCGCCCTTCTTCGCCGGGCCATGCACCTCCTTGCAGTCCGATTTTGTTAGTTCTTTGAGAATGGCAAATAGCTCATTCACCGGCGTTTCCGAGGAGGTTCCAACATTGAATACGCCGTCGATTCCCTGACTCATGACCAGAAGGTTGGCTTCGACCACGTCCTCCACAAAGACAAAATCCCGTGTTTGCCTGCCGTTCCCATTGATCACCGGCTGCTCTCCCGTCAGCATTTTCTGAATAAAGATTGCGACAACCCCGGCTTCCCCCTCAGGGTCCTGTCGAGGCCCATACACATTGGCAAAGCGCAGACTCACAGTCTGAATGCCGCTCACTCGTTGGTAGTATGACAGATAATGTTCCCCTCCAAGCTTGCTGATTCCATAAGGAGACAAGGGCCTTGTGGGATGGGATTCCGGAGCAGGGAAGATGTCCTGCTCGCCGTATATTGCGCCACCCGAGGAGGCAAAGACCACCTTCCTTGCGCCATGTCGAGTGGCTTGTTCGATCACGTTCAGGGTACCCAATATATTGACGTTCGCATCGAACATAGGATCCTCAACGGAACGCCGCACGTTCATTTGGGCCGCAAGGTGCATGACAACCGACGGACGTTCGTTGCGAAACACCCGCTCCAATCGTGAGGTTTGAATGTCGGCCTTATAGAAGGTTGCGGCACGATTCACGTTCTTTCGCTTCCCCGTCGACAAGTTGTCAACCACCACCACCTCATGACCTTCCTGGACCAATCGATCGACGAGATGCGAACCGATAAAGCCTGCCCCGCCTGTCACCAAAACCTTCATGGCAACCTCTCACCGAAGGAATCGAACTGCCTGAAAATCCTCTCGCGTTTCCATCACCGCTTCGAACTTATGCTCCTTCAACCCGTTTCCAGCCAACCAAGATTTCTCGGTTCCCTTTCTGGCCAGCGATGGGAGAGTCGAGGCTCGATACATAAGTTAGACCACAGCCCTCTGCAAATGTCACGATCTTTTCGAGAACAACCTGGCGCTGAACTTCATCCCGGACAATGCCACCCCGACCTACTTGCCCCTTCCCCACCTCGAACTGTGGCTTGACCAACGTGACCAGCCACGCTCCGTCGGTCAGAAATTGAACGACAACCGGGAGCACGAGTGTCAACGAAATGAACGAGACATCGACGACGGCGATGTGAATTGGCTCCGGGATACGATCATGAGCAAGATGTCGAATATTTTGCCGGTCGATGACCACGACACGTTCATCTTGGCGAAGCGACCAAGCCAGTTGTCCATATCCAACATCAACCGCGTAGACCAGCCGAGCGCCTCGCCGCAATAGACAATCCGTAAACCCTCCCGTCGATGCGCCGACATCCAGCGCGATCCATCCCGTTGGAACAATCCCAAAGGCATCGAGCGCCGCCGCTAACTTCGCTCCGCCCCGACTGACATAATCGGTTTCCCGACTCGCCACCTCGATGGAGGTATTACCATACACGAGCGTCGATGGCTTATCGACTACCTTTCCGCCGATCCGAACCGCTCCCGCCATGATCAGCCGAACCGCCCGTTCTCGGCTTGGTGCGAAGCCGCCCTGGACCAGCGCCAGGTCTAAACGCATGCGGGACGACTCTCGAGTCGAACTCATAGCTATCGAACGCACGGCGAAGAATCTAGGAGGCGGGCTGGGAGTCTCAGGAAGGTGTCAACGGCCGATCGTCATCGCTCTCGTCAAATGTTACGGCTCGCAAGCTCCGTTTCCCGTCTCGATCCTGCATGAGGATTTCCACCTTTCGCTCGGCTTCATTGAGCATCTTCAGACAGGTTTTCGACAAGCGGATTCCCTCCTCAAAAATCCTCAAGGACTCATCAAGCGGAAGTTCCCCACGTTCCAGCTCTTCGACGATGGTTTCAAGCCGAGCCATCGCTTGCTCAAATTTGACAGCCGCCACAACAACCCTCCAAATGAAACGATGATCTCATTATCACGTCCGGTCTGTCGGAGGTCAAGCCAAGTCGGGCCCACCGGAAATTTTGCGAACCTGACAGAGTAAGAAACCCACCGCGACCGTGGCCTTAATCATCTGCCCCTCTCGAACCTGGTCTGCACGCCGCACAACTTTTCCCTGCGGCAAAGTCTGCAGAACACAGAATCCGCGACGCATGGTGGCTAACGGACTGAGGCTGTCCAGCTTCCCAAGGAGACGCGCCAGGAGTTGCCGACGTTTTGAAACCAGCATCCGAGCGTGATCTTGGAGTCGGACTTGGTTATGAGACACCTTCAGAGCGGACGCGCGGACGGTACGCTGAGGCCCTTCGGCCACTATCCGGTGGGCGAGTTCCTGCCGTCGCTGCTGCCGATCCGACAAATCGCGGACGAGTCGTGATTGCAAGCGAGTCCAGACATCATCAAGCCGCTGGCCTCGACGATAAATGGGGAACGCTTGTTCTCGCAGCCGGCCTTGGACCACCAGGCAGGACCGCCGAGCCAATTCGATGCGGTGCCGAATGGTCCGGCGCAGCCTGGCCGAACGTTCCGCGATCTGCGCAACCATTTCGTCCAATACAGGTACGACCGCTTCCGCCGCCGCGGACGGGGTCGGGGCACGATAGTCTGCAACAAAATCCGCCAGCGTCACATCTGTTTCATGTCCGACAGCCGATACGACCGGGACAGGAGCGGCCGCAATGGCCCGCACCACTCGTTCGTCATTAAAGCACCACAAGTCTTCGAGAGACCCCCCGCCGCGTCCCACAATCATCACGTCGATAAGCTGCGAGTCGCCTAATCTCTTGATCGCATCCGCGATCAAAGGAGCCGCTTCCGCGCCTTGGACCGGCACCGGTGCAAGGACAACATGGACGATCGGACAGCGCCGCTCCAGAACGACAAGCATGTCTTGGAGTACGGCGCCCGCCAGCGACGACACGATGCCGATCCGCTTCGGCAGAATCGGAAGGGGACGTTTCTTCCTCGGATCGAACAGCCCTTCACCGGCAAGGCGCTCCTTCAACTGTTCGAAGGCGAGCTGCAGCGCCCCGATTCCCTTCGGCTCCGCATGGCCCACTACCAATTGATATTCACCACGCGGCTCATAGACCGACAGCCGGCCTCGCACGATGAGATGGAGCCCTTCGCACAGGTCAAATCGGAGGTGCTGGACGGCTAAGCGAAAGAGAATCGCTCGAATCTGGCTGGTTTCATCCTTGAGGGTGAAGTAGATGTGCCCCGAGGCCGGCATCCGCACGTTGGATACCTCCCCTTCTAGCCAAATATCCCGGAATGGTTCCTCCAGACGGGATCGAATCAACGACGTTAGCGCGGAGACCGTCAAAATGCGGGCGCACGTTTCGGGCTGATATACCGACTCGTCGGTGTGAGATGTCGGCGACAGTCGCGAGCTCATTCGCTGAGCCGGAAGCGTTCGATCCGAAGGGCTTTCCCTAGACGTCCGTCCAACTCGACCAACACTGCGCAGAACATCGCCGGGCCGCCCGCCACTTCAAAACGTCTCGGCATCTGAGTCAAAAACTTCTCGATCGCCAACTCCTTCTTGATGCCGATGACCGAATGGATCGGGCCGGTCATCCCGATGTCCGTGATATACGCCGTTCCTTTGGGGAGGATCTGCTCATCCGCCGTCTGAACGTGCGTATGAGTCCCGACCACCGCGGTCACGTTGCCATCAAGATAATGTCCCATGGCCATTTTTTCTGACGTGGCTTCGGCATGCATATCGACCAAAATCGCAGGCGTTTCTTGCTTCAGGCGGGCCACCTCGCGCTGGCCGACTTGAAAGGGACAGTCGATAGTCGGAAGAAACGTCCGACCCATCAGATGTAGAATGGCCACCTTCTCGCCACCCGCTGTCTCGACGATGACGGCCCCTGATCCCGGCACGCCCGGGGGGTAATTGGCCGGACGGAGCAACCGCGGTTCGGTCTTGAAATAATCGAGAATTTCTTTCTTATCCCAGGCGTGATTTCCGGTCGTGATCACCGAGACACCGACTTCGAACAATTCATCAGCGAGGTCCGGCGTGATTCCGAATCCTCCAGCGACGTTCTCCCCGTTGGCCACCACCAAGTCGATCCCCTGTTGCCCGATGAGCTTCGGGAGGCAGCGGAGCACGGCCCGCCGTCCCGGCTCCCCCATAATGTCTCCGATCAGTAAAACTTTCATCCTCGCCAGCCCGCTCCGCGAACGGAAACCCCTTGACCTCGCGAACAGAGACTGTCGTGTGGCCAAGGCAAGGATGGACGCTCCAGCGAATATATGGCGCTATTTGGCGTATTCGACATACCGGCTTTCCCGGATCACCGTAACCTTGATCTGTCCTGGATAAGTCAGTTCCTGTTCAATTTTCTTGGCCAGCTCACGGGAAAGTTGGAAGGCCTCACCGTCCGACAGATCCTCCTGCTTGACGATCACGCGAATTTCACGACCGGCCTGGATCGCGTATGCCTTTTGGACCCCACGCTGCCCTACGGCCAAGGATTCCAGCTTCTCCAGTCGCTTCACATACGATTCGAGCGCTTCCCGCCGAGCCCCGGGTCTGGCAGCGGACAGCGCCTCTGCCGACGCCACCAGTACGGTCTCCGGACAGAGCGGCTCGACTTGCTCGTGGTGGGCTGCAATCGCATTCACCACTTTCTCGCTTTCGCCGTAACGCTTCGCAATCTCGGCGCCCAGCATCGCATGCGGTCCCTCTTCCTCATGGCTGACGGCCTTCCCGATATCGTGCAGCAATGCGCCGCGTTTCGCCAACTTCACATCCAAGCCCAATTCGGAAGCCATAATTCCGCAGATGTAGGCCGCCTCACGGGCATGGTACAGGTTGTTCTGGCCATAGCTGGTCCGGTACTTCAACCGCCCAAGTATCTTGACGATTTCGGGATGAAAATCGGCGAGTCCAACTTCGAAAATGACCTTCTCGGCCTCCTCGATCATCAATTTTTCGACGTCGGTCTTCACCTTTTCGACAATCTCTTCGATCCGTGTGGGATGGATGCGGCCGTCCTGCATGAGCCGCTCCAACGAGACTTTCGCTATCTCGCGGCGCAGCGGATCGAACCCCGAGATGATGACCGCCTCGGGCGTTTCGTCAATGATCAGATCGATGCCGGTCGCGGCCTCGATCGCCCGGATGTTTCGGCCTTCCCTACCGATAATCCTTCCCTTCATGGCATCGTTGGGAATCGGCACCGTAGAGATGGTGGCCTCGCTGACATAATCCCGTGTGACACGCTGAATCGAGGTCGCGATGATCTCCCGTGCCTCCCGCTCCGCGTTTTCCTTCGCCTCTTCGATCGTCCGCTTGGACAATCCGGCGGCCTCAACACGGACCTGACTTTCATACTCGGCCAGGAGGTGCCGCTTGGCTTCCTCCGCGGTCATCCCGGCCACTCGTTCCAACGCTTCACGATGCTCCCGAAGCGCCTGCGTGCAAGCAACTTCCTTGTCCTGGAGCCCCACCTCGCGGCGATCCAACTCGTGCTCGCGGCTGGAGATATCCTGTTCCCGTCGTTCCAGTCCCTCGGCCTTTCGATCCAAATGTTCCTCCCGCTGATGGAACCGGCGCTCCTGCTCTTGAAGAATGGTCGCTTTTTCTTTTTGCTCGCGTTCCAGTTCCGCTTTGGCCTGTATCAAAAGGGCTTTCGACTCCAGCTTCGCTTCCTTGATACAGGCCTCTGCTTCTCGCTCGGCAGTCTGGATGATCTGCTGAGCCTGCTCCTTCGCACGATCCTTGACTGCCAGCGCAGTGCGGCGCCGAAGCAGCTCATATCCACCGATCCCGCACAGGATACTCACAAGGGCAACGGCCAGATAGGTCGCTAGGTCCGACAAGGTGACCCCCCCTTTCCAACGAACGACAGGACAACTGTGCCGTCTACTCAAAACAACATCACACGGCGCACAGCAAGAGAGTATGAGAGCTTCTGGGTACGGAATGTGAGCGAAGGGATTCGACAGTGGAGCGAAAACTAGCCTAGGATGGCAGCACTGAGGATACAAGGCGTCGCTGATCGCACAGAGCTATACCGTATCAATCGGGTCGTTCGCAGGCGTCCTCGCGCTCCTCGATAGGGCCGAGGCATAGGGCCCCCTTGCGGAAGTGACGCCCGGTTGAGGAAGCAGGAATGGTCCCCCCATTCCCTATGACTCATCAGCCTTTCCCGAATCCCGGACACGGTAGGCTTCCACACGAAGCTCTGGATACCAGAACAGGTGCGGACGAGGAGGTTTCCCTCCAAGAGTTTCATCATCATGTGGACCACGATCAGCATACTTGATGTCAACCACACATCGGTGACACATCCTTGGTCAGTTCCGCTGTACCATCTCGATTCCTGATATGTTCGCCCCCCTGAATCTACCCCTCTCTGTTCCTCAACTGATCGAACCTTATCAAACGCCCTGGGTGCGATGCAACCCAGGTTATCGAGGGAGCGCGGTCTGGACTTGCTCCTCGATGGATTCCATCAACGACAACATGCGTCGTTCGACATCGGCTTCCTTTTCGGTCCGCTGTTGCTCGGCCTGGAACAATTCATGGGCAATATTCACAGCCGCCAGGACCGCCAATTTGGAGAGCGTGGCAGTGCGCATCCCTTGCGCGACCGCTTTCATATGATCATCCACAAACTGTGCGACGCGCTTCACATAATGTTCATCTGCATCGCCTCGTAGCGTATACCGCTGCCCGTAGATCTCGACATCGACGGTCTTAGCCAAGAGCCACCTCCTTTGACTCCTCCCAGCACTCGAGCAACTCAACCTCCCCTAAGACCTTCTCCACTCTGGTCTTAATCCCCGCCCGCTCACGCTCCCAACGTCGATTGGCCGCCTCCTGGGCGAAGAGGCGCGCTCGCGCCGCGCGCAGGTCCTGCTCCAACAACTGGTTTCTCTGACGAAGGTCGTGAAGGGCCTTGACGAGGTCTTTGACTCGGCCTTCTAAAGCTTCGAGTTTGTCGAGCGCCATGGCGACGCCTTCATCCTGCGTAGGATTTTGTGAGGAAGGATTGGCAAACTATAGTGGCCGCGCCCATGATCTGTCAAGAAATGACGTACGCGGAGACCCTATGCACCCTGACCCTGAAACGACGCCTCGCGAAGCCGCTGATACTCCCGGTAGCTGCGTAACACACGTTTCACGTATAGCCGCGTCTCCTGATAGGGAATCAACTCGACGAATTCATCCGACTCCCGCCATCCATGTTTGGCTATCCATCCGTTCACGGCCTGAGGACCGGCATTGTACGCCGCTACCGTGTAGATAAGGTTACCCGAGAACTGTTCCAGTAATTGAGCCACATATCGAGCACCGATCCGGACGTTGATCTCCTCGTCAAAAAGATCATCACGCGTGACTTCGGCCATCCCCAGCTTCTTTGCGACGCTGTTCGCGGTCGCCGGCATCACCTGCATCAAGCCCAGCGCACCGACTCGGGATACCGCCCGGGCGTCATATTGGCTTTCCTCTCGGATGATCGCCGACACCAGATTTGGATCCACCCCTTGGGCCGTGTGAACAGGCACAAAGGCGGTCGGATACCCGACCCGCCAAAGGGCAGGAGACGCCACGTGGCCGCGCGATTCCAAATCCTCCCGGAAGTGAAGGCGCGCGAGCCGCAACGCCTGCCCATGCGCCCCCGCTTCACTGAGGAGGCGCGACAATGCGAGGACCACCGCGGGATCCTTCCCATAGCGACGAGTCAGGATCGCAAGCTCCTTCGCGGCTTCAGATCCCATCCCCAGAAGCCGAAGCTCGACCGCGCGGCGATAGGCCCGGTCCCGCGTGATTTCCTCGCGTTTATCCGGGGGAAGTTGCTCGGGTCCCGACAGGACCGCTTCCGAGTCCGTCTTGATCGGCCCATCGGTCGGAATCTGGCCGGCCTGTCGAACAAGTTGGCAATAATAGGTGACCGGATACCGGGCACACAGTTGGATGCGTAGCGAATCTCCGTTGTTGTCTGGCAGCCGGTCCGACGCCCGTGCCATCCAATATAACGCCTGTGGAACGAGCGTCTCACTCTCCTTGGCCTCAATGAGACGTTGTAGCGCGGCGATCATTTCCTTCCACTGTCCAGCCTGATACCGAGCCCACGCCATCTTCCACAGCCCTTCCATGCGGTGAATGCCCGCCTCCGGATTATCGACTTTCCGATAGGCTGTAATCGCTTGCTCCATCTGCCCCTGATCCTCCAACCACACTCCCCGGAGGATGTTGAGCAGAGCCCGTTGCTCTTGGGTCAGAATGACTTTGGGAGGAGCCTGACTGATGGCGACTAGTTGGTCGCCCTCCGATTGGCGAAGGTAGACGCGGGCCAGCCACACCGTCGCTTCGCCCGCTTCGGCAGTCCGCCCGGCGATTACCTCCTGAAATACGTGCTTGGCCTGTTCATACCGCTTGAGGCGAACCAGCGAAAGTCCTAATCGATATTTGGCATCGGCGATGCGCTGGTCTCCATTCGCCATAGAAAGAAACTGCCGAAACTCTTCGACTGCCTCTTCATGAAGCGCCTGCGCATGAAACTCCCTCGCCCGTTGATATCGTTCCTCGGCGGTCGGGCGCCAAGACTGGCCGTTGGCCGAGGATCCGGTCAAGCGAGCGTAGGCCTCTCGCGCTTCCAGCGTACCCGGGAGTTTGACCCAGAGCTGGCGAAGCACCGTCCGAGCATCAGCGGGTCGGTTCAGTTGAATGTGACAGTCCGCAAGGTGGAGCCAGCCGACTGGAGCCACGGATTCCTTCTCTTCTGCCCGCATGGCCAGTGCGAAGAGGTCGACAGCTCGATCACATTGTCCTGCGCGATACCAGGCCTCCGCCGCCTCATAGGCGGCCCTGGTCGCCAGGGGACTGTCTGGTGCGACATCCCGAATAGATTCCATCAGCGCCGCCGCCTCCGCGATATCGCCGAGTTTCAACAGCGCCTGTCCCATCCAAAGCCGCAGATAATCTTCCAGTAGAGTGAAGTCTCGTCGTGCCGACCGCAGATGCTGGATGGCACGGCCGGGGTCCCGCTCACGCAACTGCACCCCCATGACCAATCCCGCGCGCTTAGCCCAAACGGAGCCGGGATGTTGCTCCATCAGGTCATGCAGACGATCAAGCCGCGCATCCATTCTCGACGATTCATCGGCGCCATTGCGGACCGGTTGAAGCTCATTCTTCGGCTCCGACAACGCCGCTCGAAAACAACCTTCGGCGTCGGCACAACCGGAGGACTCAGATCCCTGAGAGGTATCATTGTTGGCCAGCGCCAGGACTGTCCCCACCCCGACTCCGACGGCCAGGACCGTTGCTGCAATGACTCGGATTAACGGAGGGGTCGAATTGTTCGGTGAAACAGCATACATGAAGTTGACTCTTGGGATGATCGGATGAGAAGAGGGAAAACTCTGAGTATTATAGCAGCTTTCAACGGAACTCTCGCCTGAAAGAACGGAGCGGTGTCCGGGCGATATCCGGCGGAAGTCCGAGACACTGTTCCTGTCGCCCACTCGCCTTGTCTCGCTGAAATGGACTATGGTAGCTTCCCATATGAGTCCCGCTGAGCAACCTGCCAGGCGCCTCCTCCGCGTCGATTCAGTTCTCCCCAATCTGTTCGCCCTCGACCCGGGCGAGGTGGAGCACATGACAAAGGAATGGGGATGGCCGCGATACCGCGCGCACCAGATCCTGCGCTGGCTGTACGCGCGGCGGGCTCGCAACATTGACCAGATGACCGACCTTTCGCTCCGTGACCGCTCCAGGCTGCGCGAACACGCGACGATTGTCCGTCTACCGCCGCCAGCGGTACGGGAGGCGACGGACGGAACACGGAAATTTCTCTTCCGCCTCGATGATGGGTTGATCGTGGAAAGCGTCCTGATCCCAGATGGTCGGCGCCTGACCCTCTGCCTCTCCTCACAGGTGGGGTGCACTTTTGATTGCCAGTTTTGCCTGACCGGCACCATGGGATTACGACGCAACCTCAAGCCTCACGAGATCGTCGACCAGATGCTGTCCGTACAGGATGCTCTCCCGGCGGGCGACCGGATTAGCAATCTGGTCTTCATGGGCATGGGAGAACCTCTGGCGAATCTCGACGCCGTCGGTGCAGCCATCCGGCGCTTGTGCAACGAGGAGTGGGGAGTCGGACTCTCGCCCAGACGGATCACGATCTCGACGGCGGGGCTCGCATCCAAAATTCCCGAAGTCGCGGGATTGGGGGTACGGTTGGCTGTCTCCTTGAATGCCACGACCGCCAGTCAACGCGCGGAGATTATGCCTGGCGTCGAGCATCTCTATCCATTGTCGTCCTTGTTGAATGCGTGCCGTCGATTTCCCCTGTCTGCACGGGCGCGCCTAACGTTCGAGTATGTCCTGTTGGCCGGCGTCAACGACTCGCCGGAGGACGCCGCGCGGCTGGTCAAACTCTTGCAGGGCTTTCGCTGCAAGGTGAACCTCATCCCCTTTAACGAATTTCCCGTGAATCGCTTCCGTCGTCCCTCCGACCGCTCTGTGCTGGCGTTTCAAACGATCTTGCGCGGGGCCCGCATCAACGCTTTGATTCGGAAGAGCAAGGGCCCGGATGTTCTAGGCGCCTGTGGGCAACTCGGCGTCAGGCCGGAACCGACGCCCATTGCCTTGACTCCCCTCGCACACGATTGCTAGCATGACTTCGTTGAGGAGTATTGTCCACCGCATGAGCCTCAGATCCTCCGTCTCTCGACTCATCGGTGCGGGTCTTCTGTCGGCCTTCCTTCTTTGCATCGCCACCACGTTCGCGCTCGCGAACCCGACCCCAGAGCCTCGTGAATTTCTGCTCAGCAACGGTATGAAGGTCCTCCTGGTGGAGGTGCCCAAAGCTCCGGTGGTCACCGTTCAGGTTTGGTACAAAGTCGGCTCGCGGAACGAAGTCATGGGACGAGCCGGCCTCTCCCACATGCTCGAACATATGATGTTTAACGGCACGGCCAAATATCCCAAAGGAACCTTCTCCCGTCTGATTAAGAAGAACGGCGGCGTGGACAATGCGTTCACCAGCCAGGATTTTACTGCGTACTTCGAGAACCTCTCCGCAGACCGTGTGGAACTGGCTTTGGAACTGGAGGCCGACCGCATGCAGGGCCTGACGTTGAACCGCGAGGAGTTCCAGCGCGAGCGCGAAGTGGTCAAGGAGGAACGGCGACTGCGAATTGACGATGACCCGCAGGCCTACCTGGTCGAAACGCTCTATGCGCAAATTTATCTCAGCCATCCCTACCATTGGCCGATCATCGGCTGGATGAGCGATCTGAATGCGATGACGTTGGACGACCTCCAACGCCATTACGATACGTATTATTCACCGAACAATGCGACGTTGATCGTCGTAGGTGACATCAAGGCCGAGGCCGTACTGGCCCAGGTCCGGCACTTGTTCGAACCCATTCCGCGCGGACCGTCGCCGCCTCCCGTGGTCGGCCAGGAACCGGAGCAGCGAGGCGAACGCCGGGTCCTCGTCAAGCGAGAGGCGCAACTGCCATTCGTGATGGTGGGCTATCGAACCCCGAACTTCACCAGTGACGACGCCTATGCACTGTCCGTGTTGGAATCCGTCCTATCGCACGGAAAAAGTGGACGCCTATATCGTAGCTTGGTTTACGAACAGCAACTGGGATTGGCGGTCGGTGCCGAGTACACGCTCATGCAAGCCGACCCGGGGCTCTTTTATTTCTACACGATCGTGAAGCCGGGACAGAAGGTAGAGGTCATCGAGGAAGCGCTGCTCAAGGAGATTCAGAGGATCCAAACCGAGCCGCCGTCGGACCATGAACTCCAACGGGCGAAGAACAACGTGGAGGCCGCCTACATCTTTCAGCAGGATTCCAACTTTCGCCATGCGATGTTGTTGGGAGAAGCCGAAACCGTCGGGGCAGGGTGGCGAAGCGTCGGCCGCTTCGTGGACCGTATCCGGAGCGTCACGGCCAAGGATGTGCAGAGAGTGGCCCAGAAATATCTGGTCGAGGACGCCCGCACCGTCGGCATCCTGCTGCCACTCCCACCTCGAACCGACGAGCGCGCATCGGCACCGGACGAACGCGAGGCTTCGCGATGAACCTGTTCCGGCCCAGCATCGGCAGGCTCGTCTCAACGCCAGGGCCCGATTCGACCATCGTTCGATTCTGCCTGTGCCTATCGGCATGGATTGCGATGTGCTGGGCCACGCCTGTCATGTCCGCGGAGCTGCGCCCCGTTCGGTTCGCTCTGCCCAACGGCTTGACCGTACTGTTTCTCGAACAACGCGCCTTGCCGATCGTGGAAGCGCACGCGTTGGTTCGTATCGGATCGGCCCAGGACCCTCCCGAGAAGGCCGGAGTGGCGAATCTGGTAGCCAGCCTACTCGACGAGGGCACTGCGACTCATACCAGCGCGCAGATCGCGGAACAGATTGAGTTTGTGGGAGGCTCGATCGGCGCGCGGACGTCGGAAGATTACACGTCCGCAACGGTTCGGATCCTCAAGAAGGATGTCGATCTGGGGCTGTCCCTCCTTGCGGACATTCTCCAGAAGCCATCGTTCCCCAAACATGAATTTGAGCGCGTGCGGAGCGAGGTGATCGGCCAGGTGATTAGTGAGAAGGACGAACCCGGAGCCGTGGCGATGAAAGCGTTCAACCACACGGTGTTCATGGGGCACCCTTATCGCTGGCCGGTAACCGGCGGTGAAGAGACGCTGAATAAGATCTCGCATCAGGATATCGCGGCATTCCACAGCCAATACTATCTCCCCAACCAGACGATCCTCAGTATCGTCGGGGATCTGTCCCAGGATGAAGCCGCTTCCCTGGCGGCCAAGTATTTCGGTCCATGGAAGCGAGGCACGGCGTCGAATCCTAAATTGCCCAAGCCGCATGCCCTGGAACGGGCGGCCGTGAAACTCATCGATAAGGAATTGACCCAATCGAGCATCATCATCGGACATGTAGGGATCAGCCGATCCAACCCGGATTACTATGCGGTCTCGGTCATGAACCAGATCCTTGGATCTGGCGGCTTTGGGTCTCGCCTGATGGACAACATCCGGGACAAACAAGGATTGGCCTATGGCGTCATGAGCCTCTTTGATGCCAGGCTGGTGCCGGGCCCCTTTTACGTTACGCTGCAAACCAGAACGGAAGCGACCAATCAAGCCATCGCCGGCGTCCTGTCCGAACTGCGGTCGATGCGCGAGGCGCCGGTCTCCGATCAGGAACTGGCTGACGCAAAGGCCTACCTCATGGGCAGCTTCGCCCTCCGACTCGACACCACTTCAAAGTTGGCTCAGACGTTGGGCTTGGTGGAATTCCACAATCTCGGCCTTGATTATTTCAGCCACTATCCGCAATGGATCGAACGGATCACCAAGGAAGATGTCCTGCGCGTCGCCAAACAATACCTCGATCCTCAACGCGTAGCGCTGATCGTCGTCGGCGACCAAGGCAAGGCGAAGGTCCGTTTGGAGCCCAAGCCATGACGCTGAACCCGACACTGCGCGCCAAATTTGATCAACTCCAGGCAATGATCGATTCGCTGGAGTCTGTCGTCGTCGCCTTTTCAGGCGGGATCGACAGTACGCTCGTCCTGCAGCTCGCCCACGACCGTCTCGGGCCTCGAACCGTAGCGGTCACCGCGGTCTCCCCCACCCTTCCCGAGGAGGAGTTGAAAGATTGCCGACGGCTTGCCGACGAGATCGGCACCCGCCTGCTCCTGCACCGTACGGATCAGCTTGCGATTCCGGATTTCACCCGGAACGATGCGTCTCGCTGCTACCACTGTAAGACGGATCTCTACAGCGCGCTGGATCGGATTCGGCTGGAACTCGGTTTTCGAACCACGGTGAACGGGGTGCAGGCGGATGATCTTCAGGATGATCGCCCGGGGTTGATCGCGGCCAAGGAATGGGCCGTGCGTAGCCCCCTTGCGGAGGTGGGACTGGGCAAGGAAGAGGTCAGAAGGCTCGCGTGCTCGTTGGGTCTCTCCAACTGGAACAAACCCGCCGCCGCCTGCCTTTCCTCACGAATTCCGCGGGGTATTCCGATTGACCGTATGACGTTGTCTCTTGTGGAAGGGGCGGAAAAGATCCTCCGCAATGCCGGGTTCCGTCAGGTTCGAGTGCGGTCCGACGGCAGGAAGGCCATCCTCGAAGTTGGACGGGACGAAGTCAGCAGACTGTTCGAATACGCTCGCCATGTGCCGATCACCGAGGAAATCCGAACCCTGGGATTCGACTCGGTGGAGATCGATCCAGAAGGATACCGGCCAGGCAAGGGGAATCGAGTGTCAGTGTTGTAGGGACAGGTGAGATGCTAAATGAAGGCGGGTCGTCTTGATCATCGTTCCCCGTACGACTACCCCTGCCCATGAGAGCGGGCCACTGCCTCCATAGCCTCCTCGGCAAAACGTTTGTGATCGGCGTCCGTCAGGCTCCGTTCCACCAGCTTTTCCGCCACCATCAACGCCAGTTCTGTCGTCTGGCTTCTGATGTCCTGAACGGCCTGTCTCCGAGCTTGCTCGATCTCCCTAGTGGATTCGGCCTTAATCCGCTCGGCTTCGGCGGTTAGGCGCTGTTCGTTCTCCTCCAGCAGCCGTTGCGCGCGCTCCTTCGCCTGCCCCAGCAAGGTTTCCGCTTCCTTGGATGCTTGATTGAGTTTAGCCTCGTACTCACGCAGGACCCGCTCCGCCTCCGCCCGCTGGCGTTCCGCTTGATCGAGTGACTCTCGAATCTTTCGCTCCCTCGTTTCCAGGGTTTCCAGAATGGCGGGAAACGCAAACTTGTAGAGCACCCAAAAGAGGATCGCGAACGAGACGACTTCCCAGAAAATGAGCGAAGAGAAGAAATGGCTCTCAAATTGCGGCATGGCTATGAACCTACCTTGCTATCGTGATGCCCAACACGGTCGTCCAGCGCGGCCGCAGAGCGTTTGAATCCCGGGGCATACGTATGGTCGGTACGTCGAGGAAATCGAGCGCTCCAGAACAAAGATGGCGGCCATTTTCAGCGTCACGCTTACTTGCGGAGTCCCATGATGATGAAGGCAATGACCAGCCCGTACAAGGCAATCGCTTCCACCAGGGCGAATCCGATCCACATGTACTTGCCGACCCGACCTTCCGCCTCTGGCTGGCGCGCTACCGCCTCGATCATCTTGCCGAAGATATAGCCGATCCCCACGCCGGCTCCGGCAAACCCAGCCGCCGCCAATCCCATTCCCAACAATGCTGCTGCTGCGGAATCCATGATGGTCTCTCCTCCTTTGATCTAACAACCCGACGACTCAGTGTGCATGCTCGTCCCCATGTCCATGGAGCGTCACGGCGTCGCCCAGGTACACACAGGTCAGCACGGTGAAAATATACGCTTGGATGAACGCGATACCGAACTCCAACCCGTTCATGGCGATCGTGAATGCGAAGGGCAACCAGCCGATCAAGAGCCCTCCGCTGATCGCCAAGCTGAAGAGTACGCCCAGAATCACGTGGCCGGCCGTCATATTGGCAAACAAACGCACCGCCAACGACACGGGCCTCGCCAATTGGCTCACCAGTTCAATCGGGATCATCAGCGGCAACAACCAGCCCGGAGTTCCCGGAGGGACCAGAATGCCCAAAAACTTACCGCCGTGCAGGACGAATCCCAGCACGATACTTAGGCCATACACAGCGAGCGCGAAGACCGCCGTCACGATCAACTGACTCGTAACCGTATAGGAGCCGGGGATCAACCCCAACAGGTTGCTGAAGAGAATGAACAAGAACAGGGTCGCAACAAACGGAAAGAACTTCATGCCCTCCGGCCCAATCGTATCCAGGATGATGTTCCGTATGAAATCCACCAGCACCTCGGCCAAACTCTGAAGTTTGGAGGGCACCAGACTCCGAGACCTGGCAGCAGCGATAAGTAGGATCGACACCAAGGCCACGACGATCCACATCCAAATCACGGCCTTGTTGATCGAAATATCAAATCCAAACAGCGAGATCGGAATAATCTCGTGCAGCTCAAACGGATGGAGCGGACTTTCTTCCAAGAGCACCTACCCTTTCCCGTGATATCACGCCTGGTCTAGGACGGCCACCGCTGTGCAGCCCGGTATGCATTGCGCACGCCCGCCGCGCCGCCGAGCACCAATCCAACCACCATGCCCCAGGGGCTCGTGTTGAACAGGTAAGTATCGGCCACCCACCCGAGTCCACCGCCTACAATCAAGGCAGCGAGCACCTCGGTTCCCACGCGAAGCGCCTGACCAAGGCCCGCATAGAAGGGATCCGTCGAGGGAGGCATCACATCGCTTCGTCAACTACGTCACACACCCATACCCAGGCGCAGTCAACGAAAGGCGCGCCATTCAACCAAATCTTCGGTTCGTTTGTCAAGGGAAGTCGCCAGGCTCGGCACCGTCCTCGCGACGTGATCCAGCACCGTCAGCGGGCCGGTTCGCCTCCGACCGCCTCACCGGAATGCAGCCCATTCCTCGGACCGCTCCCACAACGCTTGTTCCGCTTCGCTGGCGTATACCAAACCTTGTGTGGCAGAATTCGCGGAGACGAATCGTTCAGACAGAGCATCCAGCAACATCCATAGCCCCAGATGAACAATGCACAAACCACCACGATTTTCCCATCCAGAGCCGCCTACTTGTCGGGCCCTCCACAGCCATTGGCGTTGACCTGTCCACTTCCCACGGCTGACCCATACCGATTGTACTGTCGGATCGCTCGAGTAGGAGAGGCGTCTTTCCTGCTTGAGAGCGGAGCCCCCACCACGTCCGCTGCCCGCTATTCGTTCTTTGGGTCTTCCCCTTCACATGTGCTCCGGGGGAGGAGCGGTCACGCCAGCTTGATCGACGCCGATCGGCGCATCTGCGCGGTCACCACATCCCTGGCAGCCCTGTCCAGCTTGTTGTCTCAGCCGACCCTGAGTCCGACGGAGGATCTTCCTCCATTTATCGGAGGAGCCGTCGGCTATTTGGGCTACGACCTGATTCGTCAATACGAACCCCTTCCCAACCAGGCCGTCAACGACCTGAATTTGCCGGACCTGCTGGTGGGATTCTTTGATCTGGTCGCTGCCATCGACCATCATCGACAGAGACTTCACTTGATATTCGCGCCGTCATGGGACCGATTCGCCGGTGAGGATCGTGAAAAGTTGTTTACCGAGGGGTTAACTCGTCTAGAAACCTTCCATGCACACATGCTCGGACAGGCGGCGATGGGTCCGGAAGGACCTTCGGAGGAATGGGTCAGGAGAGCGATCGGCCGGGCGATCCCGGGACAATCTGGGGATGAATATATCGAACGAGTCGAGCGTTGCCAGGAGTACATCCGGGCCGGAGATATCTATCAGGCCAACCTCTCTCATCGGTTTCACTTCGCCTTGGAGTCATCGGCAGGATTGTCATTTCAGCACCAGAACGTGGCGCGGACGATCTATGAGCGGCTGCGGCTCATTAATCCCTCACCGTTCTCCGCCTTGTTGAGCTTCGACGATCTGACCCTGGTGAGTTGTTCGCCCGAACGTCTCGTGCGCGTTCATGGACAGACCGTGGAAACCAGACCCATCGCCGGCACGAGACCGCGAAGCGCCGCACCGGCGCAGGACGAACGTCTCCGGAAAGAGCTGTTGGCCAGCGCCAAGGAGCAGGCCGAACATATCATGCTGGTGGACCTTGAACGAAATGACCTGGGGCGGATCTGCCGATATGGATCCGTCCGGGTCAACGAATTCATGACGGTCGAAGACTATTCCCATGTGCGCCACCTTGTGTCGAACGTCATGGGCCTCTTAAGATCGGACGTCCCGCGCCTGGAGATCATCAAATCCGTCTTCCCTGGGGGAACCGTTACGGGCGTGCCGAAGATTCGGTGTATGCAGATCATCGAGGAGCTGGAACCGGTCCGGCGTGGTCCCTATACCGGCTCGCTGGGCTACTTCAGCCGGACGGGATCGATCGACCTGAACATTATCATCCGCACGATGGTGCTCACAGGACACTCGGCCTATCTTCAGGTCGGCGCCGGGATCGTGGCGGATTCCGATCCGGCCAGGGAATACCAAGAGACGCTGGATAAAGCCCAGGCCTTTTTCACCACCCTGCACGGCTCATAATTTACGATGTGGATTTTTCTTAATGATCGGTTTGTGCGGAAGGAGGACGCACTGATTTCGGTTTTCGATCATGGGTTCCTCTACGGCGACGGTGTCTACGAAACGCTTCGGTCTTACGGCTCCCACATATTTTTGATGCGTGAGCATCTCCGGCGGCTCTACCGATCCGCGGACCTGATCGGGCTGACGATTCCGCTCGATGAAGGAGCTTGGCCACCGATCCTCGCCGAGGCAATGCAGCGGAACCACGTGGGACAGACAGGACGGGACGCCTACCTCCGCATTACCATTTCGCGCGGACCCGGCGACATTGGCCTCGATCCGGCGCTGTGTCCCATGCCCACTATCGTGGTGTTGGTCAAACCGCTGATACGTCAGGCGGAGCACCTCTATCAGACGGGGGTGGACCTGGTGACGGCAACGATCCGGCGCAACCATCCCTCCGCCCTGTCCCCACAGATCAAATCGCTGAACTTCTTGAACAATATCCTGGCCAAGCGCGATGCGATTCAGGCAAAGGCCTTCGATGCGATCATGTTGAATCCGGATGGAGTACTGGCCGAATGCACGACAAGCAATCTGTTCCTGGTACGTGGTGGTCGGTTGCTCACCCCCTCGATCGATTGCGGCATCCTCGATGGGCTCACACGTAATCTCGTGCTTCAACTGGCGCGCCGGGACGGCATCGAGAGCGAGGAGGGACGTTTTCTGCCCACACTGCTTCGAGAGGCAGAAGAATGTTTTCTCACCAATACGAGCTCAGAGATCCTGCCCGTTCGATCTGTGGATGGCGCTCATCTGCCATCAAGCTCCCCCGGTCCCGTGACCGCCCGCCTGCGGCGGCTTTTTCAGACCTACATCGCGGCCCTTCCCGATGTCGACGCTCAGCCTCACAATGGGCTGATTCATTGAATTCATTGTTTTATCAAGCCTTTGACAGCAATTCGTCACATGCTACCTTTGAGAGAGCGCCCAAACATCCTCGGAGCCTTCCCGATCAAGAGCTATGGCACATGCAAGGCCGTGGACCCTCCATCTCTCCATCATCTGCTCAATCGCTGTGGGAGAGCTGCCGCTTTCCGGTAATCCTGCCTGCTCAGAGGTGTATCAGTACATTGATGCTCGTGGAGTGATTTCGCTCACGAATGTCCCGACCGATGCCCGCTATAGGCGGATCGACCTGACTCTTTCTCAGATCTCGCGTAACCCGATCCCCGTGCAGGAACTTGATCGTGCGATTACAAGGTCCGCACGCCTCCACCGGCTTCATCCGGCCCTGGTCCGTGCCATCATCAAGGCGGAATCGGATTTCGATCCGCGGGCCGTTTCGCGGGCCGGTGCGCTGGGCTTGATGCAGCTCATGCCAAACACGGCCATCCAACACAACGTTCGTGATGCCTTTGACCCGGAAGAGAACATTGCTGGTGGAACGAAACACCTGCGATACCTGTTGGACCGATTCCACGGGAATCTACCGCTGGCGCTGGCAGCCTATAATGCCGGTGAGCAGGTCGTAGATCGTTATCAAGCGCTGCCCCCTATCAGCGAAACCAGGCGGTATGTGCAGAAGGTGCTGCGGTTCTATCGGAGCTTCTTGCTCTCGCCCTCACCCATCCATCCGACGCTCTCGACGCCCTGACCGACCCTCCGTGCGCGACCTACGCAGCGCGACAATCGGTGCAGGCGGCCGCGACCTACCTGTGTCAGCAGGTGCATCATCCTTCAAATCGACTATCCGGCTGTGCAGGTGAGGATTGGCCTTCGGCGCCTGAGGATGATCCGCCCGATAGTGCGCCCCGATGCTGTTCTCGCGCCAGAGCGCCGCCTCCCCAATACAAGAGGCCACCTGAACGAGATTTTTCACTTCGAGCTCGACCCTCGTGCCGAAAGGTCTCGCCACCTGTTTAGACCAACGGGTTAGCTGGGCAACCGCCTTAGCCAATGACTCGCCTACTCGAACGATCCCCACCCGTCCCCACATAAGCCGCCGCAGAGAGCTGCGCAATTTTTCAGCGTCATCCAGCCGAGCTTGGGTGGCACCTTCCAACTCCCGAACAGACGGGAGTGCAGAAACCGGCGACCGTGCCGACGCCAACGCCGCTTGCGCCGCCCTCGCTCCAAACACCAGCCCCTCCAACAACGAATTGCTGGCCAGGCGATTGGCCCCATGGACGCCGCTACAGGCTACCTCTCCGGCCGCGAACAGTCCCGGCACGGTCGTCGCTCCGTTCAGGTCCGTTCGCACACCACCCATCATATAGTGAGCACTTGGTGAGACCGGAATCCATTCCTCGGTCATGTCGATGTCGTATCGCAGACAGGTGGCGTAGATGGTCGGAAATCGTTGTTTGACGAAGTCCGGGTTTAAGTGCGTCACGTCCAGATAGACATGCCGTGCCCGGGTAGCGGCCATCTCGGCCCAAATGGCCCTCGCCACGATATCGCGCGGAGCCAGTGCACCGTCGGGATGATAGCGATGCATAAACAGCTCGCCGGTGCTGTTGCGTAATTGCCCTCCCTCTCCGCGGATAGCCTCCGACAGCAGGAACGGCGGACTGGAAGGCAGATACAGCGCAGTCGGATGAAACTGTACGAACTCCATATCCTCCAGCAGTGCGCCGGCGCGGGACGCCATGGCCATCCCATCTCCAGTGGCACTGGCGGGATTGGTGGTGCGCGCATACACCTGCCCGGCTCCTCCGGTGGCCAGCACCACAGCGTGGGCGGAGATCACGGATTTTTCTCCGGTCAGTTCGTTTAGCACGATTGCACCGCGACACTCCCCATCGACCACAACCAAGTCCACGGTAAAAAAATGGTCGATCGATTGGATATGTGGAGACCGCCGGGCTTCGGCCATGAGCACCCGGACCATCTCGTTCCCGGTCGCATCGCCGCGTGCTCGCAGGATTCGGCTGCGACTGTGGGCCGCCTCTCGAGCGAAGGCAAACTGGCCTCCCGTCTTATCGAATTGCGCGCCCCAGCGGATCAGCTCGTGAATCCGGACTGGGCCTTCCTCGACCAGCACCCGCACCGCGTCCTTGCGGCAGAGTCCGTGACCGGCCTTAAGCGTATCTCGCAGATGGACGGCGACGTCGTCCTCCTCGCTCAAGGCCACCGCCACTCCCCCTTGAGCGTAGATGGAGCTGCTCTCAAACGGGAGGCCCTTCGTCACCATGAGTACACGCCCGGCTCGTCCGAATTCCAGCGCTGCGCGCAAGCCAGCCACGCCGCTGCCGATCACGAGGAAGTCGGTCTGTGTGATTGGGGCCTGCGTCCCGGTCATCATGAGTGGGAGAGTTCCCGATCCTATCTGCCGGCGGATGGAGCCGGCCGATTGAGACGCATCTGCCGCGTACCCATACCGAACGGCAAATCGCCGTCTACCGCCCTCAAGAGGATGGATTGATTCCCCACCCATTGGAGGCGCCCGTGCCCTCTTTCTCGGATCGGCACGTCCGTACCGTGCGGTTTCCACTGTCCTTGCCAATGCACGTACATATCGATATGGTCCCCGTCGATCAGAATCCGTTCGATCGCAAGGTCCAGCACAATTGCATCATAGGCGCGGAAATCCGCTTCGACATCGGTCAGGAGTTGATCCAGTTGATCGGAGGACAAAAGGAGATCGCGGATTCCCGGAAGATCCTTCTCGACATAGTCCTTTCGAAGCGACTCGACCGCGTCATAGATCCGCGCAAAGCGCAGATGATCTTCTTGATAAACCGGACCCTTGCTCCCACATCCCGCGACGAGAACAGAAATGAGGATGAATCCGACACAGCGACAAAAAACGCGGCGCAGAGAACACGGCAACTGACCGGACATACGGGAGTATAGAAACCGCTTCTGCGCATGGTCAAGGGATCAGCGCCCTGCAAACTATCCCCGCCGTTTTCTTGACAGCACTCCGACACTGTGATACCTCATCCGGCGCCAAACGCCGCCGTCGGCAGCCGGACGTGCTTTCGTGAGTTGCTTGCTTTTCCCGTCCGAAGCCGATAGCGTAACCCTAGTCGAGGAGCCGATCATGTCGAGTGTGCTGAAGAAGCGCCGCAAGAAGATGCGGAAGCATAAATACAAGAAGCTTCGAAAGAAGCAGAAGTTCTTGCGGCGGAAGGGCTAACCCATCGGTCTACAGAGGAGGGTGTCCCGTGCCTGAAGGGAAGAAGGTCCGTATTCGGGTCAAGACTGTGAATTGCACCTACGTCGGCGATTTCCTGATTCCCCCGATGCGCAATCGCGTCTCGGATGCTATCAACGAGGAGCAGCGGCTGTTCATCAGCTTGACGGATGTCCTCATCAACGATAAGGACAAGGCTGATTTCGTTGCCATCAACAAGAACCTGATCGAGTCAATCGCGCAACTGTAAGGCGCTCTCCCCGCTCGAGCCATCCCTCCCGCGTCGAGCATCCGATCTCGGTCCTTTTCCACCGTATCCTCTGCCTGCCGTCGAGACCTACCGGATCACCGTATGAGCTACTACCGCCGGTTCCTGCCGTTTCTCAAGCCCTATGTCCCAAGCATGCTCGCGGCCACGGGGCTGATCGCCGTCGTCGCGATCGTGAACCTGGTGCTGATTCGACTGGTGGGACAGCTATGGGACGTCGTCACCGTGCAGCGAGACGAAGCCGAGATGAATCATCTCTTGGCGATGTTTCTCCTGCTCGTTTTAGTGCAAGGCGTCTTTTCAGTCGGACACGGCTATCTGGTGGCGTGGATTTCGCAGCATCTGACCGCGGATTTTCGACGCCATGTTTTTCGCCACCTCCAAGGGCTGTCGCTCGGATTTTTCGCCAAACGCAGGACCGGCGAGCTGTTATCCAGATTGATGAACGATGTCGGCGTCATCCAGAACATCGCGACCGAAACGCCGATCGACCTGACCAAGCAGACCGTGACCTTGATCGGCGGGATCGCTTTTCTGCTCATGACCAATTGGCAGCTTTGCATCTTGATACTCCTGCTGCTGCCCGCACTGGTTGTGGTGGCCAAATTTTTTGGGCGCCGACTCAAGCGGCTCTCGACGGGCATTCAGGATCGCACGGCCACGCTCTCGACGATCATCGAAGAGGTGTTATCCGGCATCCGTGTGGTCAAATCGTTCGTCCGAACATCCTGGGAAGAGGCTCGGTTCGCTGACACACTGAATGCCGTCGTCCGCATGGCTCTCAAGCGAGCGGTCGTCATGGCCGTGTTCGTACCGACGATCACCCTGCTCACGTTTGCGGCCGGAGCCGCCGTGCTCTGGTACGGAGGCCGACAGGTCATTCAAGGGCAGGTCTCCCCCGGCGACCTCTTCGCGTTCGTTCTGTTTGCGGGCATACTCATCGGACCGTTCGGCGCGGCTGCACGAGTATTCGCCCAAATTAAAGAAGCGCAAGGAGCTATGCAGCGAGTCTTTGAGATCCTCGATACAGAGCCAGAGGTTCGAGACAGTCCCACAGCGTGTGATTTGCCTCCAGTCCAGGGAAAGATACGGCTCGAGCATGTCTCGTTTCAATACGACCCGCGCCAAGTCATTCTGCATGACGTGAGTTTTGAGGCCAACCCTGGCGAGGTGGTCGCGTTGGTCGGGCCGACAGGCGGGGGTAAGACCACAGTGATCAACCTGCTGCACCGATTTTATGATCCATCCGGTGGCTCCATCACCATCGACGGGCACGACCTGAGGCACGTCCGGCTGGACAGTTGGTACCGGCAGGTCGCGCTGGTCCCTCAGGAGACCGTGCTCTTCGGCGGGACGGTCTTGGACAACATTCGATACGGACGTGAGGAAGCGACCGACACGGATGTGCTGGCGGCCAGCGAGGCGGCTTTAGCGGACGAGTTCATCGCGCGCCTCCCAGACGGGTACCAGACAGTGGTCGGAGAGAAGGGCGTCAACCTTTCAGGGGGCCAGCGGCAGCGAATCGCGATTGCGCGGGCTATTCTCAAGAATCCGAGGGTCCTCCTGCTCGATGAGGCAACCTCTGCGCTCGACACCGAATCCGAACGGTTAGTTCAGCAGGCACTCGATCGTTTAATGACCGGGAGGACCACGTTCGTCGTGGCCCATCGGCTCACGACCATACAGAAAGCCCACCGGATCATCGTGCTAGATAAAGGTGCCGTCGTCGAGGCCGGCACGCATGCGGAACTGATCGAACGGCGAGGGCTCTACCATTACCTTTCTACCCTCCGGCAAACCGGGGACGACGTTCGCCCTGCATGAGGGCAATCAGCCGCCCATTCGAGTGCACCGGGATTCCCATCTGTCCGGCCAACTGCCAGGTTCGTCTGCAGCATCATCATCGACTCTCGACTTCCCGAACTACGGCCTCTAACGGCGAGGAAGGAAGGGCTCGATCAGCATGAGGACGGAGATACCGTCCTCGAAGTCGAGCAGACAGTCCGATCGATCTTCGGCACCATCCGACCGCTCACGTTGGATTCGGGCACGCAAGCAATGCCACGCTCATCACGACCCGCGAGCACAGCTTTCGTCAAATGAATGTTCAAGCTGGATGGGCCGTAGTGCTCGCTCGTGTAGCGAGCCTGGCTCATCGGATCGACAGAGCCGACCTTCAACGACTGGCACTTCCACTAGAACATGTCAAGCACCCTCTTACTTCGCGGTCGCGACGACGGCGGCTTGGGCGGAGTCCGGAAGCCATTCGATAAGAGGGGCCTTCGGGGAACGGGCACACCTGCCATCTCGGCCATCCTACGAAAGTCCTCAATGCCCGTTTGCAGATCGGTGACCGTATCTGGTTGTAGCCGAATGCTCAGAATCAGCGGTACACGTAGCACCGTCCGCATCAGTGGTGCCAGTTGTCCCTACGGCTGGGGGGCTGTCGTCATCCCGCTGGCCTGAGGCACGCAAAAGATCGGCGGCCGCTCTGCGGTCTTTCAGACCAAGACGGTGCAGTGGCAGGCCGCACTCGATGCGGCTGTGTAGCACCAGCCACCACGGAAGCCACAGCCTGCATCTGAGGAGTGCCACCGACTCTCAGCCCCCGCTGGTACGTTCAGGATGACCTTGGCAATCTTGGGCCTCACCGAGGCCATCACCAAGCGCAACCATCCGTGGGGGAATACGGATAGGGATCGCCTGAGGCGCACGCTGAAGGCAGATTGGACACCACACCAGGTAGCATACCAACATCTCGTCAGCTACAGTGCTCAGAACGTGGCCGCTTGACACAGGGGCCTCGTACACCCCGCCGTGTCCGGGAGCGCCACATATTCATTCAGACTATTTCAGGATGGCTCGGCTTTCCGTAGGTCATCAGTTGATCATAAAACACCAGACAGCTCGGACAAAACGTCTCGGACAAGACGAGATTCGAAAACCGGGTCTCATACCGATCGAGGTACGGTTCGACATCGGACCATGCCCCGCCATCGACCTGGTCTACCTGAATGTCTCTGACTTTTCGACAGAGTGAGCAGTACAACACCTGGTGAAGCCCCCCCATGACCGATCTCCTTTCAGCTTTTCAGGTTCGTGGAGAAAGTTGAGAAAGCGAATATGCCCCCTCACACCTGTCTGCTGACTTCGACTCGCCGATGATCCAAAGTCCGGCCGATCGCCATCACAACTTGCGCAATCTCTCCTTGCCCTTTGACATAGAACTATGCCGACGATGACCTCTTGGCTCCCACCGGCACGGTCAGCACCCGCCGATCGGTCGAGTCCAGCAAATCCGGTCGGATCTCCGGATCGCCCAGGTCCAGGGCGGTGTTGAGGCTGAGTTCCAACATGAGATCCATCATCGCCACCCGTTTGTGGAACAATCCCAGCGGGAGCGCACCGATCTACGAACATCGCCCCCCCTCTGAAAGCGTCCCACGCAGGCCAATCGCTTAGAGTACTTTCCGCCCCATGATGTCGTGCACCATGCGCTGGTCAAACGCCGAGAAGAGGCATCGCATCGCGCATTCGCCGAGAAGCAGATGTCCCCAGCTATTTGACACGATCCCGTCATGGCACTTCGCCAATCATTGATCCCCTGGTGTCTTAGTCGAACCAGCCAGTAGAGGCCTGGCAACTGATCTGTTCCCTGTACCACCCCTCGGGCGCAAGACGAGCTTTCGTTCAGCAGCCGCCCACGGAACTGTGGCTGGAACGAACCAGCAGAGTCGACTCTGCCGGACTCAATTATGTGATGGGACAAGGTGGACGAAACACAGAGAGGTCGAACATCCGATTTGCGAAACGTTTGGGGATTTCCTCCATCCGAGGACTGCTGTCAGTCGAGGGCGGGCCGGGAACCGTCGGAAGGATCGTGAATTCCTCCAGCGAGGCCGTTTCACTGAGATCCTGGTCAAGGGTGAGTTCCCACAACGTGGTGGGCACACCTAGTAACTGCATCAGGATACCCAAACACAAGCACGCGACGGTCACTGCAGTTCCGATGCTGACCATCTGGACATGAGGCCTCACGTTCATGCCGAAACTCGTCGGAACAACCGCGCCTATTTCACTTTCGAAAAATCCGCGTCGATCTCGGTCATCTTGCCGTCCGGGAAGATCACATACACTTTCGTCTTTGCGTTGGGATCAAATGTGTCATAGGCGAATCGGGCTGTGAACCGAGACCGAAAGGCTGAGCTTTTGTCCGCCAATTCGATCTTACGCCCCCGCTCGGCCGGACTGATGTCTACGGGTGTGATGTTCTTGGCGCCCTGCCCGAATGCCACCTGAACGCCTTCAGCGAAGTATTCATCGTGACCACACAACTGAACCTCAACCTCCAAATTCGGCATATCGAGGTACTTCTGAATTTTGTCGTCCGGCATTCGGACCTCGGTCTTTTGCTTCTTTGATTCCGTGGCTTCCTTCCGGCCGAATGACTCCAGCCAAAATCGCTTCGTCCGCAAGATCGCGCTTGTCCCGCACGGTTCCTTCTCGGGATCGGCGCCCACGCGAGTGGCCATGGACGCATGTTGCATGACCTTCTTCACTTCATCCTCGGTATTGGCCTTTTCCATTGGCTCACGGCCTTCCTCCAGCGCCTTCTTGGCCTCCGCCATGGACAACTTCACGTCAATGGCGTGAACCGGCGTGAGGCCGCCGATCAGGATCGCGAGTCCGGACAACAGCGCAGACACAAGGCCGACCAATAAATCTGATCGTCGAGACTTCTCAGCGCACATGCTTGCCTCCCCTGGCTGGAGACTCCTCACCAGTCAGGTGAGCAGCCGATGAAATCGCGCGCATTGTAGGGGAAGAGCGTGAGGGTTGCAACGTGGCTGGCACCGCCAGACCGGCCAGACCGGCAGCGGGATGCTCAGGCAAAACGAGACCAGTTGGGATAGGGACGGGAGCGATACAGTTGGCGGAGATCGGTGGGGACGGACAAGCCACATTTTCCCAATAGTCCAGCGGTCTCGCGCAACGGAAGCCCCACAGCGGCCGTAAAGTCGCCCTCAATTCGATCGATCAATCGACAGCCGAATCCCTGGATCGCATAGGCGCCGGCTTTTCCGATCGATTCTTGCGAGGCCAGGTAGCGCTCCAGATCGGCGTCATCGAAGGCTTTCATCCAAACTCGTACCGTGGAGAGCGCGGCTTCTTCGAACCGACGGTCTGACAGGCAGACCGCCACCGCAGATACGATCCGGTGTTCCCGCCCCATCAGCCTTCGGAGCATGGCCCGTGCATCGGCGATCGTCTCGGGTTTTCCGACGGCTTCCTCATCGATTTCGATCAAGGTATCGCTCCCAATGACGGCGGCACCGGACGCATACCGCGCGACGGCGCGGGCCTTGCCCCGTGCAAACTCCAGAGCCAGGTCCATCACCGATAGGCCGGGGGTGATCTGCTCATTGAACGCCGGCGCCTGCACGTCGAACGGAAGCCCCAACAACGTCAGCAGCTCACGTCGGCGGGGAGATGTAGAAGCCAGAATCACTCGCATCGATGCTCAGCTCGGACAAACCGACGCGAGTTCCTTCGCGTCCGGATCGGCCCTCTGACGGTATTCGGAGGTGGCCGGAAGGCGGCCCTGAGAATTAAGGTCAGCCAGCGCGGCAGCCACCTCGTCGACGCCGTTCATCCGTACCATCCGCGCGCGCATGGCGGCCGCATGGGGGAATCCTTTACAGTACCACCCGAGGTGCTTTCGCATATGTGGAAAGCGCGTCCGACCGAACAGATCTTCAAAGACCTGCGCATGAGCCAGGAGAACCTGAAGTCGTTCCGCAAGCAATACTTGATGATGCAGGCTTCGGCATGACTCGTTAGAATTCCGTTCGGTCAAGGCCCGCCTTGCGGCCTCTTTGTCCCGAAACAGCCACGGCTCTCCGAGTGTGCCCCGCCCCACGAGCACACCCTGGACCCCGCTGTCGTCGATCCGACGCACCGCGTCATCCAGCGAACGGATGTCTCCATTGCCGAGAATCAGCGTGGACGTCATGCGAGCCGCCTCCGCCGCCCGTGCGATGGCCCGCCAGTCGGCCTCGCCGCGGTACATTTGCGCGAGCGTGCGCCCGTGAATGGTAATGGCTGCCGGGGATTCATCGAGTAGAAATTCGATCCACTCATCAATGACCACATCATCACATCCCAGCCGAGTCTTGATCGATAGCGGCAGGCGGCGGCGCGCCGGCGGCGCGCCGCCCCGCACCTGATTCATCCGTTCAAGTAACGAAAGCCGGGAGGGTTTGAGCCCCAGACCTCCCAATCTCTGTCCCTCTGCCCAATCCTCAATGCCTTGCTGAGCGGCTCGGATAATGGCTCGCGCCAGAGCCGGCGTGCGGATCAACCCCGCGCCGGAACCGGAGGATGCGACGCAGCGTGAAGGGCAACCCATATTGAGGTCGATGCCGTCGAACCCCAACTCACAGACGACTTGGACCGCCACATAAAACAGATCCGGGTCTTTCCCATAGAGCTGGGCCACGATGGGACGTTCCCTCTCTCCGTATATCAGCGGCGTCATGGTCACGTCCGCTCCACGACAGACATCGGTAACATGGGTAAATTCGGTAAACATCACATCCGGCGGGCCCTGTTGCGCCACAATGCCCCGGAACGCGGCGTCGGTGACACCATCCATCGGGGCGAGTCCAAAAATAGGCCTGGGCAAGGCATGCCAGAAGTTCATCGACCCGCCTCAGTCTCACGGCCCCTTCGGGGTCGCGCCGACTCGTTGCTCGCCGGAAGATTGGCCGCCTCATACGCCGCGCGCAGTTCCGCCGCCTCCTGACGCACAACCTCCCCAGCCTCAGGACAATGGGTGATTACGAAACGAGTGAATCGGTCCAGCTTAAGAAGAAAGAAATCGAACGGAGCCGCCGGCTCTTCGTGACAGGCCAACCAGAATGAGATGAAATCTTCCAATGGGAGGGCGGCTTCGCGCAGGAGTTCGCAGGTCCGAGGGAACATGGAGCGGAGATCGCCGCCCCAAAAGAGAATTTCATGGGGCAGGTAACTTTCGCGATACCCACGCAGCGGCGCCGCATCGCACTCGGGCAGCATCGGTGTCGTACCATTCGCCCCCGGCAGCCCGACAATCAGATCCGCATAGCGACGGGATGGCTCCGACAGGCCTTCATCGGACACGAGCGCCTCGTCGGCGTCGATCGTGAAGCTCGATGGTCTCGGCTCATAGACCAGATGCTCCATCGAGGCATGGTTTCGCTGCGCATCCACGCTGTGGCCGAATCGCAAGAGGAATTGTTCGAATTCATGACCGATCAATGTCACCGGCTTGGTATCCACTTCCAACGCCACGCCTCTGAGAGAATTCAGGCTCGGCCGGCTGAGCACTTGTTCCAACATTTCGAACAAGATCTCTGGAATAGGCGCCGCGTGGTCGTCCAACCACATCGGAAGCTCGGCATGAAGCGCGATCGGATCACGCGGAACCACGGGATGCGATGAGAGACCTGCCACGTGAATTTCCACCACGCGTTCGAGCGGAAATTCGTCCAGAAATCCGGCCACGAATTCCTTAAGAGCAACGCGTCTCGTCGCGGGGCTGTATCGGTAGTGGGTCCAGAGATGCCCGATGTCCAAGACGAGCCCGCAAGAACAAGCCTGCGCGATCTCGGAGAAGAAGGCGGCCGCGCTCAGATCGCCGACACGGAAATAGGTCAGCGGCGGCAGCTCCAACAGCACCAACGGTCCGCCTCCCCGTCCTCCTCCCATTGTGCGATCCAGCGTCTGCTGAACAATCACAACGTGGCGCGCAACGAGGCGCGCGGTGCGTCTCGTGAATAAGGGAGGCAGGTAGGTCCCAACCGCATAGGGCCCAAGGCGCTTAGTCGCACATTCGTGATTGATCCAAGGGCTAGCCAATGCGCAGGCCTGCTCGACGACGAACTCAAGTTCGCTCGCCATTCCGGTCTGTTCAAGCCAGTCCGGCTCCGTCCACCAGAGCCCCTCGGCATGGTAAGGCAGTGAGACGGACGGATAGCGACGCCGGATAGCCGCGAGCATGGGCGTCGCGGCCCTGAACACTTCCAGGTAGCCGGGTACCATCGACTCGTCTGTGAGCAGATCCATGAGTTCGAAGATGTCCGGCGAGTAGGCATCGACAGACAGGCCGATTCCCTGGAATGCAATTCCCTCGACTCGTTGACGAAATTCGGCTATGACAGTCTTCATGGACGACTTCGTAACTGACCTGTTCGGTCCCTCGAACAGGCGAAGTCTAAAGGCGAACCGGGCTGGTCCGCAAGGCACACCCGCCACAAGGGTCGCGGGTTCTCGTCTGATATACTGTCTCTACGACAGCATCGATCAGCTTCTGATCGTCTCCGGACGGGCCTTAGCCGGCACGAAGTTCCTGTAAAGCAATCGGCGGGCACTATGTCGTCGCACTCGACCGAGGGGAGCGCTTCAACGTCGGTTTCGCACATGATGACTCCCGGCATCATCCAGGTTCCCGGCGATATCACGGTCGCGAAGGCCGCCTTCCTGATGCAGAAAGAACAGACACCCTGTCTCCTGGTGAAGGACGCGGACGCGCGGGTCGGCATCATGACGTATACGGACATCGTCAAGAAAGTCGTGGCGCAAGGCTTGGAGCCCCAAGATGTCCAAGTGCGATCGATCATGTCGCGGCCGGTGCAATCCATCGAATATGACCGCCCCCTGGACGCAGCCTCTACGATGATGGCCGCCACAGGAGTGGCCTTGCTCGTGGTGACGAAAGATCAGCAGCCGGTCGGCATTGTCCGAGCGCGCGACCTGGTGTACGTCGCCAAACGGTGCATGGTGCGGATTCCGGCCGTCGTGACGCTCATGGACACCAAGTCGGACGGTTCCAAGCATCAAGCCACCCTGACTCAAGTGAGTCACCTGGCGGCCACAGTTGAGTGCCCGTTGATGCTGCCCCAGGGAACGCAGGTAATGCTCGCGTTCGCCTTACCCGATACCTCCGACTCGATGACCGTGTATGGAAAGGTCGCGTCCGCAGCCGACGAAGGATCGCCCGAGGCCTCGCGCGGTGTGACCTTCACCGTCCGATTTACGCACTTGAATGCCTCCGACCAAACTCGAATTCGGGAGTGGGTATCCCTGCAGCCCGCATCCGATTCCTGACCGGCCGCGCCACGGGCCTGCACAAGATCTTTTCTTGAAGTCGCCCTTCCACCTGGTAGAATGAATCGCTCAAGCGATCTCGGTGGTATCAAGACGATAACTCATAGTCATTTAGACAGATAAGGATGTAGCAATGCGCTCAAGAGTGTTGCCTTCGAAAGAAGAGATGCTCTCGCAACTGGGGACGTTGTTGGACGGTCGCGAGGATGACCTCCGCGCGTGTCTCATGCGGGAGATCGTCGCCAACGTCCTCAAACTGCACGACGCTCAACTGGATCTACTGGATCTGAAAATCCTAACTCGGGCAATGAAGGAACTCCGCCATGCGTTTGCGGTCTTTCGGGACTATCGTCATCGTCCGAAGGTCAGCGTATTCGGATCGGCGCGGACACCTACCGATGATCCACTGTACCAACTGGCCTCCCGCTTCGCACAACGAATCGTGGCTCACGGTTACATGGTCATCACCGGGGGCGCGGACGGCATCATGCGTGCCGCGCAGGAGGGCGCGGGCCGCGAGCACAGTTTCGGGGTGAACATCATGCTTCCCTTCGAGCAGGGTGCAAACTCGACGATCGCCGACGATCCCAAGTTGATCACGTTCAAATACTTCTTCACTCGAAAACTGATGTTCCAAAAGGAAGCCAACGCCATTGCCCTGTTCCCCGGAGGATTCGGCACCCACGATGAAGGATTCGAAGTCCTGACCCTGGCACAAACAGGAAAAAGCGACCCCAAACCGATCGTCTGCCTTCAGGCGCCCGGGTGCACCTATTGGCACCGCTGGCATGACTTTATTCAGGATGACCTTCTCCGGCGAGGCTTGATCAATCACGAGGATTTGAGCCTCTTCCGCATCGTCGAATCGGAAGACGAAGCGGTGAGTGAAATTCAGACATTTTATCGGACCTATCACTCGTTGCGCTTCGTCGGTCGCCAGCTGGCCATGCGCCTCCAGCGCCCCATCACCGATAGCCAGGTCGCGGCGCTCCAGAAGCAATTCGCTGACCTGTTAGCCGACGGGCAGTTCCAGCAGCGGAGTGCCTTGCCGGAGGAATTGGACGAACCGGCCCTCTCCAACCTCTCGAGGCTCGTCTTTGCCTTCAACCGGCGGAGCGCCGGGCGCTTGCGCCAGCTCATCGATCACCTCAACCGCCTTCCCTAGCCTACCTTATTCATCAGCGCTTCTGTTGCCTAGACCCATTTTGCGAAGTCGAAGGCCAGGTGCCTCTCCCCCACGATCGGATCGAACGCGGCGATTCAAGCGAAGAGATTGGTATGGCGGGCTCGCCACTGAGTCCGGCAACAGACTCTTTCAGGTCTCCCTCCCTCTCTCACGACTCCGCGTGGAGGGACCCATTGCGCCAGGAAACCACTGGCTCTCCTGTATGCAAGGGGTCGAGGCAACGGGTCCAACCGTATCGCGATCCTGCAATATCGCGACGACCCGCCATGAATAATGTTGGCTTATCTTTCGCGTCATCCCGACTCCATCAAGGTCAGGCGGGCGCTTCATAGGTTGGCCTTTGACGCGCCGCATGATAAGCTGCCGTTCAAACATGCAACCATGACACAGGTTGACGCCCTTCCGACATTCGCGCCCGATATCGTACTTTATCATGCCGAGTGTGCCGATGGATTCGGCGCCGCATGGGCGATCTGGAAGCGATACCCGAGCGCGCGATTTCTTCCGGTCAAGCATGGGGAGCCACCGCCGTCCGGCCTATCGGGCCTGAAAGTGGTGATGGTCGATTTCAGCTATCCCCGTCCGATCTTGGAAGCCCTTGCCGCAGACAGTAAAGCCTTTCTCATCCTGGACCATCACATCACGGCGCAACAGGCGCTGCAGGGTCTCGCCTATGCCTATTTTGACCAACGCAAATCCGGAGCGGTGTTGGCCTGGGAATGGACGCACGGACTCCCTGCGCCCTGGTTGCTCTCCTATATCCAGGATAAGGACCTTTGGGAGTGGGCATTGCCATCGAGCCGAGAAGTCAGCGCCGCGATCGCCGCCTATCCGTACGATTTTCACACGTGGGATCGCTTCGATCAGGAACGGCTGATTCAGGAAGGTACCGCGATTCTGCGCTACGAGCGGGAACTGGTCGGCAAGATCGCCGCGCACGCTGTCTCGGTCACCTTCCACGGGTATCGCGTTCCCGCCGTGCAGAGCGCGGTTCTGACCAGTCAGATCGGCGAACACCTGTCGGCCGGCCATCCCTTCTGCATCATCTGGCACGATCGGAACGGCCGTCGCTATTGCAGCTTTCGCTCTCGGGAGGACGGCGTGGACGTCGGCAGCCTCGCCGCCTCCCTCGGCGGAGGCGGACACACCCACGCGGCGGGATGCTCGGTCCCTTTAAGACCAGACGGCGACCCGCCTCCAGACTTCAAGTTTGTCGGCCCTCCGGTCGAACTACCCAAGGGAGAGCCAGCGGCCAGGGATTCTTCTCTCTCGCGGCACGCCTCAGTAAAACCTCGCAATACATGATCCCGCTGTCGGACGATAACCCGGCCGACCGGCCTCCCATCATTACGATTTCAGCAATTGCAACTTGTGCCGCCGTTTTCCTCTACCAAGTCAGCCTGCCGGAGCGGCCGAGTGAAGCCTTTGCTCTCCAGTACGGTGCGATCCCAGCCGTGGTGACCGGCCGCTCGTCGCTCCCGCCTGACCTGGCTGGACTTCCTGCCTCTGTCACCCTTCTCACCAGCATGTTTCTCCATGGTGGCTGGATGCATTTGATCGGCAACATGCTCTATCTCTGGATTTTCGGCAATAACGTTGAAGATGCGATGGGTCATCTGCGCTTCATTCTGTTCTATGGGCTTTCCGGAGTGCTTGCGGCGCTATCGCATGTCCTGATCGATCCGGCATCTACGATCCCGATGGTGGGGGCCAGCGGAGCGATCTCCGGCGTGCTGGGCGCCTATCTCCTCCTGTTTCCGCACGCGCAAGTTCTCGTGCTGATCCCGTTCGGCTTCATCGCGAGAACTTTCTACGTACCAGCCTGGATAGTCCTTGGCCTCTGGTTCGCCATGCAACTATTGAGCGGAGGATCGAGCCTCGGCCGACCGGAAGGCGGGGGCGGGGTGGCCTTCTTCGCCCATATTGGAGGATTTATCGCCGGAATGCTCCTCATTCCGCTGTTCAAGCGGCGAGAAGTCCGGCTCTTCGCTCCGGCCCATCACCGACCATGGGAACGGGCAAGCTGGTGAAGTGGAAGTCGACAGTGGTGGGAGCCTTCGCCTGTCCTACGAGTGATCCAGCACCGCACGCACCCGCCTCAGAAGATCTTCTGTTCGTAGAGGTTTTTGCACGTGGCAGCGCGGAGCGATCCGATGTCGGACCATGACCTCGTCAGGATAGCCGGAGACGAAGATTGCCTTCATCGTCCTTCGCTGCGCCAATAATCGCTCGGCCAGTTCGGCCCCCGACATCTCCGCCATCGCCAGATCGCTCACAAGAAGCTGGATCCCGCCAGAATGCTCTCGTGCAACCATCAAGGCTTCGACGCCCGAGCCAGCCTCCAGGACCTGATACTGGACTCGATGGAGGGCGGCTGCCGCGCATTTTCTCTGCCATTCGTCCTCCATCACGACGAGCACGGTCTCCGTTCCCTGCGCCAACAACGCCGGGTCGAAGGTTCGCTCCTGTCGATGCTGATTCCCCAACGGCTTGGATTCGGGCAACAGGATCGTCACCTCGGTCCCCCGACCCTTTCGGCTTTCGAATGCAACCTCGCCGCCCAGGTTCTTGATTGCTCGAACCACCATGGCGAGCCCCATCTGTCTGCCGGTCCTCGGCGCACCACCCTCATGAAAAGGATTAAATGCACGGTTCCGCTGCTCCGGCGTCATACCGATTCCCGTGTCAGCGACCGTCAGCATTGCGAAGGACGCAGTTTGCTCTGGGGCCACACGCCTCGCGGCCTCTGTCGAGGCAGTCCCCGCCCTGATCGTGAGGCAGCCTCCGTCCCTCATGGCGTCACGGGAGTTCAGGACGAGCTGCAGCACGATTTGCTCGATAGTCCCTTCTTCAGCCGCCACGAGTGGCGTATTCGGGTCCGCTTGAACAAGCAGCTCCGTGGAAACTGGGAGACTGCTGCGAATCATCGGGGCCAGGTGCTCCAGAATCCGGTCGAGGGAGTGGATCTGACGCGGCATCGGACCTGTCCCTCTCCAGTATTCCAGATGAGTCCCGAGCGCTGCGAGTTTCTCGCCAGCCAACAACATCTGATCCACATGCTTGTGAGCCTCATCTCCTCGAGCGAGAGAGGCACGGAGCTGTCCTACCTCACGCCCAATTTCGCGCACTTGTTCGCGTAGTGATCCCGACAGCCATGCCGCCAGGTGGGGGACGTCATGATCCGTGGATGGATCTTTGGTGGAGACGGTCGGCAGGCCACGGACCGGAGGCCCCGCCGGCCTGCCTTCGCGCGCGGACGGGGTCGGCGTCGAGCCGGTCGACTCTAGCTTTGCCCGAAGACGTTTGACTTCATGCATGAGCCGATCTCTGGAGAGAAGCAAGGCTTCCTCCTCAAAACGCAGTTCCGCTAATCGGTGACTGAGCGTCTCGCTTCGCTGACGTTCTCCGGCCAGCTCATCCAGCGTGAGCCCATAAAAAATCGCCATCATGAGCAATACAGGTAACCCCATGAGTTGGCCGACGGAGAGGCTCCCCGTGATCAGGATACCCTGGGCCAACAGCATCGCATACCCGAAACACAAGACCAGCGAGAGACTCAGCATGTGCCCCAGCGTCCTCACTGAACTGGCCACCAGCATCAGGAGAAAGAACGCCAGGTAAAACTCTCCTTGCGCGTTGCCGGACACATACACGATGGCCATGGCCATCAGCGTGTTGGCTCCCACCAGTCCATTCGTGAACCAGAGTTCGGCCAGCCACCGCGAAGGAGTCAGGACAATCCCGATGATGATGAGCAGCAGACCTGCCACGATCAGATGCGCGACCGTCGAGGTCACGATGACATCGTCCCCAAACAGCAACTCATAGGACAGACCGATGCCCACCAGAGCCTGCAATAACACATAGCGGGAACGAGGCACCGAGAGCCGGGCCATTAGACCGGACGGAGTCGGGAGAGATTGGGAATCAGAAATCGACAGACTTGCCGATGGGTTCATCAAAGTAACCTCGCGATTAAGGAAATCAGGTCCGCCGCACAACCATTGCGCGACGTGGAGAGAAGCAATGCCTGTACCCGGTGAAAACCTCGTAACTATATGAGATACCGAATATTTTAATGACCGATCCAGACGCGTCCGTGGGTGGAGCCACTCGAACTCGACAAAAAAGTACGGAGGGACTGGATTCCCGCACCCAAGCAGACAGGCTCGACTGCCTGTGTTGCACACGACAGACGGACCGCTCGGCCGGTCGACACACTGCTTGGGGGCTAGCAGGGCATCGAAAAGGTCCGCCAGTTTTGTGCTCGCATTGCTCAGAGGCCCATCAGACGGAAAATTGTACGCTTCGCCTCCTCGCTCGCTGCAGGCAGGCAGACGCGGGGAAGAGCGTCAATCCTCATGCTCCACGTGGAGGTATCCCTTGCGACGGAGTACCCCTTACTCTCCCCTGTGCAAAGGGTCGAAGCCATGAGTCCAAGACCTGGCGTCCAGGCCGTTTCATCACGAACCATCCTGAAGTAATGTGGGGTCGGAACGTGATCCGGGCAGGCTAATATTCGGTCCGCCCTGGAGCGGGCAGGCCTAACGATTCGGTCGCCTGTCGGACGATGTGGCTCGCCAGATCCGCCGCGTCCCGTATGGTCTCGGCCGTCACCGTGATATGACCCAGCTTTCGGCCGGGGCGGATCCCCACTTTTCCGTACAAATGCAGATGGACGCCCGATCTCGCCAACAGCGCACGGAGTGCCGTTCCGCGACAGAGACGAACCACTTCCTCTCCGAGGATATTCACCATCACCGCAGGGCTCAGGAGGCGGGCTTCCCCCAGGGGAAGCCCACAAACGGCGCGCACCTGCTGTTCAAACTGCGACACGGTGCAGGCATCCAGCGTGTAGTGGCCCGAATTATGAGGACGGGGCGCAACCTCGTTCACCAGCAACTCGCCGGCAGACGTATGGAACAGTTCCACGCAAAAGACTCCGACACCCGACAGCGCATCCACGACGGCGACCGCGAGGTCCTGGGCCCGCCGGGACGTTCCAGGGTCAATGGGAGCCGGGACCATGGTCCGGCGGAGAATCCCAGCTTCATGATCGTTGGCTACGACGGGATACACGACACGCTGGCCGTCGCTCCCCCTGACGGCCAACACAGACAGTTCGCAATCAAATGCGATGTGTTGTTCCAAGATCCAGGCGCGTGAGGATTCAGGTCGAGAGGGAACAATACCCCTCAGACGATCCAGCTCTCGGGCGTCATTGAGGCGCCACTGTCCCTTACCGTCATACCCGGCCGTCGCCGTCTTGCAGAGACAAGGGAATCCCAGTTCTGTAGCGGACGAAAGGTCAGCGAACGATCTCACCTCGCGGAAGGCCGCAACGGGAAACCCCCGTTGCTGAAGAAACCGTTTTTGAACGAGGCGATCTTGGATGAGCTCAAGAACTCGTCCACTGGGACGGACCGGAGCCTGTCGCTCAAGCGCCAGCACAACCTCGGCGGGGACATTCTCCCACTCGTAAGTGATGGCCGAGAGGTCCCGCATGAAATCGGTACGCGCCGCCGGATCCTCGAAGGCTCGAATCACGGATCGATCGGCAATGCGATGGGCCGGAGCCTGAGCATCGGGGTCCCACACGGCGGTTCGATAGCCTAATCGCCGCGCAGCCATAACGAACATCGCGCCCAACTGTCCACCGCCCAACAGGCCAAGATAGGAACCTGGGTCGATCAGCAATTCTGACATTTCGTCAGCGCGATCGGCCGGACGGGCGGCGGGTCGAGACCGAGGAACGGGCATGATCGGCCAGAAACGCCGGTTGCTCGGCAGCCACTCTGTCGGTCTGCTCTTTCCTGAAATGAAGCAGCCGCTTGCGGATAGGGTCGTATCGGCCGGCAAGAATCTGGGCCGCCAGCAGGCCGGCGTTCTCGGCCCCCCCGATAGCAACGGTAGCCACCGGAACACCCCTCGGCATCTGGACGATCGACAGCAGGGAGTCCACACCCTTCAGATGCTCGGTCGGGATCGGAACACCGATCACGGGCAGATGGGTCTTGGCCGCCAACATGCCGGGCAAATGGGCCGCTCCTCCTGCGCCTGCAATGATGACTTCAATGCCTCTTCCTGCCGCCTGTTCGGCATAGGCAAAGAGCCGGTCAGGGGTCCGGTGGGCCGAGACGACTAGCAGTTCGTTCGCAATACCCAACTGGGTGAGCATCGCGACCGCCTTCTCCAGGATCGGGAAGTCGCTCTTGCTGCCTCCGAGCACACCGACCAAAGGACGTTCCGGCATGGTCTCGTTCCTTTTTTCGTTGGTCTTCCCGGCTCTCGACAATGTCACATCCCCTCTTGCGGGCGCGCACACCTTAGCGTGAGGTCAGGACCCCGTCAAGAACCACCTGGCCAACCGGACGGTTCCTCACACGAAATTGACCCTTTCCCTCCGGTTGGCTTATGATCAGGAGCGGCTGGAGGCTGAAAAGCCCCGCTCGCTCACCGATGGCGACGGAACCTGAAAGAGTAGGGCTCCGCGGGCAGATCCGATCCTTCATGGATCAACCGACCGGTTTGGACGAACTGGTCGTGGATGATCTGGCCGTCTCAAGCAAACTTCAATCCTGGGAAGCCGTTCAGATTCCGGATCGGCTGCGGTTTTCCTCCCGCCTCGCCATCAAACTGCTGCTCGCGTTCCTGATCATCATCGCCTTCGTACCCTGGACTCAAACGATCACGGTCACCGGCCAACTGTCGGCCTATTCTCCGTACGAACGGCCGCAATGGATCGAATCTCAGATCACAGGACGAATCAGAAGGTGGCATATCTACGAAGGTGTGCGGGTTAAACAAGGGGATTTGATTGTCGAACTCGACGACTACGATCCAAACTTCATGGCGCCCGATCTGTTGGCCCGGCTTGATGAACGCAAAGCAGCTCTTGATCAAACTCGTAAGGCCGCCCTGGAACGCGCGGATCAGTTGGATCATCGCATCAAGGAGATGCAGAACCTCGTAAAGGCGGCCGTCCCTTCCGCGGCCGCACGCGTGGTAGAGGCGGAAAACAAGGTCCGCGAAGCGACTCAGAAGGTGGAGGCAGCCAAAATTGCCGTGGCGACGGCCGAGCTCAACGTCGACCGCCATAAGCAGTTGGCCGAGCAAGGGTTGGTGTCTCAGCGCGAGCTCGAGCTCACCATTCAGGCGGCCATCGCCACCAAGGCCGATCTCGAGGGGGCCCAAGCCGGACTCAAGGCGGCGCAACAAGCCATGATGGCGTTGAGTTATGGCAAGGCACAGGTCAGTGCAGAAGTCCTCCAACGTCTCATGGAGGCAGAAGCGTCGAGGGATGGGTCCTTCGCTGAGGCGGCCAAGGCGGCCAACGAGTTGGCGGACGTCGAACTGCGCCTATCAAACGCCACCCAGCGGCGCCTGGCCGGACATATCTACGCCCCGGTAGATGGAACCGTTGTCAGAATGGCACAGGTCGGACCTGGTGAAACCGTTAAACAAGGCGACAGGCTGGTCAGAATTTCTCCTACGAGCATGGACAAGGCGATCGAGATGGTTGCCGATGGGATCGATGCGCCGCTCCTGAACGTCGGTCGAAAGGTCCGCCTGTTATTTTACGGCATCCCCGCGATTCCACTGCCGGCCTGGCCTGAGGTGATGGCCGGCACCTACGGGGGCATCATCAAGGTGATCGATCAGGTGGACGACGGGAAAGGAAATTTCCGTTTCTGGGTCGTACCGGACCCAGAGGACCGTCCATGGCCAGATCAGGCACACGTACGGCAGGGCACCAAGACGATGGGATGGGTCATTCTGAACCGTGTCCCCCTCTGGTACGAACTGTGGCGGCGGTTCAACCTCTTTCCTCCCGATTTTCAGGAACGGCCGCCCACCTTGATCGACACGCTCCTTCCGAAAGCAGGCACCAACGCCAAGTGACCCGGCGCTCTGCCGGCTCACGTTCGTCGCCTGGACGACAGCCTGCATCCGATCCGCCTTTTCGATTATTGTCATGCCGTTTTTTGTGGTGAGCGTTCGCTCAGAAAGGAGTGCATCATGAGATCACACGCTCGACTCTTGGGCACGGCCATCTGGCTGTGGACCGTTGTGCTGTCGGGGACTCCCTCCTTTGCGGAGGAGCCGAAATCGAAACCGCTGCCTCCGATTCCATTGTCGCTGGAAGAAGTCTTCGCCTGGGTGGATCGCGCGCATCCTCTGCTGAAGAGCGCCGGCACAGAGAAAATCGTGGCGCGGGGCCGTCTGCTCAAAGCCTTGGGAGCCTTTGAGCCAACATTGGTGAACGATACGGAGGTCGAGCGCTTTATCTCCAGCTCGAAACCTCAGCTTGGGACTCAGACCGGAGGCTTCAACGATACCTTTCTGGACTTCCGGCATCCTTCGGGGATCAAGGGGATTGCCGGCTATCGCCATTCCATTGGTACTTCGATCATCCCGGATCTCGAACTGTTTGGGAAGAACAGCCAGTTACTGGTGGGGGCCTCCATCCCCTTGCTCCGTGGGCTCATGATCAATCCGGATGCCGCCGAACTCCAGCGATCCGAGTTGGCTGATCCTCGAGCCGAAGTGAAGATCGCCGAGACTCGTCAAGGGCTGTTCTTGGCGGCGGCCAGCCAGTTGTGGGACTGGGCGGCCGCCGCCAAATTTGCCGATGTGGCCCAACGGGCGCAGAAGGTCGCCGAAGATCGGATGAAACAGATCGAGCAACGGGCCAGGTCCGGAGCGGTCGCTCCCTTGGACGCGGTCGAAGCCAACCAGGAAGTCCAGCGGCGACGAGAATCAGCGATCGCTGCCCAACGGCTGGTGGAGCAGGAACAGTTCAAGATGTCCTTGTTCCTTTGGGAGAAGAATGAACCGGTCACACCGACCATCGACCGGGTTCCGGAATTCCCCGCCCACAGGACCACCCCTGGCCCAGAGGTGGTCAAGGCCAACAAGGTGCAGGCCAAGGCAGATCGCCCCGAAGTGCGCGAGATCGGGATCGAAGCCAAGCTCAACAACATCGACCTCGAATTGGCCAAGAACAACCTCCTCCCCAGCCTGGATGCCGACGCCACCCCCGCGCGTAGCCCGGAAAAGTTCGTCCTTGGCCTCGGGTATAAATTTGGACTGGAACTGCGGGTTCCCATTCTGCAGAGGAGGGGCCGTGGTGAAGTCCTGGAAGCGCAGGGCAAAGCCGACCGTCTGGTGCTACTCCAAAAATATCGAGAACAACAGGTCATCGTCGATGTGGATAATGCCTTGTCGGCTATCGAACGGGCCAAAGAACGGATCGCAGCCGCCACCGATTCGCTCCGGTTGGCGAAAACGCTCGAAGAGGGCGAGCGGTTTCGGTTCAGTCTTGGTGCGACCAGCGTTCTTTTCGTCAACTTGCGGGAGCGGAACAGCGTCGATTCGGAGATCCAACTGATCCGAGCTAAAGCCGACTATCAGAAAGCCCTGGCTCTATACCAATGGGCCATCGGGGCCTGGGCGAAGAGCGAACCCGGCGCAGTGCCGGTCAGCTATCGACAGGTCCGGTAAGGGAGCCGCGCCACAGGCTGTGGGAGGTTGCGAAATGCTGCATTCTACCTCTGAGGTCACCCGAGGCGGACATCGGTCAACGGTACCGCGCGGCACAGGATGATCGATAAGGACGCGCCAGCACGGCCGCAGCGAACGAAGAGGCGAGGGTCCGTCTTTCGGCACGTTGAGCCCCTGAACGACGCGAGAACCAAAAGCTGGCGGTCTGATTCAGCAGCCTGCGAGGAGTAGTTTTTTTGATCCTCCTTTGATAGGGTAATGCGTTGGTAGCTCCTGGGCCGCCAGTCTGGGCACTCGCCAGACTGGCGGTCAGGTCTTGTTCTCCGCCGGTTTGTTCTCTGCTGGAGAGTGCGAACCTGACTGATGGATTCGGCACAGGATCATAACCAACAACCTCCTCCTTCCCTTGCGATCCGCGACATCATGTCCCGCTTGGGAGTGTTGTTCCGGGCTGAGCGCCGCGTGCTCGGACTCATTTTTTCCTACGCGCTCGCGATCGGGTTGTTCTCCTTGATCGTCCCGTTGACTGTCCAGGAGCTGGTCAACACCTTCGCCTTTGCCATCCAACCCATTACGATCGTCACGCTCTCGATCATCATTCTGGCCAGCCTCCTGTTCGTCGGCGCCTTCAAAGCTTTCCAGGTCTATGCGGAAGAGGTTCTGCAACGGCGCCTGTTTGCACGGGTCGCGCTGGGGATGACTCACCATTTCCCCGACGTGCGAATTGCGGGGTTCAGACCGCGGTACGCCAACTACTTCACGGAAGCCGTGTTCATGCAGCGCGCGCTTTCCGGTCTGCTGATCGATTTCATCGACGTCGTGATCGGCGGGATCGTTGGGATGACCCTGTTGCTCTTCTACCACCCCTATTTCCTCGGCTTCAACATCGTGCTGTTCGGCGGCGGCGCCCTCGTCTTCGTGCTTCTGAGTCAGGGAGGACTCAAGGCGACGCTGGAGGTCTCGCATTGGAAATACAGCACGATGCATTGGCTGCAGGAGATCGCCTACAACCTCCTGCACTTTAAGGCAACCACCTCCAAACCCTATCTTTTGCGCCGCACGGATGAGCTGGTCGATCGCTATATGGAAGCCAGGCGGACGCGATTCGCGGTGCTGATGCGGCAATATCTCGGCTCGGTCGTCTGGCAGGCCTTGGGCCACGGCGGCATCATTGCCACGGCCGGGTGGCTGCTCTCGATTGGGCAACTGACACTCGGTCAGTTGGTGGCCGCACAGGTGATCGTCGGCCGCCTGCTGTTCAGTTTTGAGTCGCTCGTGAAGAAGATGGGGCACGTCTTTTATTTCTTCACGGCTCTAACCGAGCTGGATTTTGTGTTTTCGCTCCCCAAGGATGAGCATCGAGCGGTCATGTCGGTCCCCCTGCCGGACCCGACTATTCATGGAATCCGCCTGACGTGTCGGGACGTGGGCTTGGGCGAGCCGGAGCACGGCGCAGCCCTATTCGAGCACTTCGAGCTGGAAATCACCCCGGGTGAAAAGGTCGGGATTCTGACCATGTCCAATCAGGCCAAGACCACCTTGGCGCGCGTACTGGCCGGTCTCGAGCATCCCGCCTCGGGCGTCGTCCGCTACAACGGCGTGGATCTCCGCCACCTCGACATGGACAGCATCAATACCTACCGCGGCTTGGTGCTGGATTCCAGGCTCACCCTGTTCGAGGGCACGGTGGAGGACAATATTTCATTGGGCCGGCCATCGATCGCGTACAGCGATCTACGGTGGGCCCTACGCTTTACAGACCTTGAGGAAGAGATCGATGCTCTGCCACAGGGCATCAAGACCCATGTGCGGGCCGAAGGAGCCGTTTTTTCCCCCGCGCGCATTCAGAAGATGTTGGTGGCGCGCGCGATCGTCACTCGTCCGCACATCCTGATCTTCGACGGACTTTTGCATAATATGCACCCGATCCAGCGCGAAACACTTCTCCGCCGCCTCTGCGCCAAAGAGGAACCCTGGTCGGTGGTCTTCATCTCCAACGACCCGATTTTGACACCCTATATCGACCGCCGCATCGAGATCGGGTAACGAGCGAGCCCCCGTGAAACTCTTTAGAGGCCTCAGTCTTCGCGAAATCGGTTTTCCGCAGCTTGCGCTGAGCCTGCTGATCATCGGCATGGGCTGGTTGGGCGGACAGGAGTTGAGCAAGGTCGATCAGGACTTGCGCGTGATGTACACCGAATACACCTTGGGCGCCACCGACCTGGCCCACGTCATGGCGGATGTGATGCGCTATCGATCCACGGTCGTTCGAGCGCTGGAGGCCGACAACAAGAAAGAATTCGATCGGATTACGGGGGGCCTGCCTGAGCTTCGCGCGCAAATCCAACATTCGATCGATCGATACGCCGCTGCCAGCCTTCGAGTCTCCCGAAGCGGCCGGAGCGAGCCGGAGGATCTTCAGGCGGTCCGTCTCAGCCTGGATGATTACTTCCACAGCGCGGGGAAGACCACAGACCTCTTGCTCTTGGAGTGGACCGCCCCCTCCTCGGCGCAGGCGGCGCAGTTTCGACGGCAGGCCGAAGTGCACGCCGCGGAAAACGCCGGGCCGAAGGTCGTTGAGGTCAGCATCGCCCTAGATCGTCTGTTGGAAACGGTGGCGGATGTGGCGAAAGACATGCGAGATCAGGGGACGAGGACAATCCGCATCACGAGTTCGTGGCTGTTCTTCGGGAGCACGTTTCTGGCGTTTCTGAATCTCCTGGTTGCCATGCGGAGCGCCGCGGCTCGAAAGCGACAGGCCGCCTCGTCATCGAGCCGTTCGAGCGGGACTGCGGACGCCGGATTGGCATTCGCTCCTGCGGACAGCAAGCTCGCCGGCTCCGAGTAGAACCTTTCTCTTTATCCACTCAACAACGGCCCGGGCGGTCGATTCGGTTCCGTGGAAACCGCAGTACGCCCGACCGCCCGAAACAGTTCATCCCGCTCTGTTGCCGTCAGATCCCGCCACCGCCCGACGGGTAATCCGTCCAACGTCAGGTGCATAATGCGTACGCGCTGAAGGGTTATCACTCGATAACCGAGCGCCTGGCACATACGGCGGATCTGACGGTTACGCCCTTCGATCAGAACGATGCGGAATCGATCGGCCGTTTCTCCTCGGACTCGGCAGGGCAACGTTGGACGTCCTAGTACGAGCACGCCCGCCGCCATACGTTCTAAGAATTCCCGATCGAACGGACGATCCACGCGCACCACGTACTCGCGCTCATGGCTGTGCTCGACCCGCAGGATCTCGTTGACGATGTCGCCGTCGTTCGTCAGCAGTATCAGTCCGGAGGAGTCCTTGTCCAATCGCCCGACGGGGAAGATGCGCTCGGGATGATTGATGGCGGCAATGATATTGCCGGGAACGTCCGGCTCGCTGGTCGTCGTGATGCCGACCGGCTTGTGGTACCGGATGTAGATCCGGCGCGATCCCCACGGAATCAGACGGCCATCAAGCTCGACCCGGTCGCAGGGAGCGACCACGTCGCCCAAGACTGCACGTCGGCCGTTCACCGTGACGCGCCCCTCTTCAACCAGTCGATCCGCATCGCGCCGAGAGCAGATCCCCTGTTCCGTAAAAAATTTATTGATGCGGATGCTGCCGGGCTCCGAGCGGCGCGATGATGCGGGGGCCATGATGGGATTGCTCGACGTGGATCTCGACGCTGTTATCAGCCCCGATTGCGGACGATCGTGGGGTCGCGGTAATGCAGAGGTGGACTTATCCGACGCTCGCTGATCGCCGACGCCCCACGTGGATCAGCCCCAACATGCGATAGATCAGCCGGGCGATCGAGAACTGCGGTGCGGCAAATCCTTCGATCGGGGCGATTTCGCTGACATCCAGTCCGATGATGCCTGGGCCGTCGGCCAGCGCACGGACCAGATTCAATGTATCGTACCAGCCGAGCCCGCCCGGTTCCGGTGTTCCCAAGGCCGGCACAATGGAGGGATCCAATCCATCGCAATCGAACGTCAGATATACCGGCCCGGTGCAGGCCTTCACGACGTCCGGAATCCATCGTGCGGCGCGGCCCTCATAGGGGCCGCAAGCATCGAGGATATCTGCGGCAAAGAAGGTGGTGATCCGGCGGGTCCGCTCGATCAACGCGATCTCCTCCGGACAGATAGACCGCACCCCCACCTGAACCAGCGGTAGATCGTCCTGCACCACGCGCGCCATCACGCTGGCGTGGCTGTAGGGATTGCCCTGATAAGCCTGGCGCAAGTCGCCATGCGCGTCGATCTGCACGACGCACAGATCGGGATAGCGCCGTGCGTGGGCACGGATCGCGCCCAAGGCACCGGTATGCTCGCCCGTCAGGGTGACGGTAAATCGCCCAGCCTCGACCGAGGGGGCGACAAAAGCCTGGATGGCCTCCACCGCGTCCTTATTCACTTTTCCTGCCAGGTCGATCGGGGCCGCGGTGGCCACGCCCTTCCATTCACGGTACGGCTCGCACCGTAGCACCTCGTCATAGAGTTCCACCTGTTGGGACGCGGCGATGACGGCGGTCGGTCCATGGTCGGAGCCTTGGATATAGCTCGACGTATGTTCATAGGGGGCCGGAAGGATGTGGACGCCCGCTTGGTCCGGATGGCACCAAGGTTCGTCCAAACCCAAGAAGTTCTGCTCGATCGAGAGCCAACCTGGAGGGAGAGCCATGAGTCCGTCAGTGTCACGGCAGAGCCTGCGCCCGATTGCCTTGGCCAATCGGGCGATCCAGCAGGCCCTTATCGACGCCGCTTCGGCAGATTCTCCGGCGGAATGAACACGGCCAAGGCCACGACAGTCGTCCAGCGATTGGCCTTACCGATGGCCGACTGGGTAATGTTCAACGTCCGCACGATCTTCCCGCCCATCTTGAACACCTGCTCGCGTTCTTTCCAGGCCAAATTCGGGTCGAACTCGACCCCGAGCGTGGTGGCCAACATCTGCGCCGCCAAGTCCTCGGTATACTCACCGGTTTCTTCGTCGGTTTCGCCGTGGGCATGGTGTTCGGACAGGTATCCATAGGTGCGTCGATCCGTCGGAATGGCCAAGCCGATGGAGGCGGACACGAGCCGGTTCCGTTCGTTGGTCTCCGACCGCGCCATCACACAAAATGTGATCTCCCCCGGATTCAAGAGTTTCTCGCCGCGCTTGCGCGGGATGATCTTGCAATTGGGCGGCAGGATCGAGGAGACGCTCACCAAGTTACAATAGGCGACACCCGCAGAACGCAAGGCTTGCTCGAACGACGCCAGTTTTTCGCGATGCACCCCCACGCCGCGTGTGAGAAACAGATGTGTCGGAACCATAATCCCCCTTCTCGCCGGCCTCGGCGATCGCGCTGACGTGGTTGAGGCTCACACGAGGAGCAACCGTGGTTGCTCCTCGTGTGAGCGGCACGCGGGACGCAGTTGTACCAACTTAATCGTGCTTTCGCAACTGGTTCGCAGCAACTGTCGCGAATCATCGCGGCGGCATGCGATTAGGATCGTGACTCACCTTGATTGATAACGAGCAGCCTCGGTTCAGACAACTCCTCCATCGCATACCGGACGCCTTCCCGGCCAAGTCCCGAATCCTTGACGCCCCCGTAGGGCATGTGATCCGCCCGAAACGTTGGAATCTCGTTGGCGAGCACCGCTCCCACCTCCAGTTCGCGAAACGCCTGGAAAATTCGATTCACATCGCGGGTAAATACGCCCGCTTGGAGCCCATATGGGGAGTCATTGAGCATCCGGAGCGCATCCTCGAAGGTCCGGTAGGGAATCACGGACACCAGAGGTCCGAACACTTCCTCGCACGAGACCTTCATCTCTGGCGCGACATCGGCCAGTACGACCGGATCGAAGACGTTACCAGTCCGCCCCCCGCCGAGAAGCCGGCGAGCTCCGTGCTGGACCGCTTCCTGAATCCATTGCTCGATTCGTGAGACCGCAGCCTGGTTGATCACCGGACCGACGACCGTTTCTTCAAGGCGGGGATCGCCGGCCTTGAGAGCTCGAACCAACGCCAGCAGTTTCTCGGTAAAGACCGTCGACACGGATTCCTGAACCAGAATGCGCTGGACCGAGATGCATGTTTGTCCCGCATAGCCGTAGCCGCCCGTGGCGCAGCGCCGCGCGGCCAAGTCCAGGTCCGCATCCGGCTCGACAATGACCCCGGCGTTGCCGCCGAGCTCCAGCAGCACCCGCTTCTTCCCGGCCTTGCCCTTCAACATCCAACCGACCGCAGCACTGCCCGTGAAGCTCAAGACGCTGAATCGGGCGTCCTCGACCAACCGCTGCGCCACCACGTTGTCGCAGGGCAGGACACTCAACGCACCCGGAGGCAATCCCGCTTTCAAGGCCACCTCGCCCAGCAGCAGCGCCGTCAAGGGAGTCTGCGGAGCCGGTTTGATGAGGATGGCCGTCCCTATTGCCAGGGCGGGCGCCACCTTGTGCGCGACTAGATTGAGCGGAAAATTGAAGGGCGTGATCCCGAGTACCGGACCGACGGGGACGCGACGGGTCAGCCCGATGTATCGATCCATGCCTGGCGTCCAGTCCAGTGGGATCACTTCCCCCCCGACTCGTTTCGCCTCTTCACTGGCAACCAGGAATGTCTGAATGGCGCGTAACACTTCACGCCGGGCGTCCGCAATGGGTTTGCCGGCCTCGGCCACCATCACCTGCGCGAATTCTTCCTGCCGTTGTCGCAACGCCTCAGCGATCGTGGCACAGGCCGCGGCACGAGCATAGGCCGGGAGTTGTTTCATCGCCTGCGACGCCCTTTCGACTGAACGGACGGCGTCCTCCGCGGCCGCGTCATCCGCCAAACAGACCTCGGCGATCACTTCACCGTTATACGGATTGCGAATGAGATCTCGGAGGGAGGTCGAGCGCTGCTGCCCCCCGATAAGCAGCGGGCGGGGTTGAATCATGTCTGAGGCTCCGGCTGACGGAATGGTCAATCAGTTAGACGGCGTCGGCCGCTTGCACCGAATGCGCGTCGGCCGAGGCGGCCGCGGTCTTCGCCTTGGCGATCAATTCGTCGGTCCCCCAATCCTGGATCGCCTGCAGCGTGAAGGCCTCATAGGTGGAGACGCCTTGACAGGATGGACAATTCGGACGAGGCACTTTTTGTCGATAGACTTCCTTCAGGCAGGACAGGCAGACCCACAGATCCGGGTCGCCGGGATTCGCGGGCACGGACCAGAAGTGCTGCGTGGTTGTCATGGCTCGTTCACCTCGGCGGCGGGTCGGTTAGGCCTGGACTCCATGAAGCCGCCAGGAGCGACGGCTTGGTCAGCAGGCTCGACTGTGGAGGAGCTTCCGTCGCCCCCGCGCGACGCAACAGACGCTCGATTTGTTCCTGAAAGACGTTGAAGGGAAACGCGCCGGGCACGGTGACCGGGGTCTCGACCCGTCCAGACATATCGTTGGTCAAGAAGAGCACAAACCCCGGCGTGCCGCGAAATCCCCAGCGGTTGGCTTCCTGACGATCATTGAAGATCGACTCCAGGTACGTTTCCTGTCGCACGCAAGCATTGTATCGATCCGGTTTGAGCCCGATCGCCTTGGCATAGTCGGAAAACTGCGAGGCATCGAGCCGCGGTCCCTGGGCGAATAACCGGTCGTGCATCGCCCAGTAGCGGCCCTGTTCGCCCGCACAGCGGGCGGCCAGGGCCGCCTCGACTCCGACGCCCTGGTCAGCGCGCGGATAGTCGCGATACAGGAACCGAACCTTCCCGGCATCGACATATTTCGCCTGCAACAGCGGCCAAGTTTCACGGAAGAATTTCACGCAATACCCGCAGGTGAAATCAGAATACTCGATGATCGTGACCGGCGCACGCGGATTGCCCCGCACCCGGTCATCAGGCAAGGACGCAGCCGGCGTGTCCCCGATCAGGATACCGCTCCATCCGAGCGCCACGATTCCCACCGCCATCAGCACCGAGCGGCGGACCCATGGTGCTCTCTGTAACCGTGTGAGATACATTTTGAGGTCCATTCGATATCCTTACAGAAGCGATCGATCAACGAAGACGACTGGCGACCCTTCTCCGCTTGCTGCGAGACGAACGGGCGGACCGCATGGCACGGACTTCGTTGGTCGAAGATTTCCGTCGACGCGCCCGCCGATGCTCCAACAGCCCCATCATCAACAGCGGCCACACCACCGTGGCATCGCTGAGCACCTCCGCAAATCGTCCGCCGTCAGACGGCGGCACAAACTTGCCCCAGGAAATGCCTTCCTGGTAGGTACAGCCGCTGAGCCCGCCCCAATAGTCCGGTTCAGGACAGATCCGCACACCGTATTGGAAGCGAGGGGCCTTGGCCTCAAGCCCCAGCCGCAGATTGCCGATTTCAATATAGGGTCCGACCTGTTGCGCCCAATTCCGAGGCACCCCGCCGCCGATCGTGAAGATCCCCAAGCGCTTGGCCGACATGATCTTGTCGGTGTAGCTGTTCAAATCCAAATACGGATTATACGAAGGCAGATACCGATGCAGCGCCTTCAGCACTCCCAGATCGCCATCTCGTTTGTTAGCCTCCGCGCGTGCCTTGTCCAGCGATTCCCGCATCGCCCAGATGCCGACATCCAAGCCCATCTCAGAATCGGTAAAGGCCGGTATATAGACCGGCACCCCCTGTTCATAGGCGCTCTTGAGAATCCCGGTTCCTTCGAATTCTTCGTGCAGGGTCCTGCCGAGTTCGTAGGTGAGGCGTTCCGACGAGAGGGGCGTGTCGTGGTTCAGCCGCTTCAGGGTCTGCGTGACCACATGCTCGACATAGTTGAGGTTGGCCTCCATCTCCAAGGTGTCGTATACCCGGTTGTAGCCCTTGCGAAACAATTCCACGTCGCTCATCGTCGGGTCATGTCGGTAATGCTGCTTGCCCGTCGATTCGCTCAACCCATGCGCCACCAACGCACCGGTCGAGATGACGACCTGTACCATCCCCTCGTCGATCATCCGGCTGATGATCGTGCCCATCTTGGCGATCGTCATGGCGCCGGATAGGGTCATCACGACCATGCAATCGGGATCGTCGACCATGGCGCAGAGCACGTCAAACGCCTCTCCCACGCGACGCCCGCCGAACGCGGTCTTCCGCATCGCGGCGATCAGATCGGCAAACGAGCCGATGCGGTCCGGGTCGAGCGGCTCCAGCGCATCCAGGCCATCTTCAGCGCCATCTCTGAATTCACGTCCCTGCACAGGGCTTCTCCGCTGCTGACAATCGAAACGGATCGAACGAACTATGGTTATACACAACCCTGCCGGAGAGCGTCAATTCGAGGAATGGGACTGGATGACAGTTCTGATGCATCAATCGCGAATGGCCGGGCGTTGCCGCAAAACGAACGGTCTGCCAAGTCCTAACACGTTTCGGTGACGACAACGATGCGGAGGTGGGCTCAGGTCAGTCGAAGCGAGCGGTTCGCAACCGTCACGTGCTGGACAAGAACCGATTACTTGCCATCCTCGACGTCTTGATCGGCTTGCTGCAGGCGCGTCAGTTCATCTCGGCCGGTTTCAGTCACGCGATAGACCTTTGCCTTTTCATCGCGACGAATATAGCCTTGCGCAAGAAGCTGCCTGATGTAAGGATCGAGGCGAATGATCCCCGAATCAATCAGGATCGTTTCTTCCTCCCCCATCGTGCCGTGCCGATCACGCAAGAATCTCAGGAGCCTCATTCTGATCCGCCCCTCCTGGTCCAACGGCATGTATCTCCTCTTCCCTCCAGCGCCGGCAAGAGAATCCCGGCCTCAGATAGAACGGGCTTGTCGGATCCAACGACGCTTGGACCTATGCGAGCAGCCGCCCGGCTCTGGCATCTTGGTCGATTCTTCGCCATCCTGCCGCAATGGAGGAATGACCAGGGCAGACTCTTAACAGATTGGTGAACGGCTGGGTAGAATCCAGGCGCTCCTATGACATCGGCTGAATGGTTGGATCAAACAGGACCTATGCCCTTCTGATTCTCATAGCGGTCCTTTCCGTTGACATCCGCCCATGCCGAACTCGTTACAACCGGCTCAGGAGAGCATTTAGGCTATGCCCCGATGCTGGGCCCATCTCTCCCCGATGACCTTGCCGTCGGTGGCGAAATTTCGGAAGACTGCTTCTTGCGCAACGCCTTGCCCCGAATGAGAGTCTCAACCCCGAGTACTTCGGTTATGACCACCCGTGATTCGATAGCCGGAGTGCCACCATCACCATCATCATCGCCATCAGCCATACTGGTGGGGACGAACCGGTTGCGATGTGACGGACGTTCAGGATGCTGTTAGATTGAAGCATGCGCATATCTACGAACAGCGCGTTCATTCGTTCGGAGGCCGGAATCTCGCTCCACCAATCGTTATATCAGCCGTTCAAGAGTCATAATGCGGCCAGGCGAAAACCTGCCGGGCTGCCACGAATTTTCGTCAAATGGGCATTGAGTTTGTGAAGAAGGAGGGTGCCATGCCTGCCACCGAACCACCGACACTGGGAACCATGGTGATTGCCGCCTTGCTGATTCTGGCCCTGGTGTTTGCAGGGCATTGGATTGTCAGTTATGTGACGAATGGCAATCCCTGGACCGCGGTGCCGTGGTTCGGCCTCGGTGCAGCCGTTATCGTTCTCCTCGGGCTGCTCACATTCTTACGTCGCACCAGCGGCGGGAACGGCAGATGACCCCGTTAGCGCGACAAGTCCGGTTGCACCATGGTCACTATCATGGGGTCATGTCAGTATCATGGGGTCAGCAACTGTCTTGACTGTCAAGGGTCGACACGGCTAGTTTTCGGCCTCTCCCCTCAAAATGCTTCGCACGCAATGGGCGTAGGAACGCCGATCTCTGTCGAGGCCAGGCTCTCCTATACCCCCGCACGAGCCGAGTCGATTCCCTCACGCCAGGGGGTCCGATGTCTGAGCATCGCGTTCACGATCGTCAGCAGCTTGCGCATGCAAGCCACGAGTGCCACCTTCTTGGCTTTGCCCGCCGCACACAAGCGCTGATAGAACGCGCGAATGACGGGATTGAAGCGCGCCGCCACAATCGCCGCCATGTAGAGCGCGGCCCGCACCTGCGCGCGTCCGCCCCAGACCGTCCGCTTCCCTCGCAGCGTGCCGCTCTCCCGATTGAGCGGGGCGACCCCGACGAGGGCGGCAATCTGTTTGTGCGTCAAGGTCCCCAGTTCTGGCAAATTCGCCAGCAGCGTGGTGGCCAAGACCGGGTCGATGCCGGGCACACTCCGCAACAGCTCATCCTTCTCCCGCCAGATCGGACTCTGGCGAAGCGCCTCGGCCAGGTCCGTGTCGGCCTGATCCAGCGCCCGCTCCAGCCAGGTGATGTGGGCCCGCAGCTGTTTGCGGACCACCACACGAGCACTGGCCAAGCGATTCTTCTCCGCCGTGAGCATCTCGATGAGTTGGCGCCGCCTCGTCACGAAGGCCACCAACTCCTGGGTCTGTGCATCGGGGAGCGGACGTGGCTCCGGTCGCACCACGTCCGCAAAGTGCGCCAACACCTGCGCATCGAGCGCATCCGTCTTGGCCAACCGCCCGGTGGCTTTGGCGAAGTCGCGGATTTGTCGGGGATTGACGGCCATGACGGGCAGGCTGGCTGCAGCCAAGGCGCCGATCAGCGGGAGTTCCACCCCGCCAGTGGCTTCCATGACGATCAAGGTCGGGGAGGTCGCCTTCAGACGGTCGAGGAGCTGGGCGATCCCGGAGTCGTCATTGGGCACGGCGAACCGGCCGGTGGGGCGCACGGCGACATCCAACTGCGTCTTCGATACATCAATCCCGACAAAGACCGGTGGCGGCGTCATTCGTCCCTCCTTGGTGGCCCGGCCTTGCGATGCGGGCTTCATGGGCCCACGCAACTGTGCGGGCTCTGTGGATGAGGGGGCGTGTCGACCCGCGCTGACCCTCGGTCTCTGCGGACCACGGCATGATCGGTCTGGCACGCCCGGGTTCGTCTTGCCTCGCATCATGATGAGATTCCCTCCAAGATACAAGGCATGAGTATTGACTTACTGGAAACTTTCCTCCGGAGCCACCAACTACGATAAAGCGAGAATGGCAAGCGGCTCAACCGAAGTGCGGAATAGATGATAGAAATCAGTAGCTAGCGTTGTCTCCCCGCCGGCGTCAGTTACGATAAAACCCAGAATAGCCGGCGGTTCAACCGAAGGTTGGTATAGAGGGGGTTCGCGCGATGAGCCGGTGGGTAACACGCGATCGTGTTCGCCGATTCACGGCAAGCACGAGAGAGCTGTGACAGGCCTTCTTCGCTGGGCGGCTGTAACGAAATTCTCAGGTGCGACCCCAAGCACAGCGAACATTAGAAGCAGCCACTCATCGGGGACGCCTCGATAAGAGCTGAAGAAGGCTGCTCTATCCTGTCCGAGTGGCAGGGGCGACCCTGTGAAGGTCACTGCGCACAACGTCGTCGTGGAGGCGGGGAAAAAGACACAGGATGTTCGGCTGTGGCAGAACCATGGTCCGTTGGAGAGCCGGGGGCGCTAGCCCCCGACCTCCCAATCATCAAATGACTCAAATCCCCAAAGGATCAATACACCGATTGTTGCATCCCACCACGCACACACCAGTAGCGGAGGCGTACGTCATTATTGAACTGGGCCATTTGGCCATCCTCAAAGTTCACAACCCATGCGGAATTCGGGGAGGTTCCGCTGGACGAGGCCGACCAATAGTTCTCCAAGAAAAGGACATTGAGGAAGGGATGGCCATCTGGCAGCTTCGGCTCCCCCGCAACAAAGAAAGCAAGGAGGCTCGCCAGTTCGGCGATCGCGGGCAGTCGCCAGCCACCTATGCCTCCGATGTGCTTGTGGAGACAGGCCACTCTGGCACGGCCCCAGCCTTCGGCCTCCCCGAGCGGCGATTTCTCCCAGACCAGCCCGGTGTTCTTATCCAGAACCGCGGCCTCGTGGAAGGCGCCACCCAAGACGACAAACCGCTCCCCCGCAGGCAGATTCTTGTCCCAGTTCTGAGTCACCCCGGAAAGGTCGGGGAGGCCCTGCGCCTTGGCCTCATTCGGACCGACAGCCGACCCTGCATCGAGCCCGACGGAGGCTCCCGCTCCCATCATGAGCATTCCGCACCCGATCGCCAATCGTGTGAATCGGTTCATGCGACACCTCCTTGTGGTTGTGACTATCCTTCCTTGATGCCGAGACACGGCTCCGTGGCACTTCCCGCGCGGGTCGTTCCGTCAGCCCCTCCACACCAGACACGAGTCCGGCCCTTCAGCACGTGGGAAACCTCCCGCCGGGCCGCGCACCGCCCGCGAGCTGCCACACAGAAGAACGGCGGTCTGGCTGACAGAAGCGTGAGGTGAGTGATAAAGCTGAGCGAGTGAATGCGTGCGTGGAGGAATCGAGTGAAAGAGTGCGTGAGTGCGCACGCGAACCGGCGCGGGAACACCCAGCATGCCCCACCAATAGTAATTGACTTTGACTCAGGTCTTACACGGAGATGGACTCTACTTCATAAATACCTGCACGTCAAGGACGATCTGAGTAGTATTACCCGAAAATACGTCCATTTCCGAGGCGGGCGCATTGTCTCAGCCCTCCGTCACCCTAGCCGCGGCAGGCCCGCTCAGCGCCCGGATCTGCTAAGAGGGTCCCCGGTGCCAACAGACACGATATGACGGTGACGCGTTGCCGGTTCAACCGAAGGTTGGATCAAAAGAAGTAAATCACTTGAGGGATTTCTCCGGCGGCGTCATATTCGAGGAACCCATGAGCAGCCCGCGGTTTAAACGAAGGACAATCCTCTCTGGAAGAGGAAAATCACTGGTGGTGATTCTCCGCCGGCGCAGTGACGAAAAGACGATGAATTGCCGGCGGTTCAAGCCAAGCTTGGTATAGAGAGGCTGCGCCTAAAGAGCCGCCGGTTCAACCGAAGGTTGGTATTGAATGAAGACACTGAAGGATTTCTCCGCTCGCCTCACCTACGATAAAACGATAAAGAGGCGAGCGGTTCAACCGAAGGTTGGTATGGTGGTCCCAACGGGATTCGAACCCGTGTCTGAGCCTTGAGAGGGCTCCGTCCTAGGCCAGGCTAGACGATGGGACCGCCGAGTCGTGCAGCGGGTTGATCAGACAGCGGTTGCCGCAAGAGGCGGACTGTATCACAGGGTTTTCCCAGTTTTCAAATGGGGGATTCGTACGGTTCGTGCCGTCTCCTTCGAGTTAGTTCCCCCTCTTGCTTGCCAGCCACTTGATCTCGTAATGTTGGGACATGCTGCGATCGACCCTGCGCTCCCAAAGGCTGCCCATGGCCGCCATTCTGTTGCCCATCATGCTCAGTTCGCTCTCCTCCTGCACGTTGCTCGACTTGGCGGAAGGCACCAGCGTTCGTGTTGATTGCTCGCCCTCGGCTCCCCTGCCGATCCCGGCGAACCGAACCATTCCCATCCGATACACGGAGCCAACCCTCCAACAGAACGGGCAGCCACTCCACTACCTCTCGCACACGACCATCTATTACAATATCGGAGCCGGAACCAAAGAATACACCAAGCACAGTGCGACGAGCGTCGCAGGAGGCGGACCGGTCGCCAGGGAGGTGATTCTTCCGGCGGGGGCCGGTAATAGCCCCACGGCCAAGATTTGTGTGACCGCGACCAACTCGGCGGGAGAAGGCTCTCCGACCTTTCTGGAAGCCGCCGGTTCTGCTCCCTGATCCTTGCTCCCTGATCCTTGCTCCCTGATCCTTTCGGCCTCCTCCGACTCTCTACCGCAGCCTCCGAACACACACCGCTTGCCGCTTGTCACACACAAGCTGTTCAGTGATGCCCTGAGAGAATCGCCGTTGGGCATGGAGCAAATCTCCTGGTTGCGCTATGATATCAGCCTCTTCATTCGTGATGATCATCCTGTCGAAACCCAGATACCAACCGATCAAGTTCCTGCTGAATCGACCTTCATGATCCTGTTTGTGCAGCGACCGAATGGCGCCGGCACTCCGAAGCGGGACGAGTGGTGACCCATCCGGAACCGCGCGAGGCGACACGATGCTGGAAATCAAACTAGGCTCGAACATCGTGCGGGACTCCAACGGCGTCCTTAAGTTTCAGGGCAAGGAACAACTCGTTCTCGAATACCGGTCCGGGCAACTCTGGCTCACGATGGATTTCTATGACGAGCGAGGCATCCACGTCGCGCATGTGCGCCGCAACCAGTGGGCCTTCAATGAGGGCCAGCGCCTTGCTCTCCAGACCAATCCGCCCGCCCTCTCATCCTTTGGTCCCAACCCTTGGGTCACGGTCTCGGATCGGGAAACCGGGGAGGTGTACGTTGAAGCGGCCGTCATCGCGGAAGGCCGCATCGACCTGGTCCAAGGCCGATTCTTTACCCATAGGGGAGAGCGCGTGGAGGTCACACCGCATGTCTGCCGAATCGGCCCCGGCGTCGCCCATTTCGGCGAGGTGTTTGAATGCCGAGGCGGGTCGGCGGCCATCGGCTGAAGTTCCTCGGACTTGACCCTGCGAGGTCGCACGATGTCAGAACTGGTAGCTCCCAGCGTCCAAGCGTTCCTCGTCTGCGATACGGTGATCGAAGACAGTCTCACGCACAAGAAAAGTCTCATCGGGCTCTTCACCCACCTGCAGGCTCAGGTGTTTCCGTGCCAGCACCAACAACTCGGCATCTACTTCTGCCTCACCGACGCACAAGGCCCCTACCAATTCGACATCACGCTCGTCTATCTCAACACCGACCAGGTCATTTGCCGCGCCTCCCTCCCGAGCGTCGAGATCCGAGACCGGTTGCAGATCTCCGATTTCGGGATCAACATTCCGGCCCTGGTGTTTCCCGCGCCCGGTCGGTACGAGTTCCGGCTGATGATGTCCCGCCGGCTGATCGCGCAGAAGGATTTTCACGTCATCCAAGCGACGATGCCCCCCGGGCCGCCGGCTCAGCCGTCGTAGCCGGCCAATCCCAGTCAGCCCCATGCGACTCGTGGCGCACGTAGACATGGACGCTTTCTTCGCCGCGATCGAGGAGCGCGACCGCCCGGAGTTGGGCGGCCTCCCGATCGCGATCGGCGCAGATCCCCTCGGCGGGCGCGGACGCGGCGTCGTAGCCACCGCCAACTATGCGGCGCGGGCTTACGGTCTCCACTCGGCACAGCCGATCTCGCAAGCCTGGCGCGATGCCGAGCGGGCCAGGAGGCACGGTCGGCCACCGGTCGTTTTTCTACGTCCCAACATGGCCAAGTATGAGGCAGTGTCCGGCGCGATCATGACCCTGTGCCGGCGCTATGCCGACCTGGTTGAACAGGCCAGCATCGATGAGGCCTACCTCGACCTCAGCCCATCCGGGGCGTTCGAAGCCGCCGAAGACCGCTGCCGCAGGCTCAAGCAGGAGGTTCGAGAACAGGAAGGGCTCACGCTGTCGGTGGGCTTGGGCCCAAACAAGCTGATCGCCAAGATCGCATCGGGATTCCGGAAACCCGACGGCCTGACCGTCGTCCGACCGGAAGCAGTCGAATCGTTCTTGGCGTCCCTGCCGGTTCGGACGATTCCGGGAATCGGTCCAAAGACCGAAGCGCTCATGGCGCAGCACGGCATCTTTCGAATCAGCGACTTGGCGGCACGTTCAATCGTCGAGCTGTGTGCGACATTCGGCAAGCGTGGCGCTGATTTTTACGAGAGGGCGAGAGGACGGGACGAATCGCCGCTGTCTTCAGAATGGAGGCCGAAATCGATCAGCGAGCAGCAAACGTTTGCCGCCGACACGCGTGACGCCACTCAATTGCTTACCCATCTGGGCCGCATGTGCGGGGACGTGATGGAACGCGTGCGAACGGAAGGTTTCTCCCATGTCGGGACCGTGGCGGTGATGGTGCGATTTGCGGATTTCGAGACGACCTCGCGAGTCCACACCCTCGACACCCCAGTCTCGGACGAGCGGCTCGTGCGCGTCGAGGCCCTCAAGCTCCTTCTCCCCTTTCTGGACAAGCGGCGCAATCCAAAAGGCAAGGCAATCCGGCTGCTGGGCGTCCGCGTGGAACGGTTCACCGAATGTTCGCCGGGCGAGCCGGTGAGCAGGGAGCCCTCGCATGACTAACCCGCATTGGGCCAGAAACGTGCGGCGATGGGCGCCCCAACAACGCTGTCGGGCATTCTTAACGTCCTGCTACTTGTTCACCGTCACGTTGTAGGTCGCGGTCGTCACCGTATCTTGCGCACGGACGACGATCGCGATGGGAGTCGAAGGACCGGGCAGGAGCACTTGAAACGGCGTTCCGGAGGCGACGGCGGCGCCGTTGATCGTGATCGTGGCATTCGGCTCCTGGACGATCGCCGTCACATTCGCAGCCGGGGTAAAGAGGCCGGCGTTGGTGACCGTGTAGGTCGTGGCTCCGGGACTAAACGCCGGGATCATGACACCCGGCGAGACCGCCAGCGCCGACAGGAGCGCATTGGAGGACGGCGCCCTGGTAATGACAACCGAGTAGGTCTTGGTCGTCACCGTGTCCACCGCCCTAACGACGATGGTCACCGTATTTTGTCCCACCGCAAGCGCGATCGGGCCGAACGTCTGACCCGATGGGACCGACTGGCCGTTGATCGTCAGCGTGGACGTCGCATCTTGTACTGAGGCCGTGACGGTCGTGGACGTCGTCAGATTGGGGACTGAGAGATTGTAGCTGGTAACCGATGGATCGAACGGAGGTACGGGCGTACCGGCCGACAGACTGAGACCTCCGAGATTGACGTTAGCCGCCCTGGCAATAGTGACCGTGTAGGTCTTGGTCGCCCCGTTCAAGGCCCGCACGATCACCGTCACCTGATTGGGCCCGACATTCAAGACAACCGGACCGAACGCTTGCCCTGAATTGGCCGACGCCCCGTTGATCGTGAGGGTCGCCGTCGGATCTTGAACCGTCGCGGTCACGGTCGTACTGCTCGTGGTATTGGGAACGCTCAGACTATAGGCCGTCGTCCCTGCACTGAAGGCCGGCAACAACGAACCAGCCGACACCGTCAGCCCGGCGAGATTGGTCGAGACCGTGCGCTCCACGCTCACGGTATAGGTCTTGACTGTCCCATTCTGCGCCGTCACGACAATGGGGATCCGATTCGTCCCGACGTTGAGCGCGATGGGCGGTGACGCCTGCCCCGACCCCACCGGTTGACCGTTGACCTGCACCGAGGCCGTCTCGTCGGCGACGGTCGCGGTCACGGTCGTGCTCGCGGTCGTGCTGGGCACCGAGAGGCTATAGTCCAAGGTGTCTTGGGAAAAGGCCGGCGAAAACGATCCGGCCGACAATACCAGCGCGGACAAATTGGCATTGCTCGACGGCGGGCGGGTGATTTCGATCGTATAGACCTTCGCGGATCCGTCCTGCGCCGTCACCCGGACCGTCAAGATATTCACCCCGATAGTCAGGCCGATCGGCCCGAATGGCTGACCGGAGGTGGCCGGGGTGCCGTTGATGGTCAAGGTGGCCGTGGCATCAGCGACGACAGCCGTGATGGTGGTTTGCGTCGTCGAATTTCCCGTCGCAATCCTGTAGCTGGCTTGATCCGGCGTGAACCCTGGGGACAGTGCGCCCGCCGATAGGGACAGCGAGGCCAGGTCGGCGATGCCCGACGCGCCGCGAACGATGGCGACTGAGTAAATTTTGACCGCGCCGCCCGGAGCTGTCACCACGATCGTGATGGCATTGGGTCCCAGAACGAGCGGGACCGGACCAAACGGTTGACCGGACGCGGCCTGCTGATTGTTGATCGCCACCGCCGCCGTCGCATCGGCCACCGTCACAGTGATCGTCGTGCTCGTGGTGGAGTTTGCGGCCAAAACCGAATAGGCCAGCACCTGCGGATCGAAGCGCGGACTGACCCCTCCGGCCGAGACCTGCAAGCTCGTGAGGTCGGCGATCGCCGCAGCGGCCCGTGTCAGGACGATGGTGTAGGTCTTGTTGAATCCCGGCCCATCCACGACCACCGTCACGGTGGTCTGGCCGACGCCAAGCGCGATCGGCCCGAACGGCTGGCTAGGCGTCGCCACCTGATTATTGATACTGATCTTCGCCTGTCCCTCGGCCGCCGTCGCCGTGACGGTCGTGCTGGTCGTGGCATTGGGAACCAGGACGGCATAACTCGTCACGGCAGGATCAAAAGCCGGAGAAAGCGCGCCGGCCGATACCACCAATGAAGCCAGATCGCCCGGCGTGCTGCCGGGCGGACCGGCCGGAGGGTCCGAACTGGGGATGCACCCGCCGACCACGACTGCGAGCAGCACGGCTCGCAGAAGCACCAGAGCGGCTCTTCGTCCTGAACAGACACAACCCCAACGTACCCCCTCGCTCTGGCGAGGACTGCACAATGAGGCAGCGGATGGCATCTGTGGGTGTGGGCTTATTTGGTGACCGTCACGCTGTAGGTCACGGTTGTGACGGTATCTTGGGCGCGGACCACGATACTGATAGGGGTCGACGGACCCGGCAAGGGAACCTGGAACGGCGTTCCTGATGCGACGGCGGCCCCGTTGATCGTGATCGTGGCATTCGGCTCTTGGACTGTCGCCGTCACATTCGCAGCGGGAGTAAAGAGGCCGGCGTTGAGGACCGTGTAGGTCGTGGCGCCGGAACTGAACGCCGGGATCATGACGCCCGGCGAAACGGCCAGTGCCGACAGGAGGGCGTTCGAGGACGGCGCACGGTTGATCACGACCGTGTAGGTCTTTACCGTGATCCGATCGGAAGCCATCACGGATACGGCAAAACTATTGGGACCGACCACGAGCGGCACGGGGCCGAAGACTTGGCCGGAAGCCACCGGTTGCCCATTGATCGCCAGGGTAGAGCCGGCCTGCTCGATCGTTGCGGTAATCGTGGTGCTGCTCGTGAGGTTCGGAGCACTGACTTGATATTCCGTCACATCCTTATTGAACGGCGGGCTCAACGGCCCTGCCGAGACGGACAGGCTCGCCAGATTGACGTTCGCCTGTCTCGTGACGACGATGGTGTAACTGCGGGTCGAGCCATCCTGAGCCGTGACGACCACGACGATGCTGTTCGCCCCGACGTTCAAGGCAATGGGCGGAGAGGGTTGACTACTCGGCACCGCCTGGTTATTGATCGTGATTTTGGCGGCCGGATCCTCGGTCGTCGCCGTTACGGTGATCTGTGACGTCGCGAACGGCACCGCGGCGCTGTAGGACGTTTGATCTCCATTAAAGGTCGGCGTCAGACTTCCGGTGGAAAGAACCAGGCTCGCGAGTTTATTGCTCCCCGGGGCCGCACGGTTGACGACCAGGTTGTAGATCCGCGTCTCCCCGCTGGGCGCCGTTTCCTCCACTAACACGGCCACCGGATTGGACCCGGGGGCGAGGGTGAGTCCCACAGGTTGTCCGGAGGGAACCGACTGATTGTTGACCTTCATTTTGGCGAGTTGAGGGTTGGCGAGCGAAGCCGTCACCGTCACACTCGTCGTTTGATTCGACACCGACGCGACGTAGCTGGTGACGGTGGGAGCAAACGCGGGAGACAACGGGCGATCCTGTCCGCCCTCCTGCACCTGGAGGGCCGAGAGATCAAGCGCCGGATTGGAGGACACCGGAGGAGAATCGGGATCTGGAATGCAGCCCGAAAGCGCCAGCGAGACGGCGCAGACGCACACACATGCCCGCCACCAGAGCCGCCACAAGGCCTTCTTCATGAGAGGACGTAGAGGGGACACGATCAGCGCTCTTAACACAATTTCAAGAGGCAACACAATATGTGGGGGAAACCATCCAAACCTACACCCGCAGGAGCGGAACAGGAGCCAGCGCCTACGATCACGAGGAATCATGTGGGTTGGTATTCGAATCTGACCGCACCGCTAATCCTTCTCCACATCGACCCGATAGGTCTTGGTGCTTCCGTTCTGCGCCCGCACCTCGATATCGATACGGGTGGTCTTCCCGAAAAGTAGAATTGGTCCGAACGGCTGGCCTGAGGTCGCCGGTATCCCCTCGATCTTCAACGTCGCAACGCCTGTATCCTGAACAGTCGCCGTGACCGTGGTGGAAACGGTCGTCCTCGACGCATCCACATCATAGCTCGTTCTCGTCGGACTAAAGGCCGGCTTAAGCGGACCCGCGGACAGGACCAGGCCAGCCAGATTCGAGTTCGAAGAAGATCCGCGCGACACGGTCACCGTGTAGGTCTTAACGGTCACGCCGTCCTGGGCCCGAACGGTGATTGTGATCTTGGTGGTGGTGCCGGGGGGATTGAGGGTGATCGGCCCGAACGGCACGCCCGAGACGGCCGGACTGCCGTTGATGGTAAGGGTCGAGCTGGCAACCTGCACGGTCGCGGTTACTGTCGTAGTCGCAGTCGCGCTCGCGGTGGCCACTGAGTAGTTGGCCGTATTGGGATTGAAGCCGGGGCTCAACCCGCCCGCCGACAATTGGAGCCCAGCGAGATTGGCATTGCCGGGTCCCGCCCGGTTCACCGATACCGTATAGGTCTTGGTGGTGGCGTTCACCGCCGTGACGACGATCGTGATCGTCGTGGTGCCGGTCCCTAAATTGATCGGGATCGAGGGCTGCCCGGATGTGCCCGGTTGGCCGTTAATCTTGAAGGTGGCCCGCTCGTCGGAGAGCGTGGCCGTCACAGTGGTCTGCGTCGTCGTGGAGGGGGCGGACACGGAATACCCGGTCACGGCCGGGTCGAAATCCGGTGACAAGGGTCCGGCGGAGAGTTCCAGGTCAAAGAGATCAGCCGGTCCACCGCGCGTCACCACCACCGTATAGCTCTTGGTCGCGCCCGGTGCATCCACCAGCACGGTCACGGGATTGATGCCGACCTCAAGCGAAATCGGGCCGAACGGCTGACCCGACACAGCCGGTTCATTATTGACGGCCAGTTTGGCCGAGGCATTGGAGGTGACGGCGGTGAGGGTCGTCGAACTCGTCCCGTTTGGGGTCAGCACATCATAGCTGCTGACGGTGGGAGTGAACGAAGGATCAAGCGGACCGGCCGACACCTCCATTGCGGAAAGATCAGCCGGCGAGGGACCGGCGGCGGGGGAATCACCATCCGGAATGCAGCCCGCCGCGGCCAACGCTGTCATCATCAATGTCAGCGCGCACCGGGTGACGGCATAGGTTGTCCGAGACCGAGACCTGGTAGCTGTCCGGACGGGGTGTTCCATGGGTGTGACCTGTTACCTGTTGGTAAAAATCTACGGGTTCCGCGTGACGGTGATAGTGTAATTCTGTGTATTCCCCGCTTGCGCCGTGACTTGAACAACGAGGGTGTTGATTGCCGGCGCAAGGGCAAGCGGTTGAGCAGCCGATGCTACCCCATTGGAGAGTGTTCCTTGCGAAACCCCATTGCGAAGTAGCGTCATCGTGGCCGTGGAATCTTGGACCATGGCGGTGACCGTCGTACTCGTTTGGGTCGTCGTCACGTTGTAAGCAAATCCAGACGAACTGAAGGACGGACTGAGTGCTCCAGCAGAGAGAGCCAGGCTCGAAAGGCCCGCTCGATTCACCGTGATGACATAATTCTGGGAATTTCCTGCCTGAGCCGTCACACGAACCGTAACTGTGTTGTTGCCTACCTGGAGATTACCGACCGTCACCGTTCCTCCTGAACTCACGCCCTGCCCGTTTACGGTGATCGTGGAAGTTCCGCTGGCCGCTGTCGGCGTCACATTGATGCTGGAGTTGGCAAACAGTAACGAGACGTTATAGTTCTGCGTGGACGGATTGAATCCGGGCGAGAGGGAACCTGGAGAAACCGTCAAATTCGAGAGATTCGCATTGCTCGACGCCGCCGCGCGATTTACAGTGATGACATAGTCGCGCAGGTTTCCCGCCTGTGCGGTGACGCGCACGATGATCACATTGTTGCCGACCACGAGGTTGCTGACCGTCACCGTGCCTCCTGAATTGACGCCCTGCCCGTTGACGGTGATCGTGGAACTGCCACTGGCGGCTGTCGGCGTCACATTGATGCTGGAATTGGCGAACGGCAAGGACACGTTGTAATTCAGCGTCGACTGACTGAATCCTGGAGAGAGAGAGCCCGGCGACACAGTCAGATTCGAAAGATTCGCATTGCTCGACGGCGGGGCGGCTCGATTGACCGTTACCACATAATTTTCAGCATTGCCGGCTGGGGCCGTGACTCGAATGGTGACCGTATTGTTTCCGACTTGGAGATTGCCAACCGTGAAGGCCTGTCCGGACTGAACAGCCTGATTATTGATCGTCATGGTGGCGCTTCCATCTTGCGTGGTCGCCGTCACCACGACAGAGGTCGTCGCGTTCGAAACCGAGACATTGTAGTTGTTCGTATTCGGATTGAACGGTGGCTGTAATGTTCCCGGTGAGACGGCCAAGCTTCCCAGATTGGAATTGCCGGATGTCGGCGCGGCCCGGTTCACCGTGACGGTGTACAGTTGAGGGGGGCCACTTTGGGGTGTCACGACGATATTGATTCCGTTGGCTCCGACCACCAGCCCACCAACCGTAAACGGCTGCCCCGAGGTCGCAGATGAATTATTGATCTGAAGAGAGGCCGCCGGGTCCTGCACCGTTGCCGTCACATTGATGCTCGTCACCGAATTGCCCACGTTCACGGTATAACCGAAGATCCCAGGATTAAATGACGGACTGAGTGTTCCCTGGTTGACCGTCAGACTGGACAGATTCGCGTTGGAGGAAGGTGCCTGCCTGGTGATCGTGACCGTGTAGGTTTTCGACGCCACCGTCGGCGAGGTGACGACGATTGTGAAAGGAGTTTGCTGACCAGCCGCCAACGGGAACGGTCCGAAAGTGCCTCCTCCCTGGACCGGTCCTTGACCATTGACGGTAACGGCGGCGGTGCTGTCCGCGGTACTCAACGTGATCGTAGTCTGGTCGGTTGGGTATCCCGTCGAAACCGTATAGGCCAAAGTAGTGGGATTGAAGGCGGGCGCAATCGGACCGGCCGAGATGCTTAAGCTGGCCAGATTGGTCGTGCCGGTTTTCAGTACCGTGATCTGGTAGTCTTTGGTCTCGCTATTGGCCGCCGTCACGCGGATCGTGATGACGTTGCTGGAACCGACGTTCAGAGTAATGGGGTTCGATGGCTGACCCGAGGTCGCGGCATTTCCGTTGATCGTCATTGTAGACGTGTCATCCGCGACGGTGGCCGTGACGGTGGTCGATGGCGTGCTGAAGCCCGTTTCAACCATGTAATTGGTGACGTTGGGCGAAAAGGCGGGCGCCAACGCGCCGGCCGACAGTTGCAGCGCCTTCAGATCCGCATTCGGCGCACGGGTGACGACCATCGTATAAGTTTTTGAGATCCCCGGAGCATCAACCAGTATGGTGATGGGTGGATTGGTGCCTAATGCGAGATTGACTGGTCCGAACGGCTGTCCTGACTGGGCTGGAGTATTGTTGACCTTGACCGTGGCGCGGGCATCAGCCACGGTCGGGGTGATGGTGATTGAACTGATATTGCTACCGACCGAGACGGTGTAGTTCAGTTCGTCCGGACCGAAAGCCGGAGAAAGCGCCCCCTCGGACAGTTCCAGATTGGCTAGGTCCGCCGCGCGATTCGGCCCCGGCGGTGCGTCGTCACTGGGAATACAGCCCGTGAGGGCTGCCACAAGCAAAATGAAACAGGCCCCCCCTCGCCACCAGGCCGACCGACCCCATTGTCTGAGTTTCACCTGACGATTCCGTTCTACTGCTGCATCAACCAACACCTTGGGCACTCAGGGTCTCCTCTCGGCCTCACGACACAGTTGTGGATAGGAAAAAGTAGTGGACGCTGTATTCTTTGGCCTTCGTTCCTACTACGAGGAAGGCTGTATCATGGCGGACGGGTGTACCCGAATCCCATCCCACTTTTGTAGGGCTTCCCTGAGAAAATTTGGATATTTTCCAGAGGTCTGCGAATCGGCTTAGGTAGCCAGTTATCCGGAATGGAACTCGTACCGTTTCGGCATCGGTTCTCCTGCGCCCGCACCCGTTCTCACCAGGCTCGCCCGAGACAGATCCTGCAGACAAGCCATTCCTAAGCCATTGAAACTATTGCCTGTCGTGAACTGATCTGACTGACGGTGCAATCTTTTCCTTATTCCGGTTGCTGGTAGGGATTTGCCGACGATAGGGATGAAGGCGAGGGTTTACAATGGCCGATTGACGGTCACCGTATAGACCTGGCTGTTGCCGGCCTGCGCGGTGACCACGATGGAGATGGGGGTAGCGCTGCCAGGCACGCCCAGGTTCACAAGGAGTGGCGTCCCCGATGCGACGGCCTGGTTGTTGATGGTCATAGTAGAAGTGCCGGGGACCTCCAGGGTTGCCGTGACTGTTACGCTCGCATCCGTGTTTGCCACTGCCACGGAATAACTGAGGGTCGCCGGGAGAAACGAAGGTGTCATGGTTCCCGGTCCGATGGTCAGCAATGACAGATTAGCGATGCCCGGCGCGGCTCGATTGACGGTCACAAGATAGTCCTGGAAGTTGCCTTCTATAGCCGTTACGCGAATCGCGATCTGGTTCACCCCCACGACCAATCCGTTAACCGTGAACGGCGTCCCGTTGGCAACGACCTGCCCGTTGATCGTCATCGTGGAGCTGCCGGCCTGCGTGCTGGCCGTGACGGTCATGCTCGTCACACTGTTGAGGACGTTTACCGAATAGAGCAACGTGGCTGGCGCAAAGACCGGCGACAGAATCCCTGCACTCACGGTCAGGCCGGAAAGGTTGGCATTGCCGGCCGGCGAGCGATTGACCGTGACGACATAGTCCTGAAAATTCCCCGCTTGCGCAGTCACGCGAATGGTCACCGTATTCGGTCCCACGACCAGTCCATTGACCTGGAACGGCGCGCCGGACGCAACCCCCTGCCCATTGATCGTCATCGTGGAACTGCCGGCCTGCACGGTAGCGGTCACGATTACGCCTACTACCGGATTCAGCACATTGACGCTGTAGATCAACGTGCCGGGATTGAAGGCCGGCGTGAGAGCCCCCTGGGTCACAGTCAGGCCGGAAAGATTGGCATTGCCCGCGATCGAACGCACGATGGTAACCGTGTAGGTCTGACTGTTACCCGCCGGATTGGCCGTGACCACGATTGTCACGGTCGTATTGCCGATGACGAGATTGTTGATCACAAACGGCGTGCCGGAGGCGACGGCTTGCCCGTTAATCGTCATCGTGGAGGTCGAATCCTGGACCGTGGCGGTCAGCGACACACTCGTCACCGGGTTCAAGACATTGAGCGAATAGGTCAGCGTGGACGGGCTGAAGGCCGGTGAGAATGTTCCCAGACTGGCGGTCACGCTGGACAAATTGGCGTTGCCCGGCAATGCTCGATTGACGGTGACTGCGTAAACCTTGGGAGTCCCGGTCTGAGGAATAACCAAGATCGTGATGGTGCTGGCTCCCACCGGAATGTTGTTCACAGCAAAAGGTTGCCCCGAACCCACCGGCTTTCCATCGATTTCCAGGGTGGATGTGGCATCCTGCACGGTAGCCGTCACAATCACGCTGCTCGTCGGATTATTAACATTCATGGAATAGGAGAGCGTGGAGGAACTGAACGCCGGTAGCAACGGTCCGGGTGACACAACCAGTGCCGACAGGTTGGCGTTTGAGGAGCCCTGTAGCCTCGACACTGTCACCGTATAGGTCGTCGGCGCCACGGAGGGTGCGCTGACGACGATTGTGATCGTAGTTTGGCCCACAGACAGGAGAATGGCCTGCGAGGGCTGCCCTGAGGTGACACTTGTGCCGTTGACGGTCACAGTGGCGTTGCTATCGGCGGTGGTCGGTGTCACGGTGGTGGTTGCGGTCGTGAACGGCGCCTGCGCCGAATACTCGAACTTGTTCGGTTCGAATGTCGGCTGAAGCGATCCAGCCGACAACAGCAGATTCGAGAGCGTGGTGGTCGCGGCGCGGGTAATCGTGATGGTGTACGTCTTCGACGCTCCCGGCGCGTCGACCAGGATGGTGATCGGCGCGTTGGTGCCGAGCACTAGATTGATCGGACCGAACGGTTGGCCCGACGCCGCCGCCTGGTTGTTGACCTTCACCGTCGCCCGGCTGTCGGCCACGGTCGGGATGATCTGGACCGATGAGACCTCACTTCCCACCGTGACGGCGTACTCGGACACCTCCGCGTTGAATGCCGGCGTCGGTGCGAAGGCCTTCGACACCTGCGTACCGGATACAATCTCAAGACTCTGCAGGTTGGCCGGATTAGGGGCCACTCCCCCGCCGCCCCCTCCGGGAATACAGCCGCTCAATAGCAGTAGGATGACCGCGAGGAGGCACCATTGCCACAGACCGACAAGGGTCCGATTGTCTTGCGGTCTCCTCTCGGTGTCTGCAGGCTGATCAGGAATTGGCTGACTGTTGGGACGCACAGACGGTGTCACGTGTCGGACCTTCGGTGATGATGAATGGAGTCATCATCGAAGAGACCCGTCACACTGCCCATTCCGCTTCGGTAGGGGCGTACGGCACGAGCTTCAAGAATTTTGAGGGACGGAACTATTCAATCGGGGGATAGGACGGCTTGCTCACATGAACCCGAGCACCTGGCATTGCGCTTGGTCGAGCCGGCCTTCCATACAGATCTAGCAGGCTGCGAAAAAACTCGATGTGTGTGCTTCGACAGGCTCAGCAGGATCGGAAAACACCAGCATATTCAATGACTGCTCCGTTCCTCCTGAGGTCCTCGAAGGATGAGCGGAGTGTTTTTCCGTATCCTGCTAGATTCGATACGATCGTGTCGATCGTGCGGTGGAAAATGGAGTGGACGGCGAGAATGGAAACCGGCAGAACGAGGCGTAAACGTCACCACCAACGGACTGGGCCACAATCGATATGTACGAACCCGCGGCGCGGGTAATATCCGACCCCACCCAGTCCCAACCGCAGCGCCGCTTGACGGATCTGGCGCAACGGCACGCCGGGAATATGAAAATCCACGGCCTGGGCCGTCACGTGGAAACTCTGTCTGGCCACCCGTCGCCCCCGTTGCTTAATCAGCACGGTCTGGTATTCGGGAGACCGATAGGCCGACTGCACGATGATCTCCTTGTCGCCTCCGACCTGTTTGTGCAGACTGTTCAGGAACTCAATCACCCGAAGATCCATGCTCGCAGTTCGGTTGGTGTAGTTGCATCGCATGAAACTGTTCAATGCTTCAAGCGCCGACGCATCGTACTGCCCGAAGTCGTTTCGGTAAGTAACCTCCAGCCGTTCATTCGTATGCGCGTGGCACAGGGCCAGTCGGCCTTCCGGCAGACGACCGGCCGACACGTCCGTCGGCCACAACGTGCGCGTACAGCCCAGCAGCGCCGCGGCAAGCGACGTTCGCAAAAATGACCGCCTCGAACAATCTGTTCGCAACAGCTCATCCATGATGATTCGTGAAAAGAGAACGAGCGAAGGCTCTATGGGGAGATACCGGCTTCTACCAGATACAGCCGATCAGGTCAAGCCGAAATGTGTGGTTCATCCCTGGCCCTGGGCCTTTTCGATTTTGGCCCACGTGTCGCGGAGCGCCACCGTCCGGTTGAAAACCAGTGTCTGCGCCGTCGAATCCGGATCGACGCAAAAATATCCGAGCCGCTCGAATTGCACGCGCAGCCCCGGCTTCGCCTGAGCCAGACTCGGTTCGACCAAACAGCGCCGAAGAATCTGAACCGAGTCCGGATTAAGGCTGGAGACGAAGTCCCGTTCCTCGCCGGGCCCCGCCTCGTTCAGGAGATGCTCATACAGCCGCACCTCAGCAGGAAGGGCCCCCGCGGCTGACACCCAATGGATGGTGCTCTTGACCTTCCGGCCGGCACCCGACCCGCCGCTTCGCGTTTCGGGATCGTAGGTACATCGGACTTCGACGATCTCTCCGGTCCGTTCGTCCTTGATGACCCCGACGCATTTGATGATGTAGGCGTACCTCAGGCGCACCTCGCGTCCCGGGGCCAGGCGAAAGAATTGCTTGGGCGGATCCTCGCGAAAGTCGTCCTGCTCGATGTAGAGCTCGCGCGAAAATGACACGAGTCGCGATCCCGCCGTGGGATCTTCGGGGTTGTTGATCGCTTCCAACTCATCGGATTTTCCATCGGGGTAATTCTCGATGACCAATTTTAACGGACGCAAGACGCCCATGACCCTGGCCGCACGCCTGTTCAAGTCTTCTCTGATGAAGTGTTCGAGCAGCGCCATTTCGACCACCGACTCCCGCTTGGAGACACCGATGTGCTCACAAAAGGCACGAATGGCCTCCGGGGTGTATCCGCGCCGGCGGAGGCCCTTGATTGTTGGCAGTCGCGGATCGTCCCACCCGGCTACATGTCCCTCTTCCACCAATCGAAGCAATTTACGCTTACTCATCACGGTATGGGTCAAATTGAGCCGGGCAAATTCGATCTGTTGAGGAGTCGAAGGCGCGCATGATTCCCTCACGACCCAGTCATACAAAGGACGATGATCTTCGAACTCCAGCGTGCAGATCGAATGCGTGATGCCTTCGATCGCGTCCGACAGGGGATGGGCGAAGTCGTAGGTGGGATAGATCAGCCAGGCATCGCCAGCTCGGTAGTGCGCCACGCGCCGAATCCGATAGAGGATCGGATCGCGTAAGTTGATATTGGGCGAGGCCATGTCGATCTTTGCCCGCAACACATGGCTGCCTTCGGCGAAATCTCCCGCCCGCATACGCCGGAATAGGTCGAGATTCTCCTCGATCGTCCGCGAACGATGGGGACTGTCCTTGCCGGGCTCCGTCAGCGTGCCCCGATATTCCCGAATCTGATCGGCATTCAAACTGTCCACATAGGCGCGGCCCGACCGGATCAAATGAACCGCGAATTGATAGAGTTGCTCAAAATAGTCGGAGGCGTAGTGTTCCTGGTGCCACGCGAACCCAAGCCATCGCACATCGTCCTTGATCGATTCGACGTACTCCAGGTTTTCCGTGGTGGGATTGGTGTCGTCGAACCGCAGGTTGCAGGTCCCCCGATGCACCAACGCCAGGCCGAAGTTCAGGCAAATCGATTTAGCGTGGCCGATATGGAGGTAGCCGTTCGGCTCCGGAGGAAAGCGCGTAGCCACACGCCCTCCGTGTTTACCGGTGGCTTGATCTTGAGCCACGATCTCTTCGATGAAATTCGAAGCGGAAGAACCGGTTGGTTCGCTGATCATACTCTCGCCACGGCTTCTCGCGAATCGCACTTCACCCCAAAATACAAAGAGCCGGCTGGTGTGGCCGGCTCCTCTCCTCTACCCGGATCGACAAATTGGCTGGGGGACCAGGAATCGAACCTGGGTAGTCAGATCCAAAGTCTGACGTCCTACCGCTAGACGATCCCCCAGCGCGAACCTTCACCTGAACGCGCGCTTGGAGCGCATTCTGCTCCACCGAGCGATATCTGGCGACACACAACTGGCCGGTGAAACGCCGAAAGACAGAATGGCTGGGGGACTAGGAATCGAACCTAGGTAGTCAGATCCAGAGTCTGACGTCCTACCGCTAGACGATCCCCCAACCAACGTGCGAGCCTAATATATCACCGACCGTCAGTCAAGCTGCCGGCGCGAGAGGCCGCATGGCGCAACCGTTCAAGCGTCCGATCCCGCCCGAGTAAATCGATCACCTCGAACAGGCCGGGGCTGGCCGTCCGTCCCGTCAACGCCACGCGTACCGGTTGCGCCAGCTCGGCCATTTTGATTCCCGCTTCGGCCACGGTGGCTTTGAATACGGTCTCCAGGTTCTCTTTCTTGAATTCCGGGACCGCGGCGAACCGCTCCGCCAAAAGTTCCAATAGCGGCGCGACAGTCGCCGTCAGGAATTTCTTGGCAGCCGCCCCGTCCATCTGAAGATCGGACTGAAGGTAGGGGACCGCAGCCTTGGCCATATCATCTAGCGTCTGGGCTCGCTCCCGAAAGGCCAGCACCAGTCGCTCCATCCAGCCGTTAGGCATTCCCGCCGCCTCGGTTCCGACCCCGGCCCGTTCCAGGAAGGGTTGCAACTGCTCCGCCACCCGTTTGGGTTCGCTCTGCTTGATGTACTGTGCATTCAGCCACAGCAGCTTTTCGGGATTGAACACCGCCGACGATTTATGGACATGGTCAAATGAAAATTTTTCGACCATTTCTTGAAGCGAGAAAACTTCCTGGTCCCCGAATGACCAACCCAGCCGCACGAGATAATTGATGAGAGCCTCGGGCAAATATCCCATGTCGCGATAGGCCAGCACCGACGTAGCCCCGTGCCGTTTCGACAGCCTGGCCTTGTCGGAACCCAGAATCATGGACAGATGGCCGAATTGCGGCACCTGAAATCCCAACGCCTGGAAGATCGGGACCTGTCGCGGTGTGTTGGTCAGATGGTCATCTCCGCGCACGACATGCGTGATCCCCATCAGAGCATCATCGACCACGACGGAAAAGTTGTAAGTCGGATAGCCGTTGGAACGGAGAATGATCAGGTCGTCCAGCACCGCGTTATCGAACACCACGCGGCCCTTGACGAGATCCTCGATGACAGTCTGCCCTTCTTCCGGAGCGCGGAACCGCAGGGCAGCGTCCCCCGTCGGATTCGCGATTCCCCGCTCCCGGCACCGCCCGTCGTATCTCGGTTGCAGCCCCTTGGCCAGGGCCTCCTTTCTCCTTTCCTCCAATTCCTCGGCGGTGCAGACGCACCAGTAAGCCTGTCCGGCATTCAGCAGACGCAGCGCGTGCTCGCGGTACAGATCCATGCGCTCGGTCTGGCGGTAAGGCCCTTCGTCCCAATCCAGTCCCACCCAACGCATTCCGTCGAGAATGGCCGTAATCGCTTCTTCCGTCGATCGGCTCTGGTCGGTATCTTCGATCCGAAGTATAAAGGCCCCGTGATGTCGCCGCGCATACAGCCAGTTGAAGAGGGCGGTCCGAACACCTCCGATATGTAGATAGCCCGTAGGGCTCGGTGCAAACCGCACACGAACGTGACTCATGACGTCATCCTCTTCAGCGCTCGCTTCCTCATCGTCTTCATTCCATGAGAACAGTTGCTGCAGGTCACGAAATCGCGAGCCTTCGGCATCGCTTGATACGCGCCCCTCTTAACATGCAAGGGAGAGGTTGTAAAGGCAACGGATCGAGGACGGTTGGAAAAACGGAACCCAGCGTTGGCCCAACACCGTGGTTTGCGGTGTTCAGTGGCCTTCCTTCACCAAGTTCTTGTTCACAGCGGGGATTTCCACGAGAACATCTTTCGTCCCATTAGGCACACATTGACATCCCAAACGGGAATGCAACGTAATAGCCGGAGCTTCGTCCAATTGATCGAATTCGTCGTCGGTTCCTTCATTACAAGTTTCCAGCCCTTGTTTCACATAGACGTGACAAGTCGAACAGGCGCAGACCCCGCCGCAGGCGTGCTCCAAGTCAACCCCATGAGCCATCGCAATATCAAGAATACTGCCGGGCAGACCGGTTTCTCCATAGGGGATCTTGTCGGGATCGATCTGGACCACGACGGTCTCGTTGGTCGCCTGCTTCACAAACGTGATCGTGTAGGTCTTCGTCGGTAACTGATATTCCGTCTTCTCGATATAAGGGTTCGTTCCACCCATTTGTTACAATCCTTTCGCGTCCTTCACTTGAACGATGCCGTGCCAGGATCAGGCCACTCCACCCCAGAGCCTTGAATCCTCCAAGGACAATCTCCCGATTGCTATTGCTCCTGAACTTCGGTTGACATTCTTAAAACCATGATGATACTTTATATACGACTTTTCTGGTCGGAGATCAATACGGTCTCCGATTAAACTACTCGGACACGCATTCATCATGCTGAAGTTTTCGAAAAAGGCAGACTACGGACTGATGGCCCTTCAGTACATGGCATCGCGGCAGAACCAGTATGGGGAGCTGTCGACTCCCCGCATCGTCAACACGAAAGAGATCGCGGAAGAGTACAACATTCCATCCGAGTTGCTTGCAAAAGTCCTACAGACCCTGGCGAAGAACGGCCTGATTGAAAGTCACAATGGGCCGAAGGGCGGATATTTGCTGGCTCATCAGGCCAAGGCCATCACCATCGCCCAGGTATTGGAAGCGCTCGAGGGACCGCTGGGCATCACCGACTGTTCTCATGAGAATCATGACGGGATTCTCTGCTCGCAACAGGAGCATTGTACTATCCGGACACCGTTGCTCAAGCTCCAGGACAGCATCTATCAACTGTTGAACAATATGACCCTCCAGGACATGATGGGGGGGACGCCGCTCATTACCGTGCAATCCCTTACGACCGGCCAAGGAGTGACAAGATGAAGTTGCCGATCTACCTCGATAACCATGCGACTACCAAGGTCGATCCACGCGTCGTGGAAGCGATGCTGCCGTACTTTACAGAGAAATATGGCAATGCGGCCAGTCGCAACCACGCCTTCGGGTGGGCCGCGGAGGAAGGCGTCGAACAGGCGCGTCAGCAAATCGCCGAAGCGATCCATGCGGACGCCAAGGAAATCGTCTTTACCAGCGGAGCCACGGAATCGAACAACCTCGCTCTCAAGGGCGTCGTCGAGATGTATCGGGAGAAGGGAGATCACATCATCGTCAGCTCGACGGAACACCGTTCGGTGTTGGACACCGCCAAGACGTTGGAAACCAAACGGGGCGTGAAGGTCACGTACCTACCGGTCGATAAATACGGCATGGTGAGTCCGGACGATGTTCGATCTGCCTTGACGGACAAGACAGTGCTCATTTCCGTTATGCTGGCCAACAACGAAATCGGCACGATCAATCCGGTAGCGCAGATCGGCAAGGTCGCCAAGGAAAACGGGGTGCTCTTTCACTGTGATGCGACCCAGGGCGTTGGGAAGATCCTCGTGGACGTCCAGACCATGGGCATCGATCTTCTGTCCTGTACGGCACATAAAATTTACGGTCCCAAGGGCATCGGCGCGCTGTACGTCCGGAAAAAAGGTCCTCGCGTGCGTCTGGCACCGATCATCGACGGGGGCGGGCACGAACGAGGCATGCGGTCGGGAACCCTGGCAGTGCCGTTGATCGTCGGGTTCGGAGCCGCTTTGGCTCTCTGCCTGCAGGAGATGCCGGTGGAATCAGTTCGTCTGGCCGCGCTGCGGGACCGACTTCACAAAACCATCACGTCCGCACTGGAGGAAGTCTATCTCAACGGACATTCTATCCAACGGCTGCCCCATAATTTGAATTTGTCCTTTGCTTACGTGGAGGGGGAGTCGCTGTTGATGGGGATGAAGGAGATCGCGCTCTCGTCTGGATCGGCCTGTACGTCGGCTACCCTGGAGCCCTCTTATGTGCTCAAGGCGCTGGGGGTGGGAGCGGAGCTGGCTCACTCCTCGATTCGGTTCGGCCTCGGCCGGTTCAACACCGAAGAGGAGATTGACTACACTGCCAAACGGATGATCGAGACGGTCAAGAAATTGCGCGAGATGTCCCCGCTGTACGAGATGGCGAAGGAAGGCATCGATTTGAAATCCGTCCAGTGGGCGGCCCACTAACCCCCATGCGGATGACAGGACGTTATAGAATTCTACAGGAAGACAGAGAGGAGGACCGACGATGGCATACAGCGACAAAGTCGTTGATCATTTCAATAACCCCCGCAACATGGGTTCGTTCAAGAAGGAGGAGGATGGCGTCGGGACCGGGATCGTCGGCGCCCCCGAGTGCGGCGACGTCATGAAGCTGCAGATCAAAGTGCAGAACGACACCATCGTAGACGCCAAGTTCAAGACATTCGGCTGCGGATCGGCCATCGCCAGCTCCAGCCTGGCCACGGAATGGCTCAAAGGAAAAAGCGTCAATGAGGCCGCCCAGATCAAGAACACGGATATTGTGCAGGAGCTGAACCTGCCGCCGGTCAAGATCCATTGCTCCGTGCTGGCGGAAGACGCGATTAAGGCCGCGCTCAATGACTATAAGAAGAAGCAAGGGGGCTCTGCTCCGGACGGCAAGGAAGGGTAACCACTGAGAGGTAACAGCGATGGACAGCCAGGCTACCACACCGGTCATCACACTCACCGAGTCTGCGGTCAAGGAAGTTAAGCGCCTGCTGGACCTGCAGGGCATCACCGAAGGCGGGTTGCGCTTGGGCGTGAAGGGGGGGGGCTGCTCGGGGTTGAGTTATACCCTCAACTTCGACGAGAAGATCGGTCCGCATGATCAGGTATATGACATCGAGGGGATCAAGGTGATCGTGGACGTTAAAAGCGCCATCTATCTCCAAGGGACCCAGCTTGATTATTACAAGGATCTCATGACCGGGTCGTTTCGGTTCATCAATCCGAACGCATCGAAGACCTGCGGCTGCGGCGAATCCTTTTCCGCTTAGTCCGGACAGGGCACATCTCACGAGTCCGCGACGATGTCGCGACTCCTAAGGATGGGACTCATGGAAGAGACGGTCAAAATATCTCCTCGGCGCACCGAGCTCCACATGGCTCGGAGCATGTGTTGGCACTGTCAATCCCAAGTCACGGGAGAATATTTTTGCGACCGTTGCGTCAAGGTCCAGCCGCTGTCCAAGGAGAGCGACTACTTTTCCTGCTTGGGGCTCCCACGGCGTCTGACGATCGACGCACAGGACCTGGAACGCCGGTTTTACGACATGAGTCGCGCGTTCCATCCGGATTTCTTCCACACCAAGACGGACACGGAACGAACGATCAGCCTCGGCAATTCGGCCCTTTTGAACAATGCTTACCGCACGTTGAAAGATCCGATTCAACGAGCTGAATATCTGGTCGGCCTGGAAGCCGGGTCGGTCAAGAACATCCGATCGGCCCCGCCGGCGGAGCTGTTTGAAGAAATCCTCTCTTTGCAAGAGGATCTCGAAAACTACCGACAAGGCCTGGCAGAAGGATCGTCCGACAAGCTGGCTGGCTTGCGGGCCAAGCTCGACTCCGACCGCCAAAGCCTGGAGGAACGACAGCAAGAGCTGGAGTCGAGCCTCATCGGGCTGTTCGGAAAATGGGATGCCCTCCACCTGCGGGAGGAGGAAGGCGCCGCAATACGCGCTGAAAAGGACGCTGTGCTCAAGGAGATGCGGGAAGTCCTGTCCAATCGCACGTATGTCTGCAACATCGTCACCGACGTGGCCAACACCCTGGAATCCAATTAGGAACCGGCCGACCAACCTGTACATCTTAGACTAGGACAATATGGCACCCATCGTCGGCATAGATCTCGGCACCACCAATTCCCTGATCGCCTACATGGACGGCTCGACGCCCCGTGTGCTCACAGGCCGTCATGATCGCACGATGGTGCCGTCGATCGTCGCACTCACCGACAACGGACTGATTGTCGGCGACGCAGCCAAGGAATTTCTCGTACGAAGCCCGGACCGCACGATCTATTCCGTGAAGCGCTTCATGGGCAAGAGCTTGCAAGACGTGTCCGATGAACTGACTTATTTCCCTCATCATCTTGAGGAAAAGAGCGGGGTCATCCGCATTCGAATCGGCGAGAAGACCTACTCCCCGCCGCAAATTTCCGCCATGGTGCTGAAGGAGCTGAAACAACGGGCAGATGCGTTTTTTGGAGAGGACGTGAGACAAGCCGTCATCACGGTCCCTGCCTATTTCAACGACAGCCAGCGCCAGGCGACCAAAGACGCCGGAACGATTGCCGGCCTCGAAGTTCTGCGGATCATCAATGAGCCGACGGCCGCATCGCTGGCCTACGGATTACAGGAGCGGACTCAGGGCACGATCGCGGTCTACGATCTCGGCGGCGGCACGTTCGATCTGTCGATCCTCAAGTTGAAGGACGGCATTTTCGAGGTGTTGTCCACCAACGGCGACACGCACCTTGGCGGCGATGATTTCGACCGGCGTCTGGCGGACGTGATGGTAAAGGAGATCCGCGAGCAGCAGGGAGTGGATTTGAGCCAGTTTCCCGATGCGATGCAGGAGGTTCGGCTCGAAGCCGAACGGGTGAAGATCCGGTTATCGGATGACCACAAGGCCGCGGCGATCGTGGAGTTGCCGGATTCCAAAGGCCGATATCAGCGGGAATTCACCCGGGATCAATTCCACGCCTTGACCGCGGATCTCGTCGAGCGCACCTTGAAACCCTGCCGTCTGGCCCTGAAAGATGCGGGGCTCAATCCATCCGAGATCGACGAGGTGGTGCTGGTCGGCGGCGCAACCCGCATGCCGGTCGTACGGCAACGCGTCCAGGAGCTGTTCGGCAAACGCCCGCATTGCGAATTGAACCCTGACGAAGTCGTTGCGTTGGGGGCCGCCGTCCAGGCCGGCATCCTGAGCGGTGTCACTCAGAATCTCCTGCTGCTGGACGTCACGCCGCTCTCGCTTGGGATCGAGACCATGGGCGGCGTCATGAGCCCGTTGATCCGGCGCAACACGACGATCCCGACCAGTGCGAAGGAAATGTACACCACGTATGTGGACGGACAAACCTCCGTGGATCTGCACATCCTGCAGGGTGAGCGTGAACTCGTCAAAGACAACCGGAGCTTGGGGCGATTTCAACTCAAGGTTCCTCCGTTGCCGGCTGGCATCCCTCGTATCGAAGTCACGTTCCTCATCGACGCCAATGGCATTCTCAACGTGTCGGCCAAGGACGTGCGCACCGGTGAAACCCAATCGATCCAGGTCAAGCCCTCTTACGGCCTCTCGGACGATGAGGTCGAGCGCATGATCAACGAATCCTATACCTTTGCAGCCGAAGACCTGAAAGCGCGTCAGGTCATTGAGGCCAGAACGGAAGCTGATGCCATTCTCGCGGCAACCGAGAAGGCCCTACACATGGGTGCCCAGCTGATTGAGGCCCGTGAGATCGAGCAGATCCGCCAGGCGCTGGTCACTCTTCGCACCGCAAAGCAAGAAGACGACCATCGGGCGATTCGGGCCCAGATCAGTGAAGTGGAAAAGGTGACTCACCACCTGGCCGAAGTGTTGATGGACAATTCGCTCAAGGAAGCGCTGCAACACAAGAAGCTCTCCCAAGTCACGTAGTCGACTCTCATTGCTCAGAGGGGATCCGGCGCGAGGCGACGCGCGCGCCACCCTCAAGGACGACCTTATGCATGTGACATGGCAGGATACCGAAGAGATCGCGATTCAGTTGATAGAATCGCACCCGGACGTGGACCCGCTCACGGTCCGATTTACCGATCTGCATGCCTGGATCACCGCCCTCCCGGACTTCAAGGACGATCCTAAGAAATCCAACGAGAAACTGCTCGAAGCGATCCAGATGGCCTGGTGGCAGGAGTACAAGGACGCTCGTTCGTAACCACGCCGCCTCCCTCCTCAACCCAGCTCAGTTCACAAGGTTGTCGGCCGGTTGCCCCATGGGGGCTGGCATCGGGGCCTGAGGCTCGGGGAGTTGGTCCAATTTGTAAAAATCGGCAGGATCGATGCGCGGAGGCGCGACTTGGGTGGGCTCGGTCCCTTTGGCAAAGAGCTCGACGGTGCCGCGCTCGCCTGCATCTTCCGCCAGGAGGCCGGTGGACGGGTCCACCTTCACGAACATGATGTCGTCGGGAATCTGAAACGGTTCGACGGGAAGTTGCTTGAGGGCTTGCTTCATGAACGCGACCCAGATGGGAAGCGCCGCATGGGCGCCGGATTCCGTCTCTCCCAACGATCGCCGATCGTCGAACCCGACATAGGTCCCCACTGCCAGATTGGGTGTCATGCCTAAAAACCAGGCATTGGTGAAATCATTGGAGGTGCCTGTTTTCCCGGCCACCGGCCGATCCAAGGATTTGGCCAATTGGCCTGTTCCACGCTGGACAACGTCCTCCATCATGTTGGTGATGAGGTAGGCCGTCTCCTTCGACATCACCGGTTTCGTCTGGACTTGGGTTTCTTCCAATGTTTTCCCGGCGCTGTCCTTCACTGAGACGATGGCATACGGCTCCGCCCGTATCCCCTGATTCCCGAACACCCCATAGACCTCGGTCAGTTCCATCAAGCTCACGCTCGACGAGCCCAAGGCCAGCGAAAGATCCGGGGCAAGCGGGCTGGTCACCCCGATTGATTTGGCGAATTCGACCACATTGCGGATACCAACCTTGTCCAGCAGCCGTACCGTGGCGAGGTTGTGCGACTGCGCCAGCGCATCGCGGAGCGTGACCATGCCGTGGAAGCGTCGTCCGTAGTTTTCCGGCTTCCAGATTTTCTCTTCTTTCTCGTCCTCGTAGACTACCGGCGCATCCAGAATGAGGCTTGCAGGGCTGAGCCCCTGCGCCATGGCGGCCGCGTAAATGACGGGTTTGAACGCCGACCCCGGCTGCCGCTGCGCCATCACCGCACGATTGTATTCGCTGCGAGTGAAATCGTAGCCTCCGACCATCGCCCGAATGGCTCCGGTCCGGGGATCGGTCGCGATCAGCGCGCCTTCGACCACCGGAGTTTGTTCCAGGCGGAAATGAATCGTATCTCGCTCGATCTTCTTGATAGCGACTTCAATCACATCGCCCGGTTTGACGAGCTGTTTAGGCGACGGTACGGTCTTCACATCCTTCACGACATCGCGCCCAATGAGCTGCCGCTGCGCCCACGCCAGGTCGTCGAATGCCAACCGGCCGGTCTTGTTGCCGATCTGTACCACCACATGATCTTTTGCGATCTTCATCACGACTGCCTGCACAATGTCGCCGGGATTCGGCAACGGCGCGTCTGTCGCTCCGGCAGACAGGTCTTTCAAATCGATCGTGCCGACCGGTCCACGCCATCCTTGCCGCTTGTCCAGTTCCCGCAACCCTTCACGGACCGCCTGTTCCGCCGCCTGCTGCATGGGAAGATGCAAGGTGGTATAGACCTCCAACCCTCCTTTATACGCAGCCGACTCTCCGTATTTGGCCACCAGATACTGGCGGACATATTCCACGAAATAAGGCGCCACGCTGTCGGCGCTGGGTTTGCGGAACGCCAGGGCTTCATTGACCGCTTCCTCCCGTTCGAGCGGCGTAATAAATCCTGCCTCTTCCATCCTGGACAGTACATGCTCTTGTCGCTTTTTCGCACGCTCCGGCGATCGAAACGGCGAATAGTGATTCGGCGACTTCGGCAATCCTGCCAGCAACGCCGACTCCGACAGCGTCAGGTCCTTAAGTTGTTTGCCGTAATAGGTCTGGGTCGCTGCGGCCACCCCATACGCCCCTTGACCAAAGTAGATCTGGTTGAGGTAGAGCTCGAGGATCTGTTCTTTGCTGAGGATCAGCTCGATCTTGTAGGCCAAAATCAATTCTTTCACCTTGCGGCTGAACGTTCGCTCAGAAGAGAGAAAGAGCGATCGCGCCAGTTGTTGGGTGATGGTGCTGGCGCCCTCGACACGCCCACCTCGGCGAAGATTCGTCCACGCCGCGCGCGCGATGCCGACAACATCAAGGCCGGGATGTTCGAAGAATCGGGCGTCTTCGACCGCAATGACCGCATTGACGAAATTCTTGGGAATCAAGTTGATCGGGGTCAGGATGCGGCGCTCGACATAGAATTGTCCGATGACCTGATGATCGTCCGAGTAGACTCTCGTGACCTGGCTGGGTTGATAACCCTGCAGAATGTCCAACGAGGGCAGATCCTGCGCAAAGTAATAGAGAGTCCCCGCCACGGAGGCTGCGCTCAGGCACAGCCCGCCCATGACGACCATCATCGCGATCTGCCACCAGCGGAATCGCCGACGACGATCCCGGACTTCAGGCAGCGGTCCCGATGGAGGTCCCGGCGGCGGTGAAGCAGGTGGCTGGGGAAGGGGTGCCATGCAAGTCTAGCCGAGGAGATCGTCTCGCATGCGAGGGGCAAGCGGCACGCTCGGTCACCTTACAATGGGTTCTCCCAAACTGCAAGCAACTGCGGCGCTTGGCGCGACGAGCGACCGCGGGATTCCGCCCCCTTGCTTGTGGAGCTGGTCGCGCATCCAGTATACTGTGGGCCGACGCCCGCACGCAGGCGTCTTTTTTTTGAGCCGACCTTGCGACCCCTTGGAGCCGAGTCGATGACAACCTCTCAACAGCATCCGTTTCCCCCCAAGGAATTAGACCGTCTCGGATGGGCCAAACGTGACGACATCCGAAACCTCGCGATCATCGCCCACGTCGATCACGGTAAGACGACGCTGGTTGACGCTCTGCTTCGGCAGACCCATGTCCACCGAAAGATCGAGGACATGGGCGAGCGCATCCTGGACTCCATGGACCAGGAGCGCGAGCGCGGGATCACGATCAGAGCCAAGAATGCGAGCATCACCTACAACGGCGTGAAGATCAATATCGTGGACACGCCGGGCCACGCGGACTTCGGTGGGGAAGTTGAGCGGACCTTGCGGATGGTGGACGGCGTTCTCCTGCTGGTCGATGCCAAGGAAGGCCCGATGCCTCAGACGACCTTCGTGCTGAAAAAGGCCCTGGCACTCGGCCATAAAGCCATCGTCGTCGTGAACAAAATCGACCGTCCCGACGCCGTGATCGACGATGTGGTGAACAGGACCTTCGATCTCTTCGTCCACCTCGGCGCCACCAATGAGCAACTGGATTTTCCCATCATCTATGCCTCCGCCCTTAAGGGGATCGCGACGCTCGACGCCAACAAGCCCGGGACCGACATCACACCACTCTTGGAAGCGATCCTCGCGCACCTGCCGGCCCCGTCCATCCATCAGCACATCTCGCTTCAACTTCTGGTGCTTGCGCTGGCCCAAGATCCCTACAAAGGGAAAATGGGCATCGGCAAACTGCTCGCCGGCTCCCTGTCCCGCCGCCAGCAGGTGTGCGTAATGCGGCGGGACGGCACCCCCGCGGCCGGCCGCGTTTCTGATCTCTCGATCTTTTCCGGGCTCGAGCGCATCGACGTCGAACACGTCGAGGCGGGAGAAATCGTCGCGATCGCCGGATTGCCGGACGTTCAAATCGGCGAAACCGTCACCGACCCGATGCAGCCAGCCGCCTTGCCGCCTGTCGCCATCGACGAACCGACCGTGCAAATGACCTTCGGGGTGAACACCAGCCCCTTCGCCGGTCGAGAGGGCAAATACTTGACGTCGCGGCACCTCCGCGAGCGACTCTACAAAGAGTTGGAGACGAACGTCTCGCTGCGCGTGCAGGACACGGACAGCGCCGACCGTTTTCTCGTCGCGGGCCGCGGAGAGCTCCATCTGGCTGTGTTGATCGAGCAGATGCGTCGAGAAGGCTATGAATTGCAGGTGTCTCAGCCGGAAGTGATTTTTCGCAAGGACGGTGAGGTGACGACCGAGCCCTATGAGGATCTTTCCATTCAGGTCCCCTCCGAATATCAGGGGGCGGTCATCGAAGAGGTCGGTCGGCGACGCGGCGAGCTTCGACACATGAAGCTGGTCCATTTCGATAGCGGGGGCAGCGAAACGCATCTCGATTACTCGATTCCGACCAGGGGCCTCATCGGCCTGAAGACCTATCTACTGGCAAAGACGCGCGGGACGGTCATTCTCCATCACGTGTTCAAGAACTACGAACCCGTTGCGGTCCAGGACTTAGAGGTTGCGCCCCACGGTTCCCTGGTCGCGTTCGAAGACGGCACCAGCACCGCCTATGCCCTGTTCATGACGCAAGAACGAGGCACTCTGTTCATCGGTCCCAGTGTGGACGTGTACCGCGGCATGGTGGTCGGCCAAAACAACCGGGATGAAGATTTGGACGTCAACGTGTGCAAGGCGAAGCATCTCACCAATATGCGAGCGTCCGGATCGGACGAAGCGTTGGTGCTGACCCCTCCGCGTGAGATGAGCCTCGAATTCGCCCTGGAATATATCGGCCAGGACGAACTGGTCGAAATCACGCCCGAAAGCTTGCGCATCCGTAAGCGCCTTCTGAACCCTGAAGATCGCCGAAAGGCCCGGAAAGATCGCAAGGGGCAGATCTGACCGGGTGGGCTCCACCGCCCTCCGCCTGCACCCATCGTGAAAATCAAACGTAAAGTCGGCCGCACCGCGAAGCCGGGACGGTCCGTCTTTATTGTGGGCTACTCGTTCTCCTCTCCCACGATCACGGACCTCCGATTCTGGTTTGATCTCGAATACGGAGGTCCGCTGAAGATCCATTCGGGAGCGCCTCCGTCCTCTCCCACCGAATGGATCGACGTATCCCATACCACATGGGCGGCCACGCTCTGTCTCGCCCTCCCAAACGAGGAGGTCGAACCCTGGAAGGAACAACTGGGATGGGGGCATTCGCTGGCGGCCATGATCATGCAGCGTCAGGTGCCGCCGGGAGATGCCATCGAGGCGCATCTGTTCGGCAGCCGGCTGGCACGAGGCCTCACCTTGCTCACGGACGGCACCGCCTACGACCTCGCCGCCGGCGCGTTCTTGAATCCATCTGATTGGCGCGATCGTCCACTAACATCGTTCTGTCTGGCCGATCATGTCTCGGTCGTGCAACTGGATTCCAGCGATCCGGCGCATGAGTGTTTCCGTACACACGGCTTATCCAAATTCGGGATGGACGAACTGGAAACCCTGAGTCCCAGAGGATTGCCCGGTCAACACACGATCGATCGACTGCTCCAGATTGCCGAAGCCTTGATGCATGGCGTTCGGACTCCGACGGTCGGCTCGACCGTTCCCCTGCCCCTGCTGGCTCTCGATCTCCATGTGATCTCGCACCGCACGATTCCCCACGTCCGTGGTCCGCTGTCCGTTCGACGCATCGGCTGGTCTGCAGGCTCTCCCGATCGGTGACCGCCTCAGGACGACACGCTCCGCCTGAATCCTATCCACCCGGTAGGTCTTTTGACCCGTTGACATAGATTTTCGAAGAGTGGTACCAAATTGAACTTGGGTGCAACGGGTGTGTCTTCAACCAGAAGGAGGATTCGATGGGTGATGTGGCAGCAGAAATAAAAGTGGGCGATACGGCTCCGGATTTCACGCTCAAGGATCAGGATCAAAAGGATGTGAAGCTCAGCGACTATCGGGGGAAGAAGAATGTCGTGTTGGCGTTCTACCCCCTTGACTGGAGCCCGGTCTGCACGAACGAAAACAAGTGCCTGACCGATGATTTCCCGAAATTTACCTCGGCCAACGCCGAGCTGTTCGGGATCAGCACGGACAGCTTCTTTTCCCACAAGGCTTGGGCCGACCACTTGGAGCTCAAGCACCGACTCCTGGCTGATTACAACCGTGAGGTGGTCAAGAAGTACGGCCTGTATTTCGAGCCGCTGAATTGCGGCAAGCGCGCCACGGTGATCGTGGACAAGAACGGGAAGGTCGCGTATGTGAAGGTTCAGGAGATCAAGACCGCCCGAGAGGACAAGGAGATTCTCGACGCGCTGGCGAAGCTAAACTAACAACCAGCTTAGAGCGCTGGGTGCTGAGGGTCGAGCGGTTGGCTGCCTCAGCACTCAGAACTCGGCGCTCGGTACCACCATGTCAGGCACCGTCGAAGACGTCAGCGATCAGAATTATGCGCAGTTCACCGGCGCACCGGCCGCCCTAATAGCCTATGGGTTGGCCACCTGCGAGCCCTGCAATCAATACGATCCGATCCTGGAGGAAGCCGCAGCAAAGTTTCCGCAGGTGAGAGTCGGCAAGGCCAAAATGCACATTCCGGGCCGATGTCGAGAAATCAAAAAAATGCACACCTTCGAGACCTATCCCACGACCCATTTTTTTGCCAACGGGAAACTGTTGCTGACGCGTGAGGGCAAGGTCGAAGTCGCCGAGCTCTCCGCGCTCATTGCCGATCACCTGTTGAAATAGCGTCTCGGCAGAACTTAGCCTCCTTCTCGCGAGGAGGAGCCCGCGCAGCGACCAGTTTCCTGGGAGAATCCCTGCGCGAGCCGTCCCGGCCTCCACCCACCTCACCTTAGCGGATCATCGTGGCATGACCGCTTGCCGCCGAGCGGCGGAGACCCGCTTCCGTCCTCATTTCACCAGAAACACTGACCCGGCCCGGCTGGCCCTATGCAGCGGACAAAACACCGCGATCGTTTCTGAATAGGATGCACGAGCCTTAAATGAACTGTTGCTGAGCCGGACCCGGTATACCTGTCCGGGCTCCACCGTTACCGAGATTGGCGCAGTGTATTGGAGCACCGTCTCGGTCGGCACCATCGAGTCAACCGGTCGGATGATCTGCTCACGTATCACGGCCTGAAGTTGTGGCATCGCAAACCCATGCGAGACATCTGTCGGATTCTCCAACACAAGCACGATCTCCTCTTGAGGAACCGCCGAGAGATCAATCGTCCCTGAAGCCGCCTCCCAGATGGGCTGATCCGCCGAAGGAATCCTCGCCACAAATCGATATTCCGCGCCAGCAGCGGGATTGAACGTCCCTGTGAGGCTCAGGAACAGCCCAAACACCACGCTCAACGCACAGCATCGCTCGATGGTCTTCACCGTCATCATCAAGAGTTCCTCTTCACTGTGATGGGACAAATGGTTCGACGGTTGCGTCGTGATCTCCGCGATCGCCTCGCAAGACCCTCGTCACGCAACCGCCGAACCATGCTCACGCACGCTCATCAATCATCGAGCGTTCGCATCGCCCGCCGATCCCTCCAAGACTAAACAGAGGCGACAGGGCCGACACCGCGCGAGACGCCTACATAACGAACATCGAGCCGGCTTGATGCACATCCTTGTGGATCGTGCAGAAGAACCGAAAGGCCACGCCCGTTGATTTCGGAGCGAACAGGTCGGTCGTGTGAACCTGCAACCGCTTGCTCTCTCCCGGCTTGACAGACACCGTCATCGGCTCCACGTACGGAATCCTCATCGGCTCGGCGATATCGCTTCCGCTCTCAGGCATCAGCACCTGCTCCCGAATAATCCTCTGGACTCCCGGCATCACGAAGACATGCTCCGTATCGGTCGGATTCTCCAGCACAAACGTCAGACCTTCCGCGCTGTCGGCCGGCCGCTCCAACAACATGCTCTCCGTATGCCACACCGACCGATTCCCTTCAAAATCTCTTGCGATGAAATGAATGTCCTTCCCCCAGGACGGTGCGTTGAAGCTCAGCAGGAGTAGGCCAGTCAGAGCGGCGAACGAGATGCGATTCACATGAGTCATAGCAGCAACCTCCTTCGATACGGTGAGTACGCGCCAAGGACGCGGGGTGATGATCGATCGTATCGCGAACAGCACGCGGAGTGAGCAAGAGCGATGCCATCCTGCCAGGCCGCATCCTTCGGTGTATCTCAAGACGTAACGCGCGCTGTGCCAACGTTTCTCTACGCCGGACGTTTCAATCGGTCGGTAGAGAAGGCGAATGAAACCGATCGCCCCGTGGGATAGCACGGTGAACCACGAAGGATCACGGTTACTCATCGAAATCTCCTCAGCAGCGATGCCTCTCGTTCCCGGTCGGAGCCGCGCCGGCACAGCAGAGACAGAATGGTTCCATGAAGGATGCCGGCTGTCGCCGGTGTGGCACCACGTTTGCTAAAACCTTTTGAGCGCTGTTGTCCGAGTCTCACGGAATCTGCATCGGAGCCGAGACTGCATCTCGAGGCACCGGACCGATGGATCGACCAGGGTGACAATCCGAATTTCCGGAGTCTCCTCGCTTCCAATTCAACAAATGCCGGCAAAGCTCCTCGCCCACAATATTCGTGAGCGCTTCCCCGGGAACCACAACGATTGGGCTCAGGGGTGCCTCGGGCAGCGGACGAACCACGCGGACCGGACAACAACATCCTCGGATACATCGTGCCCGACGCCGCTACGGCTTTGAGTCGGTGGATCGACCTATCAAGCACACAAGCCACGAATGCCATGGGTGCAATGGGTCGCAGCCTTGATATCAACTCCAGTGCCAGCCAGACGATCGCACGGATGGCGGACACTTTCTTGCTGACTGAGGGAGGGCTCGATGGGTTAGTCTTCTATTGTCGGACTTCGTCGAAACGTCGACTGCAGTTCTTCATCAGACGGATGCGGGAGAGGATCCCGAGCGTCAACTCTCAACAGGATCAGTGCCCCGATGCCAACGGATCTGGGCGGATGGTCCCGCGTGGCCATGCCTTCGAGTACGCCCGCTTGGGCGGGACCTCCTCAATCGCCTCCGAGGCCCCCAGTGGAGCGAACGGTCAACGCCGGCAAAACAGCGCGCACCCGGCTTTGCTGGATTTCCGCGACAGGTTCAACCTACCGGCAGGCGTCTCCGAACGGCCAGACCTTCTCGCCCAGCGCGCGACATTCCGATTCGGCGGCAGGGACGATGACTTCGACAATCCGAGGGAGCGCCTTCTTGGCAGCCTCCTCCATGTCGAACCTGCACCCCGTTACGATCTTGTGCTCCCGGACAATCTCCGCAGGTTCAACAGCGGGAGGTTCGACAGACGACACGGTTGGGGTTTCACCGATGTAACCTTCCTACGACCCTATGCCATCCTCCCTCGACTCGAGCCGATTTCCCGGCCAAATGTGCCTGAATCTCTCCACGGGCGTCGATCGCCCGGTTGGCACGAACTCGCAGTCTTGAGGGACCGGGGCTCTCCTGCATCCGGCCCGCTGCTTTGGCCGGACAGCGGTCCGGAAGCCGATCGAACCATCGACCGAGTATTCCATGTTCTGGTCGATGATGTTCGTGGCCCGATCGGCCTGTTCTCCGACCTCCGCTTGTTCCCTTTTGGTTGTCTCGATGCACCCCGTCAAGACTCTTCGCTGAAGTATGAAGTCGGCGCGGCATCTCGATTCCGACGACGATGGATTACATGATGTACAGGGAACCGGCCAGATGAATGTCTTTGTGGATCTCGCAATAGTAGCGAGCGGCCTGACCCGCCGCCTTGTCGGCCAAGAGACTAATGCCGTCAACTCTTACTCTCCTGCGTTCTCCCGGCTTAACGGCCACCGTCATCGACTGGGCATAGACCAACCTGATAGGCTCGGCAAGATCGCTGCCGCTCTCAGGCCAGAGCACATGTTCGCGGGTGACGAATTGCACCCCCGGCATCGCAAAAGTATGCTCGACGCTCGTCGGATTGGTCAGGATAAAAATGAGGTCTTCCTCCTTGTCGAACGCGCGCTCCAACAGCACCGTGTCAGTTCGCCAGATAGGCTGATTCTCTTGAGACTCAGCCGCGACGAAATGCACCTCCTTACTCCAAGACGGCTCGGCGGCAACTATCACGAACAGCGCCAGAAGAATGGTTCGAGACAGGAACATAGACATGAGTCGCACCTCCTTCGATGATAGGGGCGAGAGCCTGACCGTACGATCGCTCTCGATTGACCAGCGTCATGAGCAAGGGCGATGCCAATCAATCGAACCTGTGCCGCGATCGGCCGAAGGCAAGAAGCACCTGGAGTTGGAAGGAGTTTAGGCCGATCGATCGACATCTCCAAAACAGAGGATCGATTGCGATGAATTCAAACCGTGAACGACAACGGTGAGCCACGAAGACAGACGGGATGCGGTGCAACTGCCTGTGTGAAGATGCCTCGATCACGAAGATGGTAGCGGCCCGGAGATCGATCCTGTCCGAGCGCGGCGAGGTGGGAAACTGCTTCGGGGAACTGTATGATAATCGGAACTGGTGGGTCCGAGGTGCCGACAGATGATCAGAGGACGGTGACATGACTAAGAACGAATTGAATTACGAAATCCTGCTTGAGGTCACCAACGTCCTGAACCTGCAGCGCGATTGGGAAGGGCTCTGGAAGACCGTGACCAAACAGATCCAGCGGGTCGTTCCCTGGGATCGAGCGGGCATTCTGCTCTACGACCCCCAACAGGACGGATTCCGATTTTACGCCGTCGTGACCAACGCGCCACCGGCATTGAGCGCCGACACCATCGTGCCGCGCCGGGGAAGCGCCATGGGTTGGGTGTACGATCACAAGGAGGTCCATGTGCGCCCCAACCTGCATCAACAGCAGGTTTTCCTGGAAGACAAGTATTACCTGGAGGAAGGGCTCGGACGCATGATCAATTTCCCGCTCCTCGTCCAGGATGAATGTCTGGGCACTCTAAACATCGGAAGTCGCCAGACCGGGGATCCGGACCCGGACGATGTCAAGTTTCTCCAACTGGTCGCCACCCACATCGCCACGGCTATTGCTCAGGTGCGCGCGTACGAAGAGATCAAGCGCCTGAGCGAGCAACTTAAGCGGCAAAATGAATACCTGGCCGAAGAGGTCAAGCTCAGCCGCAATTTTGGAACCATGGTGGGCCAATCTCCGGCATTCCGCCATGTGCTCGATCTCATTCGAGCGGTCGCCCCAACCTCCACGACCGTCCTATTATTGGGCGAAACCGGGACCGGCAAAGAACTCTTGGCTAGGGCCGTTCACGACGGAAGCCCCCGCCATCACAAACCGTTCATCCGCGTGAACTGCGCCGCCCTGCCCGGAGGGTTGGTCGAGAGCGAGTTGTTCGGACATGAGCGAGGCGCCTTCACCGGCGCCAGTTCCCAGCGACCGGGACGCTTCGAGCTTGCCAACAGTGGTACGCTGTTCCTCGACGAAATCGGGGAGATGCCGCTAGAGGCCCAGGCCAAGCTCCTCCGCGTCCTGCAAGACGGGATGGTCGATCGCATAGGGAGCACCGCGCCCGTCCCCGTCGATGTCCGCATCGTGGCGGCGACCAACGCCCATCTTCAGGACGCGATCAAGAAGGGAACGTTTCGCTCGGACCTCTTCTATCGTCTGCATGTCTTTCCCGTCTCAATACCTCCGCTCCGCGAACGGCGGGAGGATATCCCGCTTCTCGCGGACCATTTCCTTGCGCAAGCGGCCATCAAACTGAAGCGGCGTCACCTGAAGCTGGGCCGCCAGTCGCTGGAACGGCTACAGGAGTATGCTTGGCCGGGCAACATCCGGGAACTGCAGAGCCTGATCGACCGGGCGGTCATCCTTTCGACCGGCGATACGGTCGAGATCGACGAGGCCTTCTTCCCCAAAGCGTCTTACACGCCGGAGCCGACGGTATCGGAAGCGATGCCGACAACCCTCCATCAGCTTGAGCATGAGCACATTATCGCCGTCTTGAACAGGACCGGCTGGCGGATCTACGGTCCGCAAGGCGCTGCCGCCCAATTGGGGCTCAATCCGGAGACACTGCGGAGCAAGATTCGTAAATTGGGTCTCAAGAAGCCCTCGCCGACTCTGTCCACCTGACCGCACCCGCCGGCTCCCCCCCTTCCCTCCCCAGGGCTGAACGGGACAGTCCGCACGCGATCAGCGGCCACCCGGCCAAGTCGAGTCCTCAAGAAGATCGAAGCTGTCTTGGGAGGCGGAAGGAACGGAACAACCGCTTCAGCTCGGCTGGTCTCCGGAATAGTCGTAGAATAGGTCGCGGGATTCCACCAACCGAACCAGTTCGAGTTGTGCGCCGGAGAGGGACGGTGTCAGTAAGTGCCAGGCCCGCTGGGCGAGTTGCTCGCCGGTCATGGATGGCGGAGCAGATTGCAAGCCGGGAAGGACCTGTTCCCGCACGAGTCGGTCGAGGCGACGAAGGTCCGTGACCATGCCGGTGATCTCGTCGATCGCCCCCTCCACTGTGATGAAGAGGTCGCTGTCATAGGCGCGGAGGTCAGGCCCGGCCGATCGCCTTCCCCGACCTACCCCCCATAAGAAACTGTAGCGTCTCGTCACGGCCGCGCGATCAAGGCCGACCGAGCCGCGCACGGCGGCAGCAAGATCCTCATCCTCGATCAACTTGACCGTATGGAGCCGGCCGATATTGCGATGGCGTTCGAGGCAGCGCCACAAGACACAGGCTATGTTCTCGGTCGTGGGAATCCGGTCCTTGAAATATGGCGTGTCCAGGTTCAGGTGCTTATGGTCGAACTCTTCGAGCACCTGCTTGAGCACGACTTTCAAATCGTAGAGGTTCACGACCATGCCGGTCTGGCGATCGACTGCTCCGGCCACCGTCACTTCGAGAAAGTAGTTATGGCCATGACCCGGATCGTTGAAACAAGCTCCGAAAGCCTCACGGTTTCTGGCCTCGCTCCATTCTTCGCGCGCATAGCGGTGCGCCGCAGCAAACTCGATCCCCTTGGTTAGCAAGACCTCCGACATGGCAGTACGTTTCTAATCCTTACGAGCTCGAAAAACGGACAAGGGCCAGGAGATCACGACGCTGACCGTCCTGACCCTGGCCCTTGCATAGATTGGATGATCGGCATGGGGGCGAGAACGACAACTCCCATGGCGATCTTGCTTAGGCGCTGAAGGAACTGCCGCAACCGCAGGTCGTCTTCGCCTGCGGATTCTTAATCGAAAACCCGGACCCCTGAAGGCTATCCACATAATCCACCTCCGCTCCGTTCAGAAGCGGGGCGCTTTGCGGGTCCATAATGACCTTGATGCCGCCCTTTTCGATGATCGTATCGTCCTCTCCGATCTTGGACTCGAAGGCCATGCCGTACTGATAACCGTGACAGCCTCCGCCTCGGACGTAGATGCGCAGACCCTCCACATCCGGCTCTTCCTTCATGAGTTCCCGAATCTTACTCTCCGCGGTATCGGTGATGGTGACCATTGCGCGCTCCTCCTTTGATCCATGAAAAGAACCCGACCGCTGGGCTAGTATATAATGCCGGCTTGGCCCTCAGTCAACGTCACAGCCGTAATTTACCTCTTCCTCCGAGAGGACGCCCCAACCCGTGAGGTTCAGGATCACTCACCGGTCAAATCCGTCAACCACTCTTGCTGCATCTCCTGAGGCACCACCGCCTCAGCCCGATAGTTCGAATGGTCAACCCGAAGGGACACGAGTGGCGTCCCCTGCTGCAAGACATTGATAAATCGAGGACTTGGTCGGAATCGCACGAAATGCACCGCGCTGATTTTGTCCTCTTTGCTATGTCCGCCTTCGAACGTGCCCTCAACGCGCTCCGTGTCCGCAACCAACCAGACCGTTCGGCCTCGATCAATGCCTTGAAACGCATCGAGGTCCCGCTTCACGTCGGCCGATTCGGTCACCTCGATAAAGAGCGTAGCGCTTAACTCACCGGGACCGGGCAACAGGGCATTGTACACATCCAGTTCCTTTTGAACCTTCACAGGATCGACGATCCGTTCTGCCCGGATCATCTCCTGCACCTGAAATTGCAGCGTGTCGCGATTTTCAAAGAGGATCGTCACTTTGTCGCCGACCGACAGTCGGCGGCGGGCCTTCAGCGCGATGAGACGCCGGCGAAATGCTTCCCGTTGGCGCTCGTATTCCTCATAGGGGATCAGATGTTCCTTGCTCAGCGCCTTCATGAGGGCAATCCATAGGCGTTACGGACAATCTGAATCGGATGGAGCGTCCGTTTCCCGGCGAACGCGATCGAGTCGCCGCCGGCCTGGTCCAACTGTAACCCGGCGAGCGGGCAATCAGATGCGACCAGATCGGCCGGTACCTGATCGATCTCGCGGACCGCCTTCTTCGCGATCTTCATGGAAAGATCGAAGAACTCCGTCTTGGCCGCCCAAGTGCCGTCGTGCCCGGAACAACGTTCGATGACCTCCACCTGCGCCCCCGCCGTTTCCATCAACTCCTTCGATTTGAAACCGATGTTCTGGTCTCGCAGGTGGCAAGGAATTTGATAGGCCACCCTGCCCGGCTTTCGTACAAAATCCGTCGCAAGCCGGCCGGCCCGCTTGGCGCGCATGAGATACTCGCAGACATCGAACGTGCGTTCGGCAACCGCGTCAGCCTCCCCGCCGGGGAACAAGTAGGGATATTCCCGCTTCAGCATCAGACTGCAGCTCGGCACGGGGACCACCACGTCATAGCCTTGCTCGACGTATGGACGGAGCGATTGTAGATTCGCACGCGCAGCCCGGCGGATCGCGTCGATATCGCCGATGTCGAACGCGGGCATGCCGCAGCAGCGCTGTTCCGAGAACGCCACTTCATAGCCGTTCTTCTCCAGCACTTGCACGGTCGCTCGCCCCACATCGGTGGCCTGGTAATTCACTAAACAACTGGCAAACAGGGCAACTTTCCCGTTGGCCATGCCCGGCCGATTGGCGGGAGCCCTCCGTTCCCACCACCGAGCGAACGTTTCCCGCTGGAACGGCAGGAGTCGTCGCTCTCGATGAATCCCCAGCATCTGATCGAGTAGGCCTCGAAACCACGGAATCCGGAGCGTCCAATTGACCATCCCCGCGAACCGGCTACTGATTGACCCGATGAAATCCGTCTTCACGAGGAGACGGTCCCTCCAGGAGGCTCCCTGCTCTTGAGCTTTCTGCTGCTTCCAGACGATCATCAATCGCGGGAAATCGATCTCATACTGGTGCGGCGGCGTGTAGGGACAGTGGTTGTAACAGAGCTTGCAGTAGTAACACTCATCCACTACCCGATGGTAATCCTCGGGGTGAAGCTTGGTCAGATCGCCTTCCTGCGCGTCGATCCGATCGAAGAGCGTATTAAACGACGGGCATAGGTTGAAACAACGCCGGCACCCGTCGCAGACCTCGAAGATGCGATCTGTTTCACGTTTGACGTCGGCTGGGGAGGCCGGCGTCAGCAGGCTCAAGCCCTTCATCGTCGAAACTCACCACGAGAGGGCCCGGGGGCTTCAGCGTCGCCCCAGGCCCGATACGGTTATGATTGTAGTCTTAACCAAGATTGTCCGCCGGCGGCGAATGCCGCTGCGGCCCTTCGTCACTCAACCCTTGTTCAACCCTTCCAATCCCTTGGTGAACCGGTTCGCATGCGAACGCTCGGCCTTGGCCAACGTTTCAAACCATTCGGCCAGTTCGGCAAAGCCTTCGTCCCGCGCGGTCTTGGCCATGCCCGGATACATCTGCGTGTATTCGTAGGTTTCGCCCTCGATCGCCGCCTTCAAGTTGGCTTCGGTGTTCCCGATTGGAACGCCGGTCGCCGGATCCCCGACCTCTTTGAGAAAATCCAAATGGCCGAACGCATGACCGGTCTCCGCCTCCGACGTATCCCGGAAGAGGCCACCCACGTCGGGATACCCTTCGATGTCCGCCCGGCGGGCGAAGTACAGATACCGGCGATTCGCCTGGGATTCGCCGGCAAACGCGTGCTTGAGATTTTCATGGCTCTTGGTCCCATTCAAACTCTTTCCCATCTCGAACCTCCTTCTGTGTGAATCGTCACCAGTGCTCCTCTCATCATGGATCGGCTACACGCCGACAGCCTCGTCCGTCCCACGGCCGACGTCGTGGACCGGAGGATCATGCTCCGCCTTTGCGGCCTCGCCGCCCACGACGACAGCTCTCGCAAACCCCATGAAATTCCACCCGATGCCGGCGGACCTCAAACCCTTTCGCAACCGCGGATGACAGCGAGAGGTGGTCCAACCGTTCGTCCATCACATCCTCAATCCGCCGACAGTCGACGCAAATGAGATGGTGATGGGGAGCGAGGTTCCCGTCGAACCGCGCTCCATCGTGTCCAAGATTGACCTCTTGCACCAGCCCTGCCCGCCGCAGCGCGCTCAGGGTGTAATAGACGGTATTCTGTGAAATATTCGGACAGGTCCGTCTCACGGACATATAGAGCGCCTCCGCCGTCGGATGGCTTGTCGTCGTCACCAACGCGCGGTAAATGGCGGCTCGCTGAGGGGTCAATCGCAATCCGCACTCGCGAAACCGACGACGAACCTGCTTCTCTAGTGGTATGGCCTTCGTCGCCATAGTTAGGAATGATTCCTAACACGCGCGCCACGGGAAGGTCAAGGCGACACCGAAGGATAGGCCGGATAAGGAGCGATCGCCCTCATCCGTCATGCGAGACGGACCGCGTCAGATCCGAGATGCGCTCCACTACAGGCCATCGGCCTCGTCCGAATCGCGTCTTTCCGACAGTTACCGTTTGCTGGCCGGGGTTGCCTGCACGGAGGAATAGTACCGGGGAAGTTCTTCCTGCATCTCCTTTAGAGGGCGATAGGCTTGATCCTTCGGCGAGAGCAGAGGGGTGGCAATGGGCCAGGCGATAGCCAAATCCGGATCGTTCCAGAGAATGCCGCGTTCGTCATTCGGCGAATAGACATCCGTGCACTTGTAAAGAAAATCAGCGCTATCGCTCAACACGCAGAACCCATGTGCAAAGCCAGGTGGGACGTACAACTGCGCCGGCTCGTCTCCGGACAATTCATAGCCCACCCATTGGCCGAACGTGGGTGATCCAACCCGAATATCGACCGCCACATCGTACACCCGGCCGGACAAGACCGTCACCAGCTTGCCCTGTGGATGCCCCAACTGATAGTGCAGCCCCCGCAACACGCCCCTCAGTGATCGGGAGAAATTGTCCTGGACGAATACGGCGTCGATCCCCAATTCAGCATATCGGTCTGTCCGGTGGATCTCCAAAAACGAGCCGCGAGTATCGCGGTACAGGATCGGCTCGATCAACAGCACCTCCGGTAATGACATCGGACGAATGCGCACGGTATGCTCCCCATTCGGCTGTTGCGCCACCCGCTCCTTAGCCCGCATTAATCATGATGGTTCGTCACGAAATGGCGGAGTCGCATGGCGAGACGGACGCGCGGAGGCGCAAGACCTCGAAGCATACTTGAAACAGTATGTTGAGGGGGCGAGCGGCGAGCCCGCCGGCCTGAACCGTGGAAAACGTGTCCGGGCTTGTCGCAGCAGCGAATCCGCAATTGTAGTAGACACGCTCATGAATAGTGCGGTGAGGCCAGGCCATCGCCGCGTACCCGATTGCGAATATGGTTAGGAATTCGAGGTCTTGGGTCCCGGAAGAGGAGGTTCCCATCCCTTCAAACGATCAATCAACGGCTGCGCCCCAGGCGAACTGGAGAGACGCGGCTCGCTCGCCGGGTGCTCCCAGATGAGCATTGTGATCCCGGCCTCCGCCAGCATGGTACGGATGGTTTCGACCAGCGCTTCCAACGTCACCTCCGTGCCCCATCGTAAGTCAAGCACCCGTTCCTGCTGCGTGGTCGGAGGCGGCCCCTCGTGTACCAACGCCCAACACCGATCGAAGATCTCATCGCGCAGGGCCTTGGGGATATTCAACGTCGGCAATTCGGAGGTGCAGAGAGCCGTGACGAACAAGACAAATTGGAGATCCTCCATCTCTGGCCGGTTGACATCGAGGCGAGGCATACGGTTTTCTATAGCGCCAGGCGCACCGACTTCCCAGGGTGGCTCGACCGACACCCCGGCTCGGAATCTGGCATCCACCCCTTCAACGGAGTGACGACAATGGTCACGATTACGCTCATGGGTCAACTGCAAACCGATGATGGGGAACGAGATTTCACCTGCGAAGTTCCCGGCCCCGTCAGCGTCAAACAACTCATTCAGCGCCAAGGTGTGACCTTGCGCCCAGTGCTGCAATTATTGCGCGAGAAGAAAGTGCTTGTCACCGTGAATAAAAAGATCGCCAGCGAAGATTCGCTGGTGAACGATGGCGACGCGGTTCGCCTCGTCGGCCATGACGGCATGGGCGGCACCGGGCTTGGTCCATCCTCTTTCTATTGAGGGCCTACCGCCTCGCTCGGGCCCTCGCTCCAGCCAGCCGACGACTCCCTATCGGTCGCCCTGCATCACCGGGCACGGAATGCAGCGGGCCGACTCCCCACCATGAGGAAGGAGTCGGCCCGTTGATGTCGGAATCACGAACAGGAGGATGAGGGCGGAGGTTTATCGGTTAGAACCTTCGTCGCTGTCGCATCCACTCCAGCGTTACTCCACCTGACATCTGGTTACTTCTTTCCGAGGATCGCATCCTTGGCCATCTTGGCAACTCGAAATTTGACGACGCGCTTGGCCGGAATTTTGATGGGTTCGCCAGTCTGAGGATTGCGGCCCATACGCGCCTTTCGGTTGGCCAGCACCAGCTTGCCGATCCCCGGGAGGACAAACGTGTTCTTCGCCTCCTTGTATGCCAACGCGGACAGATCCTCAAGGATCTGCACGGCGGTCTTTTTGGTGATCCCCGCCTTGTTTGCCAGGTGATCGGCGATCTGCGACTTCGTCATCGATTTGGCCATTGAGAACCTCCTTGGAAGAGAGTAGGTGATTGATGAACAGCTCAGTTGTTGATGTGGATGAGCAGGTTTCGAGTTAGGCTCGAACGTCACAATTGGGAAGGGAACCGAGTGGTCCCGCTACGAGCCGGGCGAGAGTGTATCGAACACCTCCCACCCTGTCAACGAGAAAAACGGGCCTAGGGCGCGCCAGATGCTGTGTTCATCAAGGTCCGAGCCCCTTGCAGGTGAGGCAGGCCGAAGGGTACCATATCTCTTCGCGTCTCCGGTGAGCCATCCGGAGGGAGGACACAACCCAGAAAACGAATGAGACGAAACCACCATGGGGAAAGAACTTCCAGTTGTCCCGGCACCGTCATCCGTTGATCCGAAAAGCGGTGAATCCTACATCTTCACGCGCGTCTTCTGCCTGCGCGAGAATTCCCCGCCGTTGAAATTGCTCTTTGATTTTCTCAGATCTCGCAATCAACAGCCGATCCTCCCGCCGGTGGAACCCGAGGCATTAGAGGATTGGGCCTGGGTCCAGGTGTCGCTCGGATACAATAGCGAGCGGAAACCTATCCAAGTTTTCTGCTTGAGAGACCGCGGCACATACAAGGACGCATTGGAACAGGAGCGGGCTCACTTTCTGGATCAGCTCTCGGTCCTCGATGACGTGGAAGCGCAGCTCGTCCGCGAATATGTCTCCCGTGCCAAATTTCTCCTGACCACGCGCATGGCGAAGAACGACATCACCGACGAGGGTTACGACTTCAACGGGTGGATCCTTCAGTTCTACCAGGAAAATTGCGACGGCATCGTGCAGGTGGACGGGCAAGGGTTCTATTCGCCCTCCGGCGAACTCGTGGTGGAGTTTTACGAACCCACCACCGAATAGATTCGATTGTCCTTCCATCTCGAAGGCCTGATCCGGCTCACCAGACAAGCGGACCTGTGGTTTCAGCGGGCACGGGCCTCGTTGTCGGGCACGATCCCTTGCGGGAAGGGTTGCCATCGCTGCTGTATCGGCCCCTTCGCCATCACCCGACTGGATGTGGAGCGGTTGCAGCGGGGACTCCGTCGTTTGGCGGTGGAAGATCGTCGGGCTATTCAAGACGAAGCGACCCGCCAGGTGTCCGCCATGGAACGGACCTTCCCCGCGCTATGGCATTCTCCCTCGCTCGACGACTGTGACGATCAGGACATCGACAGCCTCGTCGAACAGTTCGCCTCTCTCCCTTGTCCGGCGCTCCATCCCGATGGGAGTTGCCGAGTCTATGAAGCCCGACCGCTGACCTGCCGCCTCATGGGCATTCCAACGGACGACGGCGAGATGGTGCGGGGCGCCTGTGAGGTGCAGACCTCCGTGCCGATCATTCGTCTGAGCCAATCGTTCCGCCGAGAGGAGGAACGTCTCGCTGAACTCGAATCGGCCCTGCTGTCGGTCCGACACACGAAGGTCGATGACTCGTTGCAACAAGGCGAAGAGGTCCTGCTGCCATATGGCTTCCTCGATCAACCGTGACCGGCATGGTCTCGACGATTGAAGCGAGCGCTCGTCGGATGCCTATGAGGCTATAATCGGATCACGCGGAAAGCGCCCTCCCCATCCTAGACAGTCAGATCAAGGCTATGGTATGGTCCTTCGCTCGACTCGCTGCGCCTGTAGCTCAGTGGATAGAGCACTGGCCTCCGGAGCCAGGGGCCACAGGTTCAAATCCTGTCAGGCGCGCCATACCAAGCATACTGGTATCGCCGGTCATCAGACCAAGTCTTCCCATTGTGCGCCGATGGAGAGACAGCTTGATTTGATCGGAATTCCGACAAAGTCGAAATAGAACTTGGTGGGGCCGTTAGCTCAGTTGGTAGAGCAGCTGACTCTTAATCAGCGGGCCGTAGGTTCGACCCCTACACGGCCCACCATTTTTCAACCACTTACACACATCCCTTCAGCTTCCACTTCCGCCGACTGTGCTACTTTTGTGCTAGCCTCGCGCAGACGGTCCAAAATCTCCACACCATCCCGCAGACTCTCCGGATAGTGATGCGCATAGCGTTGCGTCATGATGGGCGACTTGTGCCCGAGCAACTGCTGCACCTTGTAGAGATCGATCCCGCCCTGAACCAGTCTCGTCGCAAAGGTGTGGCGGAGATCATGGAAGTGGAAATCTTCGATCTTCGCCTTGCTGAGCGCGAGGCGAAACGATCGACGCAGGTGCCCGGATTCCATCGGCGTATAGGCCTTACTGCAGAACACCCGGTCGGTCGCGAGCGAGCGTACCTTCGCTTTCGCTCGGACCAGCTCCAAGACGGTCTGATTGATTGGGATCGTGCGCCGCTCCCCGTTTTTGGACCGGAACACCGTCACGGTTCGGCGCGGAAAATCCACCCCGCGCCAGGTGAGGTCTAAGATCTCACCCATCCGCATCCCGGTATCGAGCGCAAACGTCACGAGATCCCGTAGCCAAGGAGCGCAAGCACCGAGCAAGCGTGCCTCTTCCTCCTGACTCAACCAGCGGTCCCGCTTGTTGTTCTCTTTCTCCATCGACACTCGCGCGACGGGATTCTGATGGCACCATTCCCATTCACGCACCGCCAAGTTGAACGCCTTCTTGAGGTTGGCCAGCTCCCGGTTGATCGTCGCAGGAGCCTTCCCCTCCTCATAGCGTTTGTTCTTGTAGGCCACGATGACCTTCGGCGTAATGTCGGCCAGCGTATAGCCGCCGAAGAAGTTCCGGAGACTGGTCATGTAGCCTTTCACCCCACGACTCCGGAGTCTGCGGAGAACATGTTCCTGCTCATACCGGTCCATCATCTCCGTGAAGGTATGTGAAGCCGCAACCGCCCGCTCGAAATACCGCCCTTCGACGATCTGAACCTTGACCTTGGAGAGGATCGCGTCGGCCAGCCGGCGATCCGGCGTGCCGGTCGACTTCCTAACCTGTCTCCCCTGATAACTGAAAGACATCCACCAGACGTTTCCTCGTTTCACGAGCCCCATTCCTATCCCCCTTTCCGTGAGGGCTCGCTGTTGGTCTGGTTTCCCCGGCGGGCAGTATAAAGAGCGCGTTTGGCCCTGGCAATCAGCTCATCGACCGAGTCTCCCTGCTCCTGGAGCCCGAGCTGCAGCGGGAGCGGATCAGGGTGGATGGTGAAGCTGCTGAGCCAGTTCTGTACTGCCTTGGGATCGAATCGCAGCACCCCGTGGATCTTCAGGCAGGGAATCTTACCGGCCGCCGCCCAGGCATAGAGCGTGGCCGGTTTGATCTGCAGTTGTTGCGAGAGGTCTCGGATCGTCAGCAGCATGGCGATACGGCATCAGGCCTGAACCGGGGGAGTCTCGCGACACCCCCGCGCCCCCATCGGTCCGGGATCGAGGCGCCCGCGTGGCCGCCGGCGCTGGTTGGGGAGGAACCCCCGGCGGGGGCGAGCCGGCGCCGCAGAGCAGGGGCCCGGCCTTCCACGTCTTCATCTGAGTTCTGTTGGTGCGCTCCAGGCCTTGCCCCTGCGAGAGCGCCGGCCCGCGTCTCCTTCGACGCCCCACCCTTGGCTTGGTGAAGGGTGGGGCTAAATATCAGTTGATACAGAAGGAGGCTCACGTGGCCAGTGACAGTCCGCACAACGGTTCCCCGGTCGTTCAGCCAGTCGGTCGGAAGCGGCCTTATGTCGTACCCCTGTATCGTGTGGCGCTTGTCCGCGAGCGGGTCCACCGGACCGAACCGGACGTGCCCGTGAGGACATCGGTCGGCGCCGCTTCGTTGCTTCGGCCCTGTTTCGAGGCGCTCGACCGGGAGCAGTTCGTCATCTGCGGCCTGGATGCGAAGCATGGGATCATCGGGGTCAATGTCGTCTCGATCGGCTCGCTGACCATGAGCCTGGTCCATCCCCGCGAGGTCTTTAAGCCGCTGATCCTCATGAATGCCTATGCCTGTCTCTGCGCCCACAACCATCCCTCCGGCGACATCACGCCGAGTCCCGAAGATCGCGCCCTGACGAGCCGGTTGCGCAGTGCCGGGGAGCTGCTCGGGATTACGCTCCTCGATCACCTGATCCTGACCGAAGAGCGGATGTACAGCTTCGCGGATCACGATTGGCCCTGAGCCTAGCGCAAGAGCCGCATGATCCAGGCGGCCCCGGCGGCGACCAGCGCGATCCCGATCGCGGCGGTGCCCCAGGCCGCGAGATCTGTCGCGAGGGTGTTGCCGATGCTGGTGATCTGTTGTGCGGTCATGGTCTCCTCGTTCGGTTGTCGGCGGGCGAGACGGACAGGCTGCGAGAGCCTGCCCGTCGTCGGATCGCTTAGCCGACCAAGCCCCGCACGCGCTTGAAGGCGTAGATCGCGAGCACGACCCCGATCAACGCCGTCGCCCAGAGCAGCAAGTCGCCCCGCACCGTGGCCACATCCGCCGAAACCGGGAACAACTGCGCGTAGGACAGCGCCGGCACCCCCACCGCCAGACACACTGTCGCGACCAGCGACATCAGCCCCGTCATCCACCGCATACCGCACCTCCTTTGTGAGCACCCTGGATGGCCCCGCCCATCCCGCGCCGCCGGGTCGGCCTCCGGCGGAAGGCGCCTCAGTGCCCCTGAGGCTGGATCACTTTCGTGATCAGACCCACGGCAAAGCCGCTGAGCCAGAAGATCGCCGTGTAATAGGCCAGCGCATCAATCGCGGCTTGGTCCATACACGATGCCTTCTCCCACCAGTCGCGTGAAGCCCTTGTCATGGACTTCATGGACCGTGAGCCCGTAGCGCCCGCTGATCTCAGTCGCAGTCAGCAACTCGCCGGAATCCAGCAGATACCGCCAGACCTCTTCATCGGTTTCCGGATCAGTCATGCCTCCGCCACCGATGATGCGGATGGATAACGTGATTCCCTGAGCTGCTGAACGTGTCTGAGCCGTAGATCCCCATGAATCGGCAACGGGATGTGATGAGGGCTTCATGGCGCTCGCACTCGGCGTATCGGATGTTCCAGGCTTGCGGACTCCGGATTGCAGCGACGTCCAGGGGCGCCACAGCATGAGTGCGAGCGCGAAGAGGCCGGCTACGAGGCCCACGACCACCCGTGCCGATTTCAAGACGCTGTGCCGGCGCTGCTCTTCGTGAATGGCCGCGTTCGCATAGCTCGAGTAATAGGCATAGACCGCCGGCGAATAGGTGCCGACGAAGGCCCGGATTAGCTCCGTGTCCTCGGGATTCCCCCGGACCTTGCCCTGATATTTCTTATTGAGACCGACGAAGCTGAGTTTCCGGAACCGGATTGTGGCCTCGATCAGTCGCGTGACGCCTTGGGACATCTGCCGGTAGTCCTGGCACATGAGCAGAATGTCCACGCCATAATGACGATGCGTTTCGAGCCAGCGGAGCAGGCCTGGCTCAACCTTCTGCATCGACCGAAACACAGTCTGGGCCTCGTCGATGATCACGGCAGAACCGGGCTCGATATGCGGGAACGAGGAGAGGACCTCCGTCGAGTTTTTCCAGACCGTGATCTGCTGTTGGAGTTGAGCGACCTCGATCCCGGTGAACAGCGCCAGCCGATCGAGATAGATCCCGTCCACGTAGATGTAGAGCCGCCGGCCTTGCCGGACCCAGGGCAGGAACTTCTCGGCAATCCCGTGGTAGGACTTGCCGGAGCCGGGGACCCCTTCGTAGAGCTCGATCATCGGTGACTCCTGAGTCGCACCCAGATGGTCCAGGCCAGGACGGCCGTCCACCAGTAGGCCCAGAGCATGACGGCCGTCTTCATGAGCCCCACCGGACAAATGGAATCGATTGGAGGATGAACCGGGTTCCCATCGCGCCAGCCACGATGGTCAGGGCCTGACTCATCCCGGTCGCGCCCAGGACCCAGGCGTATTCGTTTGGGATGATGGGCAACGCGAGGCTGGCGCTGCCCAGGGCGGCGAGCGCACTATCGACTACGCCGAGAAGGGAATCCCAGATCCCGAGCGCCCAATCGGAGAGCGAGAAGAAGAACTCCTGGAGCCAGCAATAGATCAGCGAGAGGATCGCGGTCATTTAACGCCCTCCCACGAAGATGATCCGGTAGGCCATGAGCGAGGCCCCGGCAATGACCAAGGTGCGCAGCGCCGTGAAGAACCAGGCCCATTGATTGAAGTCCACGGCCAGGCTCCCGAAGAAGGACGAGGGGAGACTGATCACCGGCAGGGTCGCAGGCCAAGTCAGGGTCTTGAGCAGGTTCACCGCAGCCAGAAGCCCGCTGCTGTTCCAGACCGCCTGATGTTCCATCAGGACGGTCCCGAGCGTCCGGCTGTCATGGGACCCGCCCAGGCAGGAGACGGTCGTTTGCATGTCTTCCTGGGTGGTGGTGGACCCGTCCGGATTTTGGGTCGTGGTGGTCGTGGTCGTCGTCTGCTGTTGCCCGGTCGTCTGTTGCTGGGTGCCGGAGGGAGGCGGCACATTGTCGGCCACGATGCTGTCCCCGGAGGGCACCGGCTTCTGTTTGACCTGTGTGGGCATCTCAGTCGGCGAGACTGGCTGGGTGTCGACGGTGTCCGCTGCTTGCGGGGTGGCGTCCTGCCCGACCGGCGCCGCATGCTGTTCAATCGACTTGGGATCGCTCGCCGGCAGCGTCTCCACATACTGTTGGACTTGGGTTTGTGTCGCCTCCTGTGACGAGGCTTGAAAGCCCGGTCCGCCGGTCACGATCAGAAACGAGGGAGGGCCACAGGCCAGCCAGCCGCCGAAATTCCAGCCGGCCGGAACCGGCGAGGGATTGTAGAGCCCCAGATCACAGTATTTGTTCGTTTGGATCTTGGCCCACTGGCCCGTGCAGCCGCCGACCGGCGACGGGCAGGTCCCTCCATCGACCACGGGAAAGAGGGTATAGCCTTGGATCGAATAGGTCGTACCGGGCGAGGCCGCCTGTTTGAGCGTTTGGAGATCCGAGGGACTGTAATAGACCTGGGCGATGACCAATCCGGCTGACACGCCAAGGGCCGCCCAGCCGAGTGGGCCGGCCACGAAGCGGAGCGCGGTCGACGTAGGATTCGCCGCCACAGCGGCCGTCGCAACCTTGGCGGCCAAGGTGCTCTTCTTCGCCGCCAGATAGGCGATCCGTTCAGCCTCGGCGACGACGCGGGCATATTGGGTCGTCTGGAGGGCCAGCGCTTCCATCGGCATCAGGCAGAGCGAGCCGAAGATCAGCCAGACGAACGAGAGATAACCGCTCATTGCGAAGACTTTCATAACCGTCCCGCCAAGAGTCCGGTGAGGAAGGCCAACAGGAGCACCATCACGACAATCACCGTGGGGTCCATTGGCCTTCCGTCCCGATCCTATGGTTACTTCAGTGCCTCCAGGGCCACGAGATCGAAGAAGATGCGGCCGGTCTGCTCGAACTTCCGGAGCTCGACCGAGGCCCGGCCTTGTTTCCCTTCCATCTGCTTACAAACCTCCACGAGGGCGAGGCTGTCTTCCGGAATGTTCAACCGGAGCGTCCCCGGATCCTTCCCCTTCACGTAGAGATCGACCGAGCGGAAGAGCTTGTTGTCTTTGCTCTTCCGTTCCACATAGGCCTGCACGCTCCCTTCGACTTTCACCATCATGTGACGACCCTCCTGGTTGAGTTAGCGGGTCAGAGAGAGTTCTGACCCATTCGCCCCGGCCCTCCGACCGGGCTTTCGGACGAAACGTAAATTCCGAATCACATTCGTGACAGGTCAGCACGAGCGCGCCCTTCTCCCAGCGACAGCCGCAGCCTCTGGCACCACAGCCGGGACACATCGCGCGGTACCGGTTACGCGGGACGCAAAACATAGGGGGTCTTCTCCGGCCCTTCGTTCAACAGGGCCAAGTGCTTGGCTTTCCATTTCATGGTCCCGGTTACGATCAGGTCCTTCACAAACTGTTCGCCCCGACGCCGATAGGCGAGCGCCAACATGGCGCTCACGGACTTCCCGAGCCATTGGCAGACCGTCTCGATCGTCTGTTGGACCTTTTGAATGACCAGTCGACAGCGTTTGAAGCCTTCGGTGAGGGTCTTCCACCAGGGGAGGAGCGGCGCCCGGTACTTTTCCCAGGGCTCGGCCTGTCGCGTGGTCTCGCGGAAGTCGACGTAGGAGCGGAGAATCCCGACCATGAATTCCCGCCAGTCCTCCGGTTGAAGGTTGATCAGCGCCTTGGCACAGGCTTGGGCCCGGTCCTGTTTCAACTCTAATTCCCACCGGACCCCAAACTCGTTTGCGTCCTCTCGCCCCTTCTGTTCCATCTCGAGCCGCTTGTCGTAGACCCGGAGCATGGTTTGACTCTCCCGACTCCCGAAGTAGAGGGTTTGACCTTTTGCCGTCCCATCCTTGATGTTGGAAGCGGCGACTGCCTGGAACTTCTGGGAGCGGGTCACGGCCTGTCCCGCATCCACGGCGGCTTTGATCGTGCTGACCGCGACGAGCGCCTGTCGGTCGTCGAGCGCCACATCCAGGCGCGTCACATGGCCGCGTTGCTCGAAAATCCAGGTCAAGACCGCTCGGACTTTGGTCTCGGGCCAGGTCGAGACAATCCCGGCCGAGAGGTCCACGTGCACTTCCTTGGTCTTGCGATGGGCACCCGTCCCCAGCTTCCCGACCCCCTGCCGGCCGTTGGAGGTCAGCCAGGAGATGGGATAGCCCCGAAAACCGGTCTCGGTCTTGAACCAGTCCCCGCCGATCCTCTGGGTGATCTCCTCGACCGAGGCCTCCGGCAACGTGAAGGCCAACCAATCGATCGTCTGAGTGAAAGGCCCCTGATCCATCGTGTGGTCGTACATCGCGCGTTGGCTATGAGCGCCCCCGTCTTACCGATCGGGGGCTGCTGCCCGCGCGCCGCCGGCTCGCGCCGCCGGTCGCGCGCCGTGGTCGCCTCCCTCCATCCCGTCGTTCCCGTTCCGCCGCATCGCGTTCCGGACTTGCTGCAGATCGAACAGGTACAATTTCCCAAAGCGCTCATAGGGGATCGTCCGTTTCCGATAGGCCCGTCGAACCGTGTCGATGTGCACATCCAAGGCTTCAGCCAGTTCTTTCGCGGTCAGTAACATCCCCCTCCCTTCCCCTTTCGTGATGCTCCCCGCACGCGCTCCGACAATAGGTCAAAGCCCACACCGATTGGAACTAGGCACAACTATGTTTATGTAGGCAGAAGTATGCTTGAGTAGGCAGGAGACGGCAGGGATGTGTGAATCCTTCTGGACATAGACCAAATCAGACAAGCGGGCAGGAGTTCACCAGAAGAGAGGGTGGCGAATCAATAGACAAAGCTTAGTGGTGTGCCTGGATCTGCTTGCTTGGTCATCAGAGATAGAAACGAAGCGACAATAACCGAGAACAACCGATCTCAATAAGACGCCTGGTAGGACGAACGTCCTCAATACGCCGAGTTTATTAGGGTCGCAAAACCTTCGCGTCGTAGGGACAATTGATTGGGGATGAACGCGTCCAAGAATCTCTAAGGAACGGATGAATGGGTGCGATCAACTGAAGAAGGCCTCGCAGAAGAAGGAAAAAAGCTATCTGCAGTCGGTGAGGTGTGGGAAATCGCGTGAGCGGTCTTCCTCCACCTAGGTTCCCGCTGGCTTCGCAGTCAAGGTTATCTCGACATCAGCAGACACGTCTCGCAGCGTAGTGCCTGTCGGGTCAATGCCGCTGACAGGATCTGGCTTTCCAGCCTCTCACCGGCCCGAACAATGAAGATCTGCTGTCCCTTGGCCACAAAGGCCTGCTGCACCCCGTCTTGGCTTACGAAGCCGAGTATCCGGTCCAACCTTCTGTGAGACCAGCCCGTTGGTATTCAGGATCAGCGTTAACGCTTCATCGAAGGACATGTCCTTCAAAAAGATCGTGATCGGATCATCGCGGATATCTTTATCGAACACGACATTAATATTGGCCGTCCTCGCCACGATCTCGAACACTTCCTTCAATGTCGCATTCTGGAACCGCATGGTAATGGGCTTCGACGACTGACCGACGGACTGTGCCGCGCGATGTTGGGTCGTAAGCGTCGTGATTCCCGTCAGAGCCTCGATCAGAGAGGGATCCAGCTCGACCACCCGTTCATAGATGGCCAAGGCTTCATCCGTTCGCCCCATGCCCTGAAACCTTCTGGCAAGCTGAAGTTGGTCCTGGGCTTGTTTGAGCCGGAGTGCATCGGCCAGCGCGGCTTGATAGTCCCGATTGGACGGGTCGTATCCCATCGCCAGCTTCAGCTCGGTCAGTGCTTCGGGCAACTGCCTCTCGGCTAAGTATCTTGACCGAATTCGTAATGGGCCGCCGCGGCTTCTTGCTTGGCCTCCTCCAATCGAGTGACCAGGTCACGATCGTATGGATTGGCTTTCACCGCCTGTCGATAGATCACAACCGCTTCATCCCACTGGCCGGCGGCCGCGAGATCCTCCGCCATGCGGACCTGACTGGTCGTGCAAAACAGGAAGGCGAGACTCGTGATCACGAGCCATGTCAGGCGCCGGCAGATTCCCACTGTTTGAGGCAACGTCAACATTGTCGAAGGCTACCGAATGACCACAACGGTCAGCTCACTGTGACTGCTATTCCCTGTTCAGGTGCAGCAAGGCCTCACCGGTGTAATCGGATAATCACCTAGCAAAGGGTAGCACTACTGGTGCGGGCGTCTAGGCTGGTCGAATCGAAGACTTGAGAATAGGAATGAACAATGAACGGAGGGAGGTCCGGATAGTGATCAGAACGTGGTCTAGTGACATGTACCCGAGTGTTTGCACATTTACACATGCCTTGGAAGAGCGTCGGGTAGGATGGCGCCAGAGTAGATCGCAGTGAGGGTCTACCAAACAGTAGGGTTAGTGACCTGCACCGGATAGTGCGGGAAACGCAGACCATCCTCGCTATCGGGACGATACACTGGCGGACATGGCCGCCCCCGTCAGGTAGTAGAAAGGGTGAGAACTTCAAGGTTGAGCGGGACGGCTATAGGGCCCTGTCACCCTAGACGATATGTGATTTCGTGAGCCGATTCCCTTATATGTGGACCCCCTGGTTGGAATAAGTGCAAGTCCCCAACTGCGAAAGTTCATCGTAGGTATATAGGTCAGGGACGCGACCGCACGGATTGATCTATAGGTGCCGTTGGCCAGCGAAGCCACTATTCATGCTTGTTCCCCCTTGGAGCGACTCAAGAGCCCCTCCGCTATCCCCATGAGGATATAGGCTTTTTCAAGTGCATGCGTATGACGAGACGCCCAGGCCAAAGCTTGGTTATCGTTGCCTGCCTTAACCATTGCTTTCCCAACAGCCTTGAGAGCAATGGCCCGAAATCGATGGCCAATCTGCTTGGAGATGGTCGTGGCGGCCTCGACATCGCCGATTCTCGCATAGGCACAAGCGATGTTACCCAATACAAATTCTTTCCTGAGCGGATCGTGTTCTCCGATTAGGTTGGCTGTTTGAAGCGCGGCTTTCAGATCTCCTTTTGCGATTTGGGCATCAACGATGTAAGGGAATGAGAGTCCTTTATACGTCTCTTCAATTATGCCTCTTTCAGACTTGAACGCGCCGCCAATATCACCGAGTCTGGCCTGTGCCAGCGCGATGTTGCTCAGGGCGATCGACGTGGTCGAAGGGTCCTTTATCAACTCAACCATCTCAAGAGCTTGTCGGATGATTATGGCTGCTGCCTCTAAATCTCCCCCCTCTTTGAAACCTTCTGCAACAATGACCTGCGCATAAACCTTGTAGGGCAGGAGTGATTGACCTTCCTCCTGGCTCCCGGACGTGTGCAGAGCACTTTCAAGAGTTTTCTCGGCTGATTCAAGATCTCCCGTTTGTGCCTTCGCCGCCGCGATGTCGGCTAAGGCGGTGATCCGCTCGGGCCCTTCGCTGTTCTTTGCGATGTGAACGGCTCGCACAAGGGTAGCCTTGTAGAGTTCCGGATTCCCCAATTCCGCCAGGCGAACAGCGACGGACGTCAGCAGTCGGACTTGTTGCCTTGATCCATCTTGCAATGTCCTCGCGATCTCAATGGCTTGCTCGATCGTTGAGGTAGCGGCATCCTTTTCACCGATGCTCAGTTGCGCCAGAGCGACATCTCGTAGGGCTGATACTTGAGCCAATACTTTGTAACTACGCTTCTTGGTCGATTGTACGAGCGCTGTCTGGACGGCCTTCTGCATCGTCCGCGCACTCGCAACTTTTTCTCCCAGCTCTGCTTGGAGTGATGCCGCATCAAGCAGATAGGCTACTCTGCGTAACCGTTCTTGCCTCAGATAAGAAACTCCCCCTGACAGCGTGTCGTCAGGACGTACCGTTGCCTCTGCCAACTCTACTGCCCTGCTTAGCGATCCCGTTGCAGCGATTCGATCTCCAGCCTTCGCTTGTAACTGGGCGATCTTCAGGAGTGAGTCCACATCTGAAGGGTGGATGGACTTCAGCGCCTCCTCCAAAATCGCTCGGACGGTGGGTTGTGCGTTGACATTTGCAAGTGCTCCAGCCATGCATAGAAAGATTGCCACTCCCACGACCAAGTGCACTGTGCTATGCAGAAGTTGTCTCATCGTCAGTGCCCACTCTCAGAAAACCGTGTATGGTAACCTCCGATCTGGTAAACCTTGTTGCCTGCATGGAAAAGTTCAATATATCCCCTTTGCCCTCCACCATATACGTCCGCAGGTGGGGGAGGCGCATGAAATATTACGCCACTGCTTGTGACTTCATGGTTGCCAAGATCGATGCGGCCTAGAAGGTACCCCTCTTCGCTGACAACAGGTCTTCCTACTGCATCCACGTAGACGGGCCCTTTGACCCCTGGGAGTAGCCGCACAGCGACGTCATATTCTCCTGTCGCTGAGTTATAAGAAAGTGTGCCAGAAACGAGGCAATTACCTCCGGGTGTAATGCATCGCCCTCCTAGCTCTGCAACAGGAGTTGCTAGCGACGACTGATCCACATTCATCGATGAAGAATCCCTTGCATCTTGGCTGACTGAAGCCACCCCAGAAGCCGAGTATTGAATCCCCAAGACCGTTACCGCCGTGATTCCTCCTCCGATTGCTCCTCGAATTGCCCCTTTTCGCAGGTCACCACCCATGATCGCAGCATAAACTGTTCCAGCTGCTGCTCCCCCACATATAGTGGAGCAGCCGATAATCCCGGTCGCAAAGCTTCCAGCCGCTCCGGCGGCCCCGCCAGCCAGGGTAGACTTCCATACATTCCCTCCTCGTCCTTCTGATTGGCTAACCAAGGCACTCGCCGCACCTGCGGCAGCACCACCACAAACCGCTCCGAGCCCGACGCTTGCGCAGGCAAGATAGCCTGCTGATCCGGCGGCTGCGGGCACTGTGTATCGGCGAGTGGAGGGGTCAACGAACACCATCTGTTGAGGGAAAAGCACCCAACCCGCAATCCGAAGAAACTTGTTCTCGAAGATCCGGTCGAGCACCTTGGCAAGTTTGAAGTGCCCCGTTGGGTCCGTATACTTGAACGGATTATTCCCCGCATAGGTGTAACGATTCAATTCCTGTGGATCACGGGGATTCGGAACAATTGTGTCCGCCGATATGAACCGCCCGAGGGCTGGATCGTAGTAGCGGGCCGCGTAGTAGTAAAGGCCGGTCGTGCTGTCCAGTTCCTTGCCCGTGTATTTGTACGGCACATCCACCGCCGGATTGGCACTGCTCTGATTCGCGCGCGTCGCCCCGTAGGGATAGTACGCCAGCGTCTGGACCAAGGCCCCGGCGCTGTCGGTAATGACGCTGCTGGAGCCCAGATGGTCCTGATGCCAATAGTGGACCGCGCCCGTATTGACTGTCACAGTCGCAATGCGCGTGTTCCCCGCGAAGATGAACCGCGTGCAACTCGTATTGTCGCACTCGTACAGCTTGCCGATATAGCGGGTCGTTGTGGTGCCGGCGATCTTCTTCACCCGCCCACCGTCCCCGTCATAGACAAACGTGGTCGTTTGGCCGTTGGCCGTGATGCTGATGGGTTTGTTTTCGGCGTTATAACTGATGGTCCGCCCAGCGCCGCTGATCAGATTGCCGTTGGCGTCGTAACTATAGACCGCCACTCCACCGTCTCCTGAACTGATCGGTCTACTCACATCGACCTGAATTTCGCTGGGAGTGAGGGCGCGGTTGTAAAAGCGGATTTCATCCAGCGTGCCATTGAAGAACTCGGTCATCAGCGGGTTCCCGTTCGAGCCCGCCCCGAATGTCACTTCGTTAGCATCATTGAGAATCGTCGCCGCGGCGTTGGTAATCGATGCCATTTCGAACCCGTTGAAGTAGAGCGTGAGCGTCGTCCCATTCTTAACCGCTGCCACATGCAACCACACGCCCGTAGCGATGGGGGTCGATACAGAGTCGCTGCCCGCGTAGAAGTAGAGCGTCGCGCCGTTGGTGCCGATCCACCAACTGTCCCCCGTTCCCGTGCCGTATTGGCGCCCCAGGATGGTCGTCCAATCGTTCGGGAGCGTGTTCAATTTCACCCAGGCCTCTACCGTAAAGGCCGAGGAGAACTGCAGTGCAATGGCGGGGGTTGGCACCTCGACATAGGCATTCGTGCCGTTGAAGCTCAGGCCAGCCCCGTACTTACCCTGGGTGGTCCAGGCCGCGTTGATGAGCGTCGCTGTGTTGCTCCCCGCACTGTCGGCGGTCGTGGTCCCCATGCCTTCGCTGAAACTGTAGGCCGCCACAACCCCTGAGAGCCCACTGCCGGTACCGGTTCCGATGACTGCATGAGGTCGGATTGTATTCGGTCCATCAGGCAATGGGTAGGTATAGGTGCCCACCTGCGAGTTCTCGGTTAGGTTGCCGATTTCATCATAGGAATAAGTGATCGTCGAGTTGGCCCCGCCGGACCCATAAGGCCCGTTGGCCGTCAGGAGACGATCCAGGTCGTCATAATTCAGATGCTGACTCTTGGCTGACGTGAGTTGATCATAAATGTCTAGGACGTTCCCTTCGTTGTCGTAGGTGTATCGGAAATCTTGGTAGGCCGCCCCGGGCGTCCCGCCGGCTGTATAGGTAACCTGCAAGAGAGGCGGTTGAGCCGCCTCCCTGGAGAAATAGCCCGCCCCGTCTTCGTTGGTGGATATGAGGACAAAATTAACGCGGCCGTTCCCGCTCACCGCACTTTGCAGGTTGGTGAAGGTATAGGGCTGACCGACCGCCACTGCCCCCAAACTGCCGAGTGGTCCCGATCCAAAGCTTCCCTCAAGTCCTGCCATGTTGTTCCAAGTCGGTAGGTTCTCAGGCCAGGTCGTGTTATTAGGAGACCATTTGTAGATCGTGCCGCTGTCGACGGATTCACTGCCACTGTACCCTCCATTGACGACCGTCAGGGTCACGCTGGTGATGGTCGCGCTGACAGGCACCCCTGTGACGTTGAAGCGCAAGTAGGCGTTGCGCTTCCAACTCCCTTGGTATTGACCGGACACTTCGACGTGATCCGCGTCTCCAAAATTGCTGGTCGGAAACGCTTCGTTGAGGTAGGTATCGGCCTCTGGCGTGAAGCTAAGCGTGTTGCTGCTTCCTCCCGTCATCGGCCCTGTGGTCTTCAGCGTACACAACCGGAACGACTGCTGTGGACAGGTGGAGTTACTCGTTTGGGCATAGGTGTTAGTCGTCGTGACCCCATTGCCAAAGGTGGTCGAGGCGATTTGGCCGAGCGCATTCCAGCCCGAGTATTGGGCATAGGTCGTCCCGCCGACCTCATACACTCGTTTCAGCCACGGCCCATCATAGTCGTAGCTCACCGTCTTGGCTGGAGTACCTGGATACGTGACGGTAACCAAGCGTCCCAAGCCGTCATAGGTACTCTGGGTGACATAGTCCGTTCCATCGAGGGTCTTCGTACTTTGCTTAATTCGGCTCATCGGATCATAAGCGAAGGTGACGGTACCGGAGGCATCGGTGACCTGCTTGAGTCGACCGATGCCATGGTTCCCAGGTGTCAGATCGTCGTACGTGTAGACCACGGCGTTCGTGCCGCAGGCTTGTGTGGTTGTGCCGTAGTTCTTCTGTGTTCGGCGATTGAGCGCATCGTACGTGAAGCACAGGACCTGGTTCTTCGCATCGGTCTGTTTGGTGAGATTGCCGGCCTGATCATATTCGTAAGTCCAGTCCCCCATGTCCGGATCTCTCATGTACGTTTTCCGCCCGAGTGTGTCGTATTCCTTTCTGTCTCATTGCCCTTCGCGTCCTTCACAAATCGCAAATTCCCCAGTACGTCATACTCATAGCGCGTATAGGCATACAGCGTCCCACCGCTTGTAGCACAGTCCGTCTGGATGCCCGTGTATTCTTCGATTTCCACCACACGTCCCTCGGCATCCCGCCGTTCCCTTTTCTTGTGCTGCCTCGCATCAATCGTGGTGGTGATCCACCCTGTATGGCAGACCTCATTAGTGGTGTTATCCGGATTCGTCGTCTGGGTCAGCCGCCCGAGCGCATCATAGGTCATAGTCCGCCAACGGCCTGTAGCCGACTCGGCGTTTTTGAAATACGGAAGGCTCGACCGCACGACCAACCCACGGGTATCGTACTCCGTTTCGGTGACGAGGGTTTTTGCGGTTGGCCCCCCATCCTTTGGTCCGGTGCTTTCTTTTCGAATCACGCGACCGAGCCCATCAAAGAAGGTTTTCGTGATCAACGACTCAGGGAGACCACCGCCACTAGTGGTCGTCTGCACAAACTGCGTCGTGCCAATTGTGCCCGGATAGCTATAGATTGTAGCGCTCTGAAGCCCGTTCGGATTGACTATCGTGAGTTTACGTCCCAACGCATCATAGGTCACCGTCGTGGTCTGACCGTTCGAATCGGTAACGCTCTTCATCTGCCCATAGAGACCTGCATCAGCCGATACCCCATTCACGCCGTAGTATGCGGTGGTTGTGACATGGTTTAGCGGATTGGTGATGGTGAGCGGGAAGGTCTGGGTCGCATCGAATGTCGTGAGGGTCTTATTGCCACGAGGGTCTCGTGTACAGATAGCGTTGCCATAGGCATCGTAACTGGTGCGCGTCTCTGCAGACTTGGACCCATCCGTCAAATGAACACGAACAGCATTCGTCAGGTTACCTTTGATGACACTGCCACTCCCAACCACTGTCACACAGTCAGGACTGGTCCCGTCATAGGCATAAGTTGTCCTGGAAACCTCCTCCACTTGTGGAATACCTTGCCACACCGACTCCTGGGTCGGAAATCCGATTAGCCATTGTGCAGTATTTGCCGGAGCGAACGTTCGCACAATGGTACGGTCATCAGCAGTATCGCTCGTATCCCCATGATGACGCTCCTCCAGCACATTCCCGTATTCATCGTACGACACGTATTCGATCTTGGTCTGCAGCACATTCCCTTCAGAGAATGTATCTACCCGTACTTCCTTTAATGGATTAAAAAACGGCGCCTGTCCGTCCGGATGATATTCCCAGGTCGTTACACTGAGCACCTCCGGCTGCTGATCAAGGACGAGGCTCGAAATCGGTTTGCCCTTCATATATCCATGGGGGACACTTGGATCGTCAGAGCTTGGTCCCGTTCCATTACCCTGAAGGAATATTGTTTGAGTGGTAGCAAATTCACCGTTAGCCCCAATGGGTGCTTTGACATAGACCGTCCTAAATCCTCGGAACTCTCGTTCGCCAAAATGATGGTAACCTCCTGTATAGGAATAGGTGGTGAGGGACGAGTCGGCAAATGGTGCTCCCGGGCTCGTGACAATGGATTGCACGGTCTGAACCGGATATGGCAACTTAGTATGGGTGCCTGCTGGCGCCCAGGTCGACGGTATGTACCCGATGAGTGTAGTGCCCCCTATCCCATTCGACATGGTTTGGACCAAATCAACTGGAAATATAGTTGACGACTTGACCCACATATAGTTGCCATATCCCGCTCCGATATCTGTTTTCCCATCTCCGTTAAAGTCCCCGACCCAGTCATGGTAACCATCACCCCAGTTGGGGGCAGAACTCGTCCAGAGTTGTTCGATGAAACTATCTCCGGTCGATCGCTTTACCCAGATATTCCCATAAGATGCAGTCGCAATATCTGTCCGGCCATCTCCGTTAAAATCGCCAGGCCAGGTGAAGATGCCTTGCCCCCAGTTTGGCGCTGATGTCGTCCAGGTTTCCTCTATAAATCCTGTACCGGTAGATTTCTTCACATAGATCGTGCCGTTGTTCGCCGTAGCGATATCGGTCATCCCATCGCCATTGAAGTCCCCAGGCCAGGTATAGCCGCTAGCTCCCCAGCTCGGCGCATTGGTGGCCCAGGGTTCCTCGACAAAGCCGGTCCCAGTGGACTTTTTCACCCAGATCGTCCCGTTGACAGCAGTGGCGATATCCGTCAGCCCGTCTCCATTGAAGTCCCCAGGCCAGGTATAGCCGCTAGCGCCCCAATTCGGCGCGTTGGTGGTCCAAGCCTCATCAATAACGCTGTTGCCGGTTGAGCGTTTCACGCAAATCGTTCCACCGACCCTGCTGGCAACATCGTGCATCCCGTCCCCATTAAGGTCTCCGACCCAAGTCCAATCACCAGCCCCCCAACATTGAATGTTTGATGCCCACACCTGCTCAGTCAGTCCATTGGTTGCGGTTGATGCGGGGAAACTGAGAAGGGGAAGCGCAGTGACACCATCAGCGCCAAACTGTTGTAGACCGGTAAGCAAAGACCGGCCAGTGCTGGCGCTTGGTGTATACGACAACTGGTACTTTCTGACCAGCTTGGTCATAGCCAGGTCGCTCCAGAGCGTTATACTGTTCAGCCGTTTCGCGGTGCGGATTCGAAAATGACTGGTATGCATCGGAGGAGCATCCGGACGCCCCTCTAGGACGAACTTCACTCGATTCGTAGGACTCAGTCCGGTGCTGTGCCCCGCATAGTCAATCTGATCCAGGTACAACTGACCATCATCACGAATATACGAGAATGTCATGTAGTTGCCGTCCGGATCTTCCACACGATCAAGGCACCAGACGAAGACTTTAGTGGAGTCATTCGGATCATACACTCGCGAGGTACTCGACTGCCCGAAGTAGAACTTCCGCCCTTGCTTGTTGGTTAACACCCAGTACATGTTGGCCCCGCTGCCGAATTTCTGAATGCGGCTAAACCCGCTCTCAATCTTAGCCCGCCACTCGCCTGACGGTAATTCAACAAGATCCGCAGAAATGCCCGACATTTTGATTGTAAAGGCCTTATCGCCTGCATTGTTGCTGTAGTTCACACCCCACTTGGTCTGCCGAAAGATGCCCTCATGTTCTAATTTCCATCCCATCCCCACCCACCCGTTTCCTCCCGCGCTTTCATAGACCAACGCCAGATTTGGCTGCATCCCATTGCGTCCGGGTGGGACCTCGATTGGGATGCTCATCGTCGCCGTTCCGGTGAATTGATCGACCGTGACCTGACCTCCCACCGCCCCGATTGGCCGTCCTTCATCAGTCTCGTTGGCCATGCACTCTGCTGATAGGCCGGGAATGGCGAGCAACAGGCTCACCATGACCAACATTGAGGCCGGTACCGAACCCCATGCCTGTTGGGTCGCACAATGCTCAAGCACGCAAGTCCGGTAGTTTCCGTTCATGTCAGCCTGCTCCTTGAATTTGGATCGATTTTGCCGGTCTGTCTGACCAATCTGTAGATCGAAGAAGATTCCTGACTATCAATTACTCGCCACGCTAACCATAACAAAGGTGCTGATACTGTCCAGTTCTGTACGTAGGCATGAATGTACCTATAGAGGAACCATACGTATGCCTGCACAGAAGCAGACAAGATCTGATATGAACTGAACGGTGATGACTCCCGAGATCAAAGGAGCCACCGCGGGTCCTTCGGCGGAGGTGAGTGTTTTCAGTGTTGAAGTGACGGTTCGTTAGGTGGTGAGAGCGATGGCTGGATGGTCTGGCAGTAGAGTCTATGCCTATGGACACTTCAAAACTTCTACATGTTGACTCTCGGAGACTTCTATGACGATGGACAGGGACTTTTCTCAATCATCTGCCCATGGGCTTGATCGCACTGCATCCATTTGTGCTTTTCTGGGAGCCACGGGCATCGGCCGACCGGCTATCACCTACGAGGCGCACCGCTTGCGCCGGTTCGACTGTCACTGAGGCTCACTTGACCGTTGCCATCGAGGCGAAGGAATGGATTACTGCTCACACTCTGAAACGGTAATACGTCTTAAAGGGAAGCCTCCGGCTCTTCGGGGCCTCCCCTTGAATTCAGAAACCTATTTGTTATGGTGACACGAAAAAGGAGGGATTCAAGGGCACACGGAACAGTCCTAACCCTTCACTCTAGCCAGAAAGGGAATCACCGTAAGGTCACGTGAGACTTATTTCCGCGAGCCCAGAACCGACCGTTCCATCTTGTCGTCCACGAGGATCGCTGAAGTTGACCCCACCGCACTGTGCTAATTTTGTGCTAGAAGCCCTCAAAAACCTACGAATCGGACAGAATCAATCGAATTGCCAGAATCTCCACAACGACCCGATCTTGCTGTAGAAAGTGGGGAAACCGTCGTAACAGCGAACCTCTGTGAAAATTGGCCTTTTGGCGCTCTTAATCAGCGGGCCGTAGGTTCGACCCCTACACGGCCCACCATACCGCACTTCGTGAGAGCCGCCGGCTCATCAGGCGACGCCTTCTTCTTTGCGCCGGCGGAGTGATACCTCCAGGACTTTTCTCCTTCCCGGAGCCTCGCTTCGCTTGACCCGGCGGCTCTTCCGGCAAAGCCGTCTTTATCGTCGCCGCCGGAGAAACACCTTCCACCGATTCGCTCCTTCTGATCCAAGCTTTACTTGAACCGCTCGCTTTTATATCGGTTTATCGTAGCCGCGGTTAGCAGAGAAGATCGCCAGTAAAAGCCTTACTCCGATCCAAACTTCTCAAGAACCGGCAGCTCTGCATGGTTTCCAAGAAGCCACTGTCGGTAGAGATTCCCCCCACCAGGAAACTTCTCGCACCGACACACCCATGTCTGGGACAGGGTTCCTCTTGCCCGCAGCTCAGTTGACCTGTCTTGCGTCCGACGCGTAGACTAAAATTGTTCTCTGCAACCGCCTTGCTCTACAGGTGGTGGCTATGGTCCTCCGCGGAACACGAATCCGACGGGATGGCCATCCCGGGTGCCCTCCCTTCAGCACCCATGTTCTCTTCTTGTGCGATCACACCACCGTTCGTTTCACTTCCCACTTAGCCTCTGAAATCATCGCCTTAGACGTTCGCTATCAGGCTCCGCTGCGGCCGATCTCAATCGGCACCACGAACCGGTCACGCCGATTCATCCGTGCCGAGCCATCCCGCACATCGCTCAGGAGGAATTTAACTTGATGGACTACCGGCTTAAACCGCTATGCAAGGGCCCTCGGGCAAAACGATTGATCGGACACCTGCCGCGCAGAGCCCTGCCCGACGGGCGAAGGAGGGTATTATGGAACGCCATTACGACGTCAACGATCTCGCGGTAGCCATTGGACTGGCGGCGACGGTGTTCAGCGGCTACCTGTTGATGACTGCCGCCAACGGGACCTTCCAGACGGGCCGACCTCAACAAGGGGCGACCTCGCATCCGACCGGCATTCTAGCAAGCATGGTCTGGCTCCAGCCGGCGCTGGGCCAAGCCATCCTCGATGAATCTCTTCTGGAACGCGACGGCCCTCGCGCGATCACAGAAAGCGCAACCAACCTCTCGCGCGCCCTGATGGCACAGCACCGGTTCGACAGCTCGCCCCGGAATCTCAACCAGATCGTCGAAGACAAGGCCGCACGCATGAAGATCGATCATCACGGCCGGGTACAAACCGTGATGGGCCGTGCCATCGTCAACTTTTCCCAGCGCGGCTGGCGGAACGGCATGGTGCCGCCGGGATTCGAGTCGTCGGAGTTCAATACACGAATGATTCACGCGACCGAAACCATGGGGCAGCGATTGGATGGCGAGTTTTCGTCGGCTTGGCAGCCAACCCTCGGCCGAACCATTGTGGACACCAGCCGGGAATTGACGGCGCTTGCCGGGCAAGTTCAGGAACGGACCGGCCGAGCCATCATGCAGGTGACGCAGGCTCAGACGCGGTATGAAGATGCACACGCCGCTAACCAGCATCAATTGGCCGGTGTGTTGACGGCCATCAGGAAAACTCAACAAGTCGCCGAGCAGTTCGAGCGACTGGCCATGGCCGATAAACGGACCGTCGGACTAACCGATCCGCGATCCTGGCCTGAGATCCCGGTCGGGTACTTTATCGCGGCCAGCGCGGCTTTGCTCGGCATCTTCGGCGGCAGTCTGGCCTTCAGGTCAGGACGGTCGGAAGAGGAGACGGTTGCCGACATGAAGTTTGAGGCCCTGCAGCGGGTGTACCGGAAGATTGCGTGAACAACGGAGCACAGGCGAACACCGATCGACCGCGAAACAGCCGGACGTCACCACCGAGGTCGTCCGCAACAAGCGAGGTGCTTTATGTCCTGGGGATACTGGGGAATTGTGGCGGGTCTGATGACCATGGTCGGGCTGTTCTTTGTGTGCATGGCGATCCTCTATCGGGGAGAAAGCGAATCGTCAGCCCTGTCGATCGACCTGAGCAACTCGACCGAGCCGACACATGGACCAGTCAGAAGCCGCCATGCCGCATAAGGATGCGTGATACCGGGCGCCACTCCGATTGTTCCCAGTCGTTGCGAGGTGTCACATGGTTGAGATCATGGGCCTCGCAACGATGGTCGCGCTGATCTAGTCGCTGGATCGTCGATGGCCTGGAAGAGCGACGCGGAGCGCAGGAGGCTTCACGCGCCATCGAGGGGAGGTCCCGTTGCCTCCTCCGCAGCTTGTGACCGCCGCCGGCGCAGACAGCCTGAATCAGAGCTGCTGCCTGTTGCACGGTGTTGCAGGGCCGGTTGAAGAACGGCTGCGCCGGTTTACTCGCTGACGCGACAAGAGGGGTGCTGTGTGCAACGACACTCTGAAGAAGGGATGAGAGGCATGGCTACGTGAGGATCGTCGGATGGCCGATTCCCGCGATGGCATCTTCGGTGATGACCACGGATTTCACACCGTTCATCGCCGGCACCTCGTACATCAGGTCCAGCATGACGTCTTCGAGAATCGTTCGCAACGCCCGCGCCCCGGTCTTCATGAGCGCGGCGCGCCCGGCGACGGCCTTCACGGCCGCCTCGGTAAATTGCAACTCGACCCCTTCCAGCTCGAAGAGGACCTGATACTGTTTCACAAGAGCATGGCGCGGCTCGGTCAGAATGCGGATCAACGCCGGCACGTTGAGATCGGCCAACGTCGTGAGAATAGGGAAACGGCCGACGAACTCCGGGATGAGGCCGAATTTCAGCAGGTCTTCGGATTGTACGGAGGCAAGCAGATCCGTGTGGCCCTCGATCTCCTGTATCGGCACGCCCGCGCTGAAGCCCATCCGCTTGGGCGCGGTCCGCTGGGCGATGACCTGATCCAACCCCACGAACGCCCCGCCGCAGATAAAGAGAATGTTCGTCGTATCCACACGGATGTACTCTTGCTCGGGATGTTTGCGCCCGCCTTTCGGCGGCACGTTGCACAATGTCCCCTCGACCAATTTGAGGAGCGCCTGCTGGACGCCTTCGCCCGAGACATCGCGCGTTACCGACGCACCTTCGGACTTCCGGCTGATCTTGTCGATCTCGTCGATATAGATGATCCCCGTCTCCGCGCGGGGCACGTCGTAGTCGCAGGACTGCAACAACTTCAGGACGACATTCTCCACGTCCTCCCCCACATAGCCGGCTTCGGTGAGCGTGGTTGCGTCGGCAATGGCGAAGGGCACGCGAAGGATGCGGGCCAGGGTCTGGGAGAGGAGCGTCTTCCCCGTCCCCGTAGACCCAATCATCATGATGTTGCCCTTCTGCAGATCGACGTTCGTGAGACGATCCCGATTCAGAATCCGCTTATAGTGGTTGTGGACTGCGACGGCGAGCACCTTTTTCGCACGGTCCTGCCCAACGACATATTCGTCCAGCGTGGCCTTGATTTCGGTCGGCTTGGGAACCGTCATCGGTCCGGACGGAGACGATCCGGAGATCGCACGTTCTTGCATCGGGGATGCGGACCAGCGCTGCATACACTCATCGCAAATCAACAGAGGGGCTTTGGCTTGGCACGAATCACAGGTGTAGTGGGTGGGACTGGGGATCAGGTTGCGGACAGCGTCCTCTTGTTTGCCGCACAACGCACAGAGACGTTGGCGTCGGTCCGCCGGGTTTCGCGTTTGCCAAAACACCGCCATCCCCTTGGTGACGATCGGCCTCGTAAAGAAGGACCACGTAATCTTATGTCCGATGAAGGCCGAATCGCAAGCGCGTTTCCCTGATGCCGGCCGATCGTTCGTGCCGGACGGGTCGTGGCGCAGGTGGAGTTCGTTTGGCGGACGATCAGCCGGATCGATCGGCTCAAGACCCCGACCGGCCTGTGCCTCCGTTCGCTCCTTCCCTCCTTTGAACGGCGCTTTTTAAGGGTTGCTAGCTCCTTATCCTACAAAAGACTGCGGTTCTGTTCCTTTGAGGACTACCCCGACAAGGCCGCCCTCGGCTACCTTGAGACCTCGTTCCCAGCCTACAAGGAGGAGCCGATGTCTGACTTCGAGGAAGCCGGACTGGTGATGAGCATCTTGGCGCTGCTCGGCTTGGCACTGATGGCCGAAGGACCGATCGAAACAGCCTGCGAGCGTGTCCTGAATTGGTTGCGCGTCAGGCGATCGCACAGCCGATAACGGTTCCGCGCGGCGCCTCGCCCCGCCTGCAACCCCGTCCTTACTCGCCTCGACCGTGACCCTGCGCGATCCGCCGTCACAAAGTCCCTTGTTTCGCATCTCCGTCCGCACTATGATCGCGCAAGTCGGTCGCGTTCGATCCGAAAACCGTTTCAACATTCCGACACATCTATGGCCATACACCCACTAGCCGGGAAGCCGGCTCCGCCCGACCTACTGATCGATGCCGCGGCCTTGCAGGACGCCTACTATGCGAACGTGCCCGATCCGGGCAACCCCGCCCATCGCGTCAGTTTTGGGACCAGCGGCCATCGGGGTTCGGCCTTGCGGCAGACATTCAACGAAGCCCATATCTTGGCCACCACGCAGGCCATCTGCGACTATCGTCGGCAGGAACGAATCACCGGCCCGCTGTTCCTGGGTCGCGATACACATGCCCTGTCGGAGCCGGCCTTTCGAACGGCGATTGAAGTGCTGGCCGCCAACCACGTGCAGATCATGGTTGATCAGGACAACGGCTTTACGCCCACTCCGGTCATTTCGCACGCCATTCTGACCCAGAATCGAGGCCGGCAGGCCGGTCTGGCGGACGGCATCGTCGTCACACCTTCTCACAACCCGCCTGAAGACGGCGGCTTCAAGTACAACCCCCCGAACGGCGGCCCGGCAGATACCAGCATCACGAAATGGATCGAGGAACGGGCCAACAGGTTGCTGAACGAGCGGTTGCGCGAGGTCGTACGAATTTCCTACGAGCGGGGGATGCAGGCCGGGACCGTCCACTGGCACGATTACGTCGGGACCTTTATTGAGGATTTGGTCCATGTCGTGGACTTGCCGCGCATACGCGAGGCGAAACTGACCATCGGCGCGGACCCGCTCGGCGGCTCCGTGGTGGGTTATTGGGAACCGCTCGCAGCCCGGTACGGCCTGGACGTGCAGCTCGTCAACCGGTCGGTCGATCCCACCTTCCGGTTCATGCCGCTCGATTGGGATGGAAAAATACGCATGGACTGTTCCTCACCCTATGCGATGAGTGCGCTCATCGCGCTCCGCGACCGCTTCGACGTAGCTTTTGGAAACGACGCGGACTGCGACCGCCACGGTATCGTGACGCGAAGCGCGGGACTGTTGAATCCCAATCATTACCTCGCGACCGCCATCGCCTACCTGTTTGCCCATCGTCCTCAGTGGCCTGAGACGGCCGCAATCGGCAAGACCCTCGTGAGCAGCAGCCTGATCGACCGAGTGGCGGACTCACTAGGCCGCCGGCTTGTCGAGGTGCCAGTGGGATTCAAATGGTTCGTACCGGGTCTCCTGGACGGGTCGCTGGGGTTCGGCGGAGAGGAAAGCGCAGGAGCGTCGTTTCTACGGATGGATGGGACTGCGTGGACAACCGACAAGGACGGTATCATTATGGATCTGCTGGCAGCCGAAATGCGCGCGGTCACCGGCAAGGACCCAGGCGAATTGTATCGTGACTTGACGAAGGAACTCGGCGAGCCCTGTTACGAGCGGATCGATGCCCCGGCGACGGCGCGTCAAAAGACGATCCTCCAAAGTCTCTCGTCCGAGCAGCTTCAGATCAGAGAGTTGGCTGGGGATCCAGTTGTGTCGGTGCTGTCCAAGGCTCCAGGAAATGGAGCCTCGATCGGAGGCGTGAAGGTAGTTACCCGCCACGGGTGGTTCGCCGCACGGCCCTCGGGGACAGAGGAAGTGTATAAGCTCTATACCGAGTCATTCCGCGGCCGCGACCATCTCAAACAGATCCAGACCGAGGCGCAAGCGATCATCGGTCACGCCTTCGAATCTTCATCATAACGATTCAGGACGAACACCCCTGCTACGCGGCAAGGGGTTCGTCCATCCGCTTCTGTATCCCGGCGGGATAATGAACCCGGCTGCACCCGGCCGCCACGCAGGCGGTCACCAGCAACACCAGTCCGATGCCAACCAGGCAGATGCCTGGTCCCATGGTATCGGCTGCCCATCCAAACCCCGCCATTCCCGCCATCGCCGAGGCCATGCCCCCCGTACTGAAGGTCGTGAACACGCGGCCCAAGAGCGGTTCCGGCGTCAACTCCTGTAGAACACCCCACACGATCGGCATGAACAGTGCGGTACTGCCTCCAATGATCACGATCAGGCCCGTCGCCACGAGCGGAGTCGGCAGCATGCTCAAGCCGCACACGGCCACCCCTCCCACGGTCATCGAGCTTGAAATCACCTTGAATCCGTTGGTGGTTGCCTGGTGCTTTCTCGAAGCCAACCAGGCCGAGCCCGCCAACATGCCGATCCCCAGCGATGACCAGAGCCAACCCAGTTCCAACGGACCCAGGTTCAACGTCTGCTCGGCAAATACCGGAAGCATGAAGACGAAGGCGCTGACGCCCAGGCTGTACAGCGTCGCCGTCAACATCAGGGCCGTGATGGTCCGATGCTGAATGAACACGAATCGGAATCCCACCATCAGGTCTTCCCGGAAGGACCGTTTCGCCTCCAAGACCACGTCAACGGCCGCGCGAGCTCGTACGCGGATCGGCATCAGACAGAGGGCGGAGATCAAGAAAGTGGCGGCGTCCACATAGAGCACGTTTTGCGCGCCGATGAGGACAATCCCGAGCCCGCTGATCGCCGGTCCGATCAAGACGCCGATGTTGGCCGTCCCTTGCAGCAGGGCATTGGCGCTTGTGAGTTGTTCCCGCCGGACAATCTGGGGTACCGCCGAAGCCAAGGCGGGACCAAAGATCATCGACACGACCGCCACGCAGAACACCAGGACATACAACCGCTCCAGAGTCAGTAGGTCCAGAGCGTAGAGCCCGGGAATCAACATCACCAGAAAGGCCCGAAGCAGATCGACCACGATCATCGTCGATTTGGTCGGCAAGCGATCCAGATAGACGCCCATCACGGGACCGAGCACAAGCGGCGGCACGGTCTGCAAGAGGCCGATGATGGCCATCTTCAACGCCGATCCCGTCATCTGATAGACAAACCACAGCAACGCCACCTTGCTGAGGCTATCCCCGATTTGCGAGGTGAGCTGCCCCCAAAAGAGCAATCCAAAGTCTCGCGTACGGAGTAGCAGCCACCCGCCGCCGTTGGGCTCAGGCTCCGCCTCGGCAACCTGCTGAACGGCCTCTGACGACTCTTGATTCATCTTGTCGTTCCTCGTGCGCGTCTCAGTCGCCATTTAACTCCCCACCAGTGACACTGAATGCCGGCCATTGGTCGATGGCATCTCCTCGGCCCCATATTTGGCCTCGATCAATCGCTCATAACACCTGACATAATCCTGCGCCATTCGCCGCGCGGTAAACCGCTGGTCGAATGCAGCCCGGCAACGGGCCCGGTCGATCGAGTCCAGGCGAGCCACGGACGCGGTCATCTCCCCGATATTCTCCGAGATAAAGCCGGTCACGCCGTCCTCGATGATCTCCGGGATCGAGCCACGCCGATAGGCCAACACCGGAGTCCCGCAGGCCAGGGCTTCGATCAGCACGAGCCCGAACGGCTCCGGCCAGTCATACGGGCAGACCAGGGCGTAGGCTTCGCCGATGAACTGATTCTTTTCTTCGTCTGTGATTTCCCCCAAAAACTCCACCAACGGGTGGTCCATGAGCGGCTCCACCTTGGCCTTGAAGAAGTCTCGATCGGCGGGATCGACCTTGGCGGCGATCCGGATGGGAATGCCGACACGCTTGGCCACTTCGATCGCCTGCTCCGGACACTTTTCAGGAGAAATCCGCCCTAAGAAGGCCAGGTACTTCCCGGGAGTTGGATGGTAGGAATACAGGTCCTCCGGCAAGCCGTGGTAAACGGTCGCATGCCAGTTGGCCCAGGGCAACGGGCGGCGCTGTGCGTCCGAAATCGAGATCAACGGCATATCGAAGAATTCACGAAAAACCGGAACGAGTTCCGGAAGATCCTGACGCCCATGCAAGGTGGTCAGGACCGGGGTAGCACTTCGCCGGGCCACAGGGAAACCGAGGAAGTCTACATGCGAGTGAATGAGATCGAATGTTCCGGCAGGGGCACCGAACCCTCGTTCCAGCAACATCATCATGGGGGCGTCCCGATTGAAGATCCCGCTGTTCAATCGAAGGGCTTGCGGACAGATCGATTCCAACCGTGCTTCGGTCACGGAATCTCCGCTGGCGAAGAGAGTGACATCATGTCCCTGGCGAACCAATTCTTCCGTGATATAGGAGACGATCCGTTCGGTCCCTCCATACCGTTGCGGCGGAACGCTCTCCCACAATGGTGCGACTTGCGCGATTCTCATGATTCGGTTGTCCTCCTCGATGGGCTAGATGACGATGCGCGATTTACCTGGCGGTCCACAAGATGCGGCGTCGGTAGGCAGTTACGACTCATGCCGCTCGACTGGTGCTCCGGACTCACCCCTCTGCGACTCCATTCACTCGACTCACTCGACCACGTTTACTCTGCATATCGATATGGCTCCCTAATCTTGCCGGGTCGTTCTTATCATGCACGAGTCGTACCGCTTTGCGATCTCATCGCGTATCTCGTTGAACGACACGAAGTTAGACTTCCTCTCGCCCGGGAGCCTCTGAATTTTCCTTCGACCAGCCGCCTCTGAATTACCGCTCAACCGAATCGTGAGCTTGTCATCAGTCCTGAGGAGAGCGTCGGCAAATACACTGTGCAGCGCCACCTTACGACGCACCAGGGTTTCGCACAATGGACAAAATCCTTGTCCTGTAAGAAAGAAAATCAACTGAATGGAAGGATCGTCACAGTGGATGGTTTTTCATACAGGTGGGGAAACTAACGAGACCGACCTGGGCAATATCATGATAACATTCCAATATTTCAATGCGTTATACAGATCTACCATCGGAAACCGCCCGCGACATTCTGAGTCGACCATAGGAACAAGCAAACACTCCGATTATGACCTTCCGTCTGCTCGAGTCGTACTTTTTTCGTGGGTGAGTGAGATAGAGAGTGCCCGTTGGTGGGAGGAAGAACGCGCTCCGAGGTCCTGCGACTCAAGACACCGTGGTTACTTCGTGATCACGATGTCCACTCCACCTTCATTTCGCAAGGCCTCCACTCGAACCGTATCCTTAGTACCCGTTAGAACAAGATCCACGGACATGGCGCCGACACGTAGATGGCGAAGGTGCACTTCGCGCAAAAATTCCGGCAACAACGGACGATGGAATAGAATCCGATTCTCCGTCGCCCGCACCGTCAGCCCCAAACAGGCGGCCAGCAGCATGAACACCGAGGCCGCGCTCCAGGCTTGCGGCGAACAGGCCACCGGATACAGGCTGGGACCTTGGCCAGGTCGGCGTCCGAACCCGCAAAACAACTCGGGCAGTCGATGCAAATCGAAGTATTGAGAGGCGTCGAACAGCGCCCGCAGAATCTTCGCAGCCGCGTCGGTGTGTCCGTAGCGGGCCAGCCCCATGGCAATGATCGCGTTATCATGAGGCCAGACCGACCCGTTGTGGTAGGACATCGGGCTGTATCGCGCCTGATCCGCCGCCACCGTTCGGACTCCCCATCCGGAAAACAATTCTTTCTCAATTAGCGATTGCGCTAGCCGCTCGGCATAGGATGTCCCTGCGATTTCGGTGAAGAGGCAATGCCCGGGATTGGATGACTTGACCAGACAAGGACGCTTCTCGCCGTCGAGCGCGAGCGCGTAGCCGGAGAGTTGATCGGACCAAAACGCCTGTTGAAACCGCTGTTTCAACACCTCGGCTTGGCGAAGGAACGTAAACACAGCCTCCTTTTTCCCCAATGCAGCCGCACAGGCCGCCGCGCCTCGCTTCGCCGCATAGACATAGCCCTGCACCTCACAAAGCGCGATCGGCGCCTCGGCCATCTTGCCGTCTTCGTGAAACACGGCATCGTATGAGTCCTTCCATCCTTGCTGAACGAGTCCGCGCGACGAACGCCTGGCATACTCGACAAATCCATCCCGGTCCGCATCGCCGTAGGTGTCGATCCACCGCATCGCCGCATCGAGATTCGGCCAGATCGCCTCGATGAAGCTCCGATCGCTGGTCCGTTCGTAATAGGCGCCCGCTAGCATGATAAATAGCGGCGTCGAGTCTACGCTGCCATAGTAGGAGCCGAACGGCACCTCGCCGAGGACAGCCATCTCGCCCTTGCGGCTTTCGTGCAAGATCTTACCGGGTTCCGCATCCTGCTCCGGCACCTGTTCCTTGGCTTGGGCCGCAGCCAGGTAGCCGAGTACACCTTTGGCGATGGAGGGATTGACCCAGAGATACTCCAGCGCGGTAATGATGCCGTCCCGCCCGAAGGGCGCGCTGAACCACGGCACGCCGGCATAGGGATAGGGGCCATGCGGGGTCTCCGAGATCATCATATGGAGGTCGCGCCGGGACCGGTCGAGCCATTCGTTGAAGCGATCGTGAGACGTCACGATCTCGCAATCCTCGCCCATCCGGCTGGCCAGGTCATGCTTAGCCTGCTCCCACGCCTGGTGATAGCGCATCACGCTTACCTTCTGCTCACCCTGCTCGCAGCGGACCGCCAGCGTCAACGAAACCTCTTCCTTCGGTTTCAACACAAGATCGAAGCGGGCTTCCGACTCGGACAGGACCTGCGGAGTGGGATGCCACTGCAAGCTGGTGCGCCGGACGATCCCATCCAGACCTTGATAGAGCAACTGCACGAGGTCGGACTTGACGATCGAGCGCAGCCGTTTGCCTCTGCGGCGCCGCCGCACGCCGCGCACCTCGAAGATGTCGACAAAATCTGCGTCGAAATTTATGGAGAGCGAGATCCGCGCCGGATCGACCCCGTAGTTCACCAGGCGAAACTGTTCATGGCACCCGCCTCCCCACAGAAAAGCCGACCGAAATAGATGGAAGGTGCCCCGGCGCGCCCCGGCCTGCTCTTCATGATCCAGGTCGGAGTTCGTGAGGTCCACCGTGAGCACGATATTGTCCTCTCCTACCGCCGAACTCAGCAAAATCGGGCGGGCACCTCCCACGAAGACTTCCAGACGCGACAGATGCCTGGTACCGGCATGGAAGAGGCCGTGAGAGAACATCCCGACCGGCTTGATGTCTCCGTACCGGTCGAACACCGCGAAGGAGTCTCCCTGCTTGAGCACGTGCGTCCGATTGTCGACGAGCGACGAATCGGCATGAATGTAAAACTGATCTTTGACCCGGATGATCGAATCCACGGAACGTCCTGTCCGGCCCTGAGACCGCTGCTTGCGGCCACCGTCCGGAGCCGGCGTGCCATTTCTTCCCGGCCTCGGGCGCCGTCCCCTGTTAGCTTTGCGCGGCGACATCACTCCCCACCCATCGAGAAAACGTGGCGGCGACAAAGGCGGTGGCAAAGAGCGCAAGGCCGATCCCAATCAGGCTGATCGACTCGCCGAATTCGCCGGTCACCCATCCGAAAAACGTCAGTCCGCCGATCGCCGCGGTCATGGCGCCGGTCGAATAGACGGCCAACGCGCGACCGACCATAGAGGGAGGAGAGAGTTCCTGCAAAACCCCCCAGGCGATCGGGGTCAGGGTGCCGAGTCCTCCGCCGATCACACACATCAACGCTCCGGCCACATAACTGTTGGAAGCCCACGACAGCGCGAGAAGCGCGGCCCCGCTGATAGCGCTCGCCGCAGTGATCACCCGAATCCTCCGTCCGAGACCCCATTCGCTGATCCAGATCAAAGCGATCGACACAGCCAGCAGACCCGCTCCCAGGGCCGACCACAGGTATCCGACCTCGACCGGCCCCAAATCGAGTAACTTGCGGCCGAAGACCGGAAACAACGTCGTAAAGGCGCTTGTGGCAAACGTGTAGAGCGACGCCGTCAAGGTCAAAAAGAGGATGGTCGGCTGCCGGAACAGAGCAAATCGAATCCCCTCCACCAGGTCGGTCAGCGTCGAACGCACCACACCCCCGCTCGCACCGGTCGCTGCCGGAGGCGCAACCCGAATCCGTAGAAAAAAGAGCGCCGAGACCAGGTAGGTGACGGCATTCAGACAGAGCACATCCTGCGAGCTGAGCGCCGCGATGCCGAGTCCGCTCAAGGCGGGCCCCATGAGCACGCCGAGGCTGGTGGTGCTCTGGAGCAGTGCGTTCGCAGCCGTATATTGGGCCGGAGCGACAATCGACGGAATCGTCGCCGTTAAGGCCGGACCGAATAACGCCGTCGCCACGGCATGGAGAAATACGAGCAGGTACAGCCGCTCGACCGTGAAGCTCTCCACCGACATCCAACAGGGAATCAGCCCGATCAGAATCGCACGGCTGATATCGGACGCGATCAGCAACGGCTTCTTCGGAAGCCGGTCCACGGCCACACCGATCAATGGTCCTAGGACGATCGGTGGGATCGTCTGCAGCAGCCCGATCACGGTCGTTTTGAGCGGGGAGCCGGTCACCGCATAGACAAACCAGAGGAGCGCGAGCTTGGAGATGCCGTCGCCGACCTGGGAGACTGTCTGCCCCCACCAGACATAGGCAAAATCCCGAGAGAGCAACCAGCGGCGGCCGCTCGCCGCAGGTTGGGGGACAACCCAAGGGCTATCTGCTCTGGCCCACCCATTCGGCATCAGAACCTGTAGGCTCCATGATCCATTGCGGCATCCGCCCGCTCTCTCTTGTCTCATTCCTTCGCTTTCGCGGGCTCTTTCTTGGGTTCCTTTGCCGATTCCTTGGCCGATTCCTTCGGGGTTTCCTTCGGCGCTTCCTTCCCCGGATCTTTCCCGGATTCCCTCCCAGATTCTTTTGTCGACTCCTTTGCCGGCTCTTTCGGAGGGTCCTTTTCCGGCTCCTTTTCCTTGATGACCGCTCCGGCCAAACGAACCCCGTCCGTATTGACGGCCTTCACCCCCGGGACCTGTCTCGCGGCTTGAGCCGCTTCAAGCGCGATCACCTGGAATCGAGTTTCTCCCTTGAGCAAGACGACGCCGTTTTGGCAGGCCACGTCGAATCCCGCAGTCTTTAAGGTCTCGCTCCGGCTGAACCGATCCTTCACATACTGTGTGATCAATTCGTCGCGTTGCTTCCCCAGCGCCGTCCTGACATCGGGTGTCGCTACGAGTTTATTCACCACTTCCTTAATGGTAGGGACTGTCTGAACCACTTCGGTTGCGGCCAACTGCTCCTCGGCGCTTGCGACCTTGCCGGACAACACCGCCCGAGCACCATCGATTTCGACTTCGATCTCGTAGGGGAACAGCCGTGGATCGCCCATCAAAGCCAGCTTGGCGGTGAGAATGACCGATCCCAGCGCTTTCTTTGCCGGCTCCTCCGGCGGCTCAGGTTGAGATGGCGCTGCGACAGGCGCCGACGCCTCTCCCGAGGCCGGGCGTTTTTCCACCGATCCGGCAGGAGCTTTCCCCTCCCCTTCCTTCTGGCTTTCTTTTTCCTTCTGGCCTTCTTTGTGCCCTTCCTTCTGACCATCCTTCTGATGCGAGGCGGCAGGCGGTTCCTTGGGAGCAGAAGTCGCCGGCCCCTGATCGGAAGCCTGGGACACTAAAGGACCTCCGCCGATCCAGAGCGTCAAGAGCGCCGCCGCAACCCGGAGGGAGAGCCGCGCGCCATTGACATGGCACTGTTGCGTCACATCATCGTCCAAACTTGGCTTGGGGCTCATCTTCGCTCTCCCTCAGCACGGAGTCCAGCAGAAGCGCACATGATGACGGCATCGTCTCGATGAAGAGTCACTCCTTCGAGCGCACTCGCCCAATGGTGCGGGATGGTCTCTCTTACCACAGTCGACGTATTGAAACCTACCCCGTAGACTGTCGAGCACGTCCGCCGACCTCCGTGCTCTCGGCAATCCGAACTGCCGTCACGCGCTACCCGTCAAGCGACCAAGGCCAAAGCATACAGGCCAGCGAGAGGTGGTACTCCTCTCTGTTTGACGGATGACGAGTGACGGAATTTCAACGTTCTGCTGGTTGCTGCAGCCGCAGCCGTCGGACGGCAGGACTTGAGTGATCCATTGCGAAGTAATCGGAAGGAAGGTGGTGAGGCTGTATGCCTCTAGTCTTGGCGAACGAGACAGCGACTGTTATGAGTCCGCATTATTCGCGCTGAAGGCTACCGCAACCGCTGGGACACACGAGTTTCGGATGACAACGCTCCACGTCCTTGCGATTCAAGAGCGCCGAAGCCACATCAAAGACCTCGGACCCTGCGCCTTCAGTCGCGCCGACGAAAAGGCATTGGCGGCGTCGGTCGGCTCCTGCTTGATGGTCAGGCCGGCCGTCAGATCCGGATGTCTTTCCAGGAGCGGATCTCCGTCCGCATTGCTCGTCTGGTACGTCCTTCCTCGGTGGTAAAGCCGTCAAATTGCCTCAAGGACCCGAAGTCCAGGTTCGCCAATCTCTCGATCTGGCCGATACTCACCTGATAGGTCTTGTAGCGGCCGAACCCGAAGGCCCGGAGCTGCTCGAGTAATTCCGATTGACTGATCATATAGGCCGTGGCGGAATTCCGTCCGTCCGAGACGACTGCGACCACCTTCCAATATTCGCGCGGTAGGCGCACACCGCGATACTCCGGATCGTCATCGCGGAAGATCGGCCCCGTGAACACGGTGACTCTCAACTTGTGCGCCCGACTGTTCTGTAAGATGTAGTCTTCGAGGCCCAGCCAGGTTTGTTGATTGAACTTTTCATGCTGCGGAGAACAGTTGGTGTAGTGAAAGGTGTCGTCGTTTGCGATGGCCGCCTCGTCCTTCTGACCCCACACCGGATCTTCGCGCCGTACTAAATGGCCGCGATCCAACTCATTCCCCGCGTAGAGGTCCTCCCCGACCTGATACCGCCGATCCATCCTCGGATCGAAACTCCAGCGATCCCGGCCGCGTTTGATTTTTTGAGAACGCTTGCCGTCGATGTTGCAGGCGACATAGAGGGCGAGTCGTCGAGACTTCGACATCACGACCGAGAAATGTTCGTACTTGAGTTCCGTTCCGGATCCGCTCAGCAGCGGGGCGGCATCCTGCGCTCGGACTCCGGTCGGTGTCGGATGAGGGACTTCGAACGCATGGAGAAATTGCGCGGAGTATCCCGTTCGTCCGGCATAGTCGTGGACGGTTCTCTCGATGGGAGCCCGATCGGCTTCCTCCATGTCCCGAAGAATGGCGCGGGCTTGCTCGGTCAATTCGCCCAGCGTTTTCATCTGCTCAAGTTCGGTTGGATCTGTTGTGATCATGATCTGTTCCTTTCTGGACGCACCTGCGTATCGGGATTGGCGTGGGAAACGCCGTATCGCACCTGGACGTCCTCGGATGATCCGTCCGTGCAGGCGATGTCACCGGTGAGATCGCCTGATAAGGATAATCCTGCAAACGCCCGGCCACAAGATGGCGCCTGGAAACTCCGCACAAACGCATGATTCCTCAGGGAGCCCGATCGAGTGCGCCGTATCTTTTCCGATACGCTGACCGTATCCGACTCGATACAGGTGCTGGCGCACGTTGCCTCGATCTTTCCGATCCGGGTATAGTCAGCCGACAGTCTGCCTCCTCGATGACCCAGACCTCCGCTCCGCCCTCTGCCTCGCTCCTGTCGCTGCTGCGCCGGCTCGTGTCGGTCGAGGCCGTTGAAGTACGCGCGCTGCTCCTGTCGTTCCTTTATTTTTTCACGCTGCTCGCGTCCTACTACGTCCTCCGGCCCATCAGAGATGAGATGGGCGTCCAGTCCGGCATGCGGAGCCTACCCTGGATGTTCTCGGCCGTGTTTGTTTCGATGCTCGCGCTGGTCCCGCTCTTCGGCTGGCTGGCCGGTCGGCTGCCGGTACGCCGGCTCATTCCCACGGTCTATCTGTTTTTCGCGTCGAACCTGTTCTTGTTCTATCTCGCGCTGACGCTGGAACTGCCTCGCTCGGTCGTCGCACCCGTGTTTTTCGTTTGGGTCAGCGTGTTCAACCTGTTCGTCGTCTCCGTCTTTTGGAGCGTGATGGCGGATCTCTATTCCACGGAGGCCGCTCGCCGCCTGTTCGGCTTCATCGCGGCAGGCGGGAGCGCCGGAGCGATAGCCGGTCCCCTCCTTACCGCGCTGGCGGTGCCGATCGTCGGGATTGCCCCCCTGCTCTTGGTGTCGATCTCGTTGCTGCTCGCGTCTTTGGCCTGTTTCTTCGCCTTGACGAGCGCCCCGGCGCGAGCAGCCGATCAGGCCGAACGCGGGGACCGCCACAGCTTGGAGACTACGTCCAGTACCCCGCCCGGTCTCCTGGTCGGCATCACCAAGATTGTCCAGTCCCGCTATCTCCTCTTGATCTGCCTCTACCTGGCCGGTTACTCCGTGCTCTCCACGTTGCTCTACAGCCAACAGATGGTCCTCGTGCCGCAAGTATTGGGCAATCCCGAAGAACGGACGAGGCTCTTCGCCCTGGTGGATTTTGCCGTGAACAGCCTGACCGTCTGCGCCCAGGTGCTGCTGACCGGCCGGCTCCTGACAGGACTCGGAGTCACGGCTCTGCTCGCAGCGGTCCCGGCCTTCAACCTGATCGGGTTCGGGGTCTTCAGCGCGGCGCCGATCCTGCCGGTGCTGGTGGCCTTCGGCATCCTGCGCCGATCCGGTGAATTTGCCATTACGAAGCCGACGCGCGAAACCCTTTTTACGGTGGTGACGAAGGAAGAAAAATATCAGGCCAAGAACGTCATCGACACGGTGGTGCACCGAGGAGGGGACATGGCCAGTAGTTGGGTGGCGACGACGCTGCAAGCGGCGGGCTTTTCCATCTCCGAACTGGCGCTCGCGGCCATGCCGATCGCAGGACTGTGGCTTGTGAACGGTCTCTATCTCGGATGGCGGCACGAGGCGCTTCGACAGTCTTCTAACCACAAGTGATCGCCGCTCCGCCGCCCGCGAATCTGCATCGAATTCGATACGGTTTGAAACAAGAGCCTCACGGCCGAATACGTTGGTACGACGATTGCTTGGACTGTAAATGGTTGCGGTCGCCCCTGAGCCTCTTGGTACATGAGCCTCAGCAAGATAGTTGTGTTACCCTGTCACCCCGCCAGGCATAGGACATAAGAGGAGCGCCCCATGCCGAGAACTCGCAAGCAGCGAACGTCGCGCCGTTCATCTCGGACCAGGTCGCCCGCGACCGATACGCAGGACACGCTCACCTGCCGCGATCATCGATTGGTCGGCCCGAATATCGCCTTTCGAGACACGCCCAACCGTGGCGGCATCATCACGCCGCGTTATCTCATTTTTCATTACACAGCCGGCCGGAGCGCCAAGGACTCCTGCGACTGGCTCTGCAACCCCGCCGCGCAGGCCTCGGCCCATCTGGTCGTGGGCCGCGACGGCGCCATCACGCAACTGGCGCCCTTCAATATCAAAACCTGGCATGCGGGAATCAGCCATTGGGAGGGCCTGACCGGACTCAACGAATACGCCATCGGCATCGAAATGGATAACCCGGGCCGGCTCACCAAGCAGGGAGACAAGCTCACGGCCTGGTTCGGCACGACCTACCCGTCGAGCCAAGCCGTGCAAGCGAAGCATAAGCTCGAGCCGGAACTCTCCTGGTGGCACACCTACACGGAGCAGCAGATCGAGACGGCGCTGGACCTGGCTTCCCTGCTCGTCAAGGCATATGGGCTCTCGGATGTGCTCGGCCATGAGGACATCGCGCCGGAGCGCAAGCGCGATCCGGGGCCGGCCTTTCCGCTGGAATCGATCCGATCCCGCGCCCTGGGCCGGAAAGTCGAAGCAGACGAACGGTGCCGGGTCACCGCCGACTCGCTGAACATCCGCAAGGGACCGGGCGCCGAATATGAGCCAGCCGCGCCGGCCCTGCGCAAAGGCACCGTCCTGCTCATTCTGGAAAAGGGCGCGCGTTGGACCAAAGTGGAAGTGGACGGCCAGGGCGACCTTGAGGGGTGGGTGTCGAACAAGTACATTGAGCCGGTCATACCGGACACCTGACAGGATGTTGAAGCAGTCCGCCAGTCTGCTAAAGGAGACCGGTGATGCGCGCGTTTATCATTCGTCCCTTCGGACTCAAAGAAACCCTCGCGAAGGAACCGATCGACTTCGATGTGGTCGAGCGGGAGTTGATCGCTCCGGCCCTCTCGCAATGCGGGGTGGATGGGCGTACCACCCTCGACATCCTTCGGCAGGGCAACATCCGGGTAGATATGTTCCAGCGACTCTTGACGGCCGACCTCGTCGTCGCCGACCTCTCCATCCACAATGCCAATGTGTTCTACGAACTCGGCATCCGTCATGCCTTGCGCCACAAGCGGACGTTTCTCATCCGCGCAGAGGGCGACCGCTATCCCTTCGACCTTCAAACGGATCGATACTTCACCTACGACGTCAAGGCTCCCGCCGCCAAGATCGATCTGCTTGTGGCCGCCCTACGACAAACCCTCGAGTCCGAGGCGCCGGACAGCCCCGTGTTCAATCTGTTGCCCGGCCTCACGGAGCAAGATCGGTCCCACTTTCTGCCTGTTCCACGGGACTTCCGCGAAGAGGTCGATCGCGCGCTCGCCGCCAAAGTCCCGGGAGACCTCGAACTCCTGGCTTCGGAAGTCTCGGGCCTGGAATGGGAGTACGAAGGCCTGCGTGTCGTCGGACGGGCGCAATTCAAATTGAAGGCCTTCGAGGGCGCGAGAGAAACCTGGGAGGCCATTCGCAAGATCGATCCATTGGACTTGGAGGCCAATGTGCAGTTGGCCACGGTGTATCAGCGCCTCAACGACCTCGCTCGGTCAGACCAAGCGATTCAGCGCGCGCTGCAATCCGCTCGGCTCCGGGGCTGGGACCGGGCCGAGATTCATGCGCTGCTCGGCCGAAATGCCAAGGAACGCTGGCGCAGCCTCTGGCAATCGACCCCGCCGGACCAACGACGGGCCGCGGCGCTCCGCTCACCCTTTTTGCGGGAATCCTTGGAGGCCTACTCCGGGGCCTTTCACGAAGACCTCAATCATTTCTATTCCGGCTTGAATGCGCTGGCGCTGTCGGCCATCCTCACCGGACTGGCGACCGCCCTCCCCGACGTCTGGGCCGAGCGCTTCGACCGCGACGATGACGCCCGACGGGCGCTGGCTGAGGCCGAAGCGGACAGATTGGCGCTCGGTCACACCGTGGCCTTTTCGCTGCGAGCCGCCTTGCCTCGACTTCAACGTGAGGGAAACACAGAACAACTGCTCTGGGCCAAAATCAGCCAGGCCGACCACTGTTTCCTGACGACCACACGGCCCGCCCGCGCGGCCAGCGCCTATCAGGACGCGCTGGCCGGGGCGCCGGATTTCGCCGTCGATGCCGTTCGCAGTCAACTGACCCTCTACCAAGACCTTGGCCTGTTCAACGACAATGTCGCCAAGGTTCTTTCGATGCTCCCGGCCGCGCCTCCCGCTCACACAGTGTCTCGCATGTCCGGCGGCGTGTTGCTCTTTACCGGTCACCGCATCGACAACCCCGGTCGAGCCACCCCTCGCTTTCCGGCGGACAAAGAATCCATCGCCCGACAGCGCATCCATGCGATCGTGACCCAAGAGCGTCAGCGCCTGGGCCATGTGGCGCTCGGCATCGCCGGAGGGGCCTCCGGCGGCGACATCCTGTTCCATGAAGTGTGCAGCGAACTCGGCATTCCCAGCCGCCTCTATCTCGCCCTGCCCCGAGATCAGTTTGTCGTGGCCTCGGTGCAATCCGCCGGGCCGGAGTGGGTGGATCGTTTCAATTCGCTCCATGATCGGCTGCCGGTCACCGTGCTCGCAGAATCGAGGGAGCTTCCTCGCTGGTTACGGGCAAGGGAGAAGTACACCATCTGGAATCGGAATAATCTGTGGATGCTCTACCATGCCCTGGCGATAGGGGCGGCTCGTGTGACGCTGATTGCCCTCTGGAATAGAGCACGGGGCGACGGCCCCGGCGGCACCGAGGACATGATCCAGCAGGCCAAAGCGCGAGGCGCCAAGACGATCATCATCGATACCAACGAGGCGTTCGGCTTCTGACACCGACGGAAAGGGGAATGACATGACACTCGCGGAACGCATCCAGCAACCGGGACCCAAGAAGATTCTCGCGCTTGATGGCGGCGGCATCCGCGGGATGATCACGGTGGAGATCCTCGGCGCCATCGAGGACCTCCTACGCTCCTTCCAGAAACCCGAGAAGCAACGGAACTTCGTACTGGCCGACTACTTTGACTTTGTCGCCGGCACCAGCACCGGGGCCATCTTGGCCGCCTGCATCTCGCTCGGGATGCCGGTCAGCCGGATTCGCGAATTTTATCTCGCCAGCGGCAAGGACATGTTCGACAAGGCCTCGCTGTTCAAACAGTTCCGCTACAAATACACCGACCAGAATCTTGCCGCCAAGTTGAAGCACGAATTTGGGGCAAGCACGACACTGGGTGACGCGAAGCTCAAGACGCTGCTCATGATGGTCATGCGCAACGTGAGCACCGATTCCCCCTGGCCCATCTGGAATAACCCGCAGGCCAAATACAACAACCTGGCACGACCCGACTGCAACCTCAAGATTCCCCTCTGGCAACTTGTTCGCGCGAGTACCGCCGCGCCCGTCTTCTTTCCCCCCGAGGTTATCGACATCGGCACCCACACCTTTATTTTCGTGGACGGCGGCGTCACGATGTACAACAACCCTGCCTTCCAGGCGTTTATCATGGCGACAGCAGAGCCGTACCGTCTGAATTGGGTGACCTGTGAAGACAAACTACTGGTCGTATCAGTCGGCACTGGCACCAGCCCGGACGCAAACAAAGATCTCGAACCGGAAGAGTTGAATCTCATTTATAACGCCACCTCACTCCCATCTGCGCTCATGTTCGGAGCTCTAAACGAGCAGGATCTGTTGTGCCGCATATTTGGCAAATGCCTGGTCGGTGATCCGCTCGACCGAGAGGTGGGCGATCTCATCGGGGCGCGCAGCGCGGTCTCGCCCAAGCTCTTCACCTACATGCGCTACAACGCCGAACTCTCCAGAACCGGCCTCGACGCCCTTGGTCTCTCAGATATCGAACCGGAGGACGTCCAAAAGCTGGACTCGGTGGAGCACATCGACCAATTGCAGCGGGTCGGCCAAGCCGTGGCGAAAGAAAAACTTCGCGCAGAGCATTTTCAGGGATTTGAGTAAAAGAACCGCGACCACGATCATGGGAGGTCGCCTCATACCATTTTCGGCACGAGGTCACCGAAATCAATCCCGGCACTGATACGCGCGCGAAAGGCAGGAGAGTAGCCGTGAATCAGAGGAGAGTCGCCAAATGGATGCGTTCATAAGCCATGCCTCGAAGGACGCTGCGGTGGCCGCCCAGATCGAAGCACGCCTGGAGAAGGACGGCCTCAAGGTTTGGTTGGACCGTTCAGAGATTCGCCTGGGAGTCTTGTTGCGAAAGGAACTGCACGGTGCGATCAGCAGCAGCCGCGTGCTGATCCTTCTCTGGTCGAAAGCCGCGGCAAGATCTCGATGGGTTGCGGCTGAAGTGCTGACCGCCTTTCATCTGAACCGATTCATTGTGGCCTGTGTGCGCGATCACACACCGTTACCTTATTTCCTCCAGAACACGATTTACGTGAATCTGCAACGCCGGAACACCGCTTCCATTGAGCAGCTCTGCCGCGCCGTTCGCACGTCTCCGGATGCGGCAAACGAGGTTCCGACCGTTATGAGCAGTCCAAGCAGGGAACTCCGGCAGACGATACAGCGAATCGTTGAGGGGCAAAGCGCCGTGACTGATTGCCTGGGCAACAGGGATCTTCGGACAGGCAAGAAGAAGCATCGACAGGTTGAGAGTGTGACGTCTGATGCCAAGAAAATGTGGCCACTGGAACCGATGGTGCTGAACCTCGCAGGGTATCACGACAAGAATGCGTACATGCTAAAGCATTGGGCGGCGATCCAGGCTGGCCGTCCACCCAAAGACCTACTGCTCGTACGGGCTGAACGTTGGTTCATCCAGGCACTCTTTGGCAACCCTAACGATTACTCGGCATTGAATGGTCTGGGGAGCATACTGATATTTGAACGCGATCTCGACGCGGCAGAGTTCTTCATCCGACGGGCAATTGCATTGGGCGAACAAGATGGAACCGACTATGCCGCAGCCAAACATGATCTGGCGATGATTCGTGCATTCAAGCGAGGATGACGCCGACAAAGGCTGTTTTTCAGTTCAATCATCGCCGCTGAAATTCATCCGGCCAAACAGCTTGATTTCAGCGACGCACGGCAGGTTAATGCCCCCTGCCCACCAAACCCCGTTCCCTGGCATAGCGGGCGGCTTCCCGGCGATCCTGCAATTGAAGCTTGTCGAGGATATTGTGCACGTGGTTTTTGACCGTCTGCACCTCGATACACAAATAGACGGCGATCTCCTTGTTGCAGAGCCCCCGCTCGATCAAGCCGATGATCTCCCGTTCCCGTCTTGTGAGGCCCGCGTCGTCGTCGATACCGGATCCGCGGTCGCGATGCGCCAACGAAGAGACCCGTGAAAACAACAAATGGGCGATCCGAGGAGAACAGAGCGTTTCGCCTTTTGCCAGCGCCTGCACCGCCCTCAGCACATCTTCGGCCGACGAATCCCGGAGCAGATAGCCCGAGGCGCGCGCGTCCTCGATACAGGAGAGGATATCGGTCTCGGTCTCCGGCACGTCCATGATTAACAGTTTCGCCTTCGGGACAGAGGCATGAAGCCGTTTGGCCGCCTGCATCGGCTCTCGCGAAGCCGGGTCACATTCGAGCAAAATCACATTCGGATTGAGCGCAGCCAACTCCGCTTCGTCCAACTCCCATCCGGATGTCGCATACACAACCGAGATCGTCTCGCGCTGTCCTAGATAACAGGCCAGACTTTCGCGCAGGAGACGATGGCGATGCAGGATGCCGACACGAATCACATGGTCGCTCATGGATGCCGATGTCCTGTTCGGACATTCCTGATGGGGTGGGCGGGAGAAAACTGATGGAAGTCTACTCCCTTCGGCGCGACAACGCGAGACCTAATTATGACTTTTCGAATGTCCAATCGGTTTTAATTCGAAGAGATAGGAACCACCTAGCTAGCAAAACTTATTCCACGGCAGTCTTGTTCCTGCCGTTCGTCTCGCCATGGGGTCAGAGGTTCAAGTTTCAATCGAGCCAACGAGTGTGACTTGACCGGTCACGAGATTTCGGAACCGCGTAGAAGGACTTTCGTCCAGAGCCAATGACCCTGTATCCAAAGCAATACGCCCGTATCTCATCGGATACGCGGACAGAGGCACGATCATGAACGTCTGCGGTGAATTCCGGCAGTCGGGACTACAAATGGAGGCAGGAATTACATTCCGATGGCTCGGCAATGAGCCGGCGGATGAGGCGCATCGATCAGGAGTTGTGCGATTGCTCGATCGATCGGCTGTTGCGTCTGGTCCTGAAAGTAGGTGAACCCCGGCGACGGGTTGACTTCGAAGCAGTACCACCGGCCCTCCGACGTGCACCGCAAATCGATACCCGCCAGGACCAGCCCCATGTGGGCCGCCAGTCTCAGGCACCGATCGGCACAATCGGCCGGCAGCGAATAGGACCGGAGCCTCGTCTCGGTTTCTTGGCAGTCGGCATACCGGTAGTCATCGGCACCGGAGAGAATTTCGCAGGCAAAGATGTCATCCCCCACCACATGGACCCGCACATCCGTCCCCGGCACATAGGCCTGAAACTGCGTCGGGCACCATTGGATATCGGCCAGACGGTTACGATGCTCCACCGTCAAACGCGAAACGATGCTCCGGACCCCGCTCACGGATTTGTAGACCACGGTGCCATGCCGTTCCCAAAAACTCTGCGCCAATTCCTTGTCCGTCGTCACGATTGTCTCGGGCACCTCGAATCCCATGGCTTCGATGGTCGCCGCCTGAAACGGCTTGGAGTGGTTGCCGGCCATGGCTTCCAATGGATTGACGATCGCTGCGGGAGTCACATCCAGCCATCCCCACAGGCAGGCATCGAACTCGACGGCGTGCTGGTATGGAGACGACCGGGTACGGGCGGCGGGCCCGCGGAGCAATCCGGCCGAATCATAGGGCCGGATATAGGCGGCCGAGATGTCCTCCAGTCGAATGTCGCGGGCGCCCACGCGCAACACCCCCTCCGCATGAGCACCCACATGGAGCGTCAGCGACGAATCCAGCACTTCGTATTGATCGAGGAAGAAGACCGGGGCGCCCCACTCCTGAAGCACGCGGTACACGGCCCCGAGCGGAGCATCTTCGTGAAGACCCCAGAGGAGAATCATGCCGTCGCCGTAATGCCTGGGATCTGCTGTGACTGCCTCCACAGATACCGCAAGACCGCTTCCGCGATCGCTTCATCGGCAAGGTCCGGCCAAAGAGATACACCAAGAAATATCGCATCGTCGTACATCGTGGAGAATTGAACGGTTGCGAACTCGAGCCCCGCGGCACGGGTGAGCATTCGGGCCCGTTGCACCAGGCATGGGCTGACTGTTCCGATTGCCCGAGGCCCCACGATCGTGACGGCCGTAGTGGAAACACCGCGACCTGCCGGTGGGCGATTCTTGAGAGGAGCCATCCCATCGACGCGCTGCTCGATGGGCGACACCGGTATCCCCAATCGGACGGCGGTCTGGACCCACTTATGAGAGGACCACGCGTTCCCAGCCAGACACATCGGTGTGGGACGATTGAGGACCGGACAGGAGACCAGATGGAGCCAGGCCACAAGAAACGCCTGCATCTCCGCCGCGACATAGACCCGATCGCCGGCCGCGATATGCGGCACGTCGGCCGCCGTCACACATCCCAGCCTGGTGATCACTCCGGCAAGCCGGCTCTGCGGAACGATCCGTCCCTTGACCACGGCTTGAACCGATGCCGTCCCACGGTGGAGTCCCAATCGCCATCCCGCTCGTGAGAGCTCTCGAGGCGTGACCAGACGGACCGCGCGCCTGGCGTTCCGCCTGACAAAGCCGGCCGCGACCTCGTCACCCGCCTGTGCAAACACCAGCACGTAGCGAGCCGGATTCACCCCATCACCCCGGTCCCCCGGCCTTCGGTTTCCGTTTCGATTTTCGGCGCGACGGGGTGCGCGCTCCGCGCTGCGGTTCCCCCACCGGCGGCCGTTCTTCCGGTTTGATGAAGGCCTTCCCTCCGGATGCCTCCGTGCCCGTTCCGCCGCCTTCCTCCCCTGACTCCTCCGTCGAGGATACTCCCTCAAGACCGCGGGAACGAATCACGTCGGTTACCTTGGACGTCTCGCGAATCTTCGGTGTCACGACCTCCCGAGCTTTGACCACCACGTTGTCACGAATCGCCTTGGGGACCTCGGATTGTTCCTTGACCAGTTCCTTCCCTTCCTTGCCGTCCTTGACCTTCTTGATCACGGTGATCGTCGCGACCGCGGTCTTGGTGGAATCGGCAAGACTCGTGGCGACGACGTGGTACACCCCCGGTTGCGCCACGGAGGCGGTATAGGTGGCGGTGTTCTTCCCGGTGAGAGCCAGCGCCCCGCCTCGAACTCCCTCTGTGATAGCAAAGGACGCTCCGGTCTGAGCCGCTCCGGTCACTGAGGCCGTCAATTGCACGCTGCCGTTGACGAACAAAGTCGTGGTCGACGGCGCAATCGTGATCGCGACGACCTGCACGGTCAAATTGGCCGTCAGCTCCGTCTGCCGCAAGGTCGCCTTGAGCGAGAGCGATGCCGCCACGTTCGCTCTTGTTGGAACCGTAACCGTCACCACGGCCTGCCCTTCCGCGATAGTGATCGCCGCCAGAGAGGGAACAGGATCCGTCCCCGAGAGCATGGTCTTGGCAACGGCAATTGTCACACCGCCCGCGGGAGCGGAACGATCCAGCGTCACCGTGAGGGAGACGGCTTGCCCGGCTTGCACAACGTTAGGACTCACGGTGAACCCGACGAGATTGGGCGGCGGTGGGACGATCTGCGCCGGCAAATAGAACCAGCTCTCGAAATCGCTCGCCCGCACTCCCGCCCCCGATGGAAACTGCAGGTCCGTCCGCGGGGTCTGACCGTCGCTCCGGAGCCCGGGTTCGGCAAACGTTTGGCCATCCAGATAGTAAATCTGTCCCGCTTGAAACGACCAGATCTTGTGGCCCTTGAGCGTGACGCGCACGACCCTCAAGGCCGGCGGCCCCTCCATCAATTTCAGAAAGGACTGGAGATCGGGTTTCCAGACCAGGCTGTTGTTGGACACGGTCATGGACCCGCTGAGAATCGTTTCGACCCGAGGGGGATTCGCAGCGGCATCGGTCGATGGGATCGCCGGCGTTTCGAGCGTGACGATCATCGTGCCGGGATTGATGGCGTCCGGCGCGCCGGGCACGTCCCTCGACGGGTGGGAGGGGATCATATCCAGCGTGATCTGGATGCCGGCATCTTGGATGGCCTGAAGGGTCATCACGTCGTCGTGACGCCAGCTCGTACCTACTACGTGCATCGCCCCGATTCCCGTCAAGGGAAGAAACAGCTTGCGGCCGTCGATCGACGTGAGGGTGTTCGTCTGAGGATTCCGCTGGAGCAGAGCCAGGCGACAAAAGTGCCGCTCGGAACCATGCGGCAATTGCGGGGCGGTGAACGGCCATTCGATCGTTCCCGTCTCTCCATTGATGGCCGTCCGCGCGGGAATGAGCCAATAGTCTCCCGTCACGAAGCTTCCGCCCGAAAACTTCACCTCCAGCCCGTTCTCCAGCGCCAGGAACCCCTCGTTCGTGCTGGGGACCGCGATGGCCATCTCGTTGACGCTGTCCCAGCGGCGCAGCTTCGGATGCGTCGCCGAATCGACTCGCACGGTCGGAGCCGAGACCAGCTTGATCACCCGAGTGGCGCGATTGACGCTGTCGATTTGAATGAGTTGGCCCGGAAGCCGATTCAGCTCCGCCGCATCGTCGATAATCTCGACCCACTGTCCGCTCGCAAAGCCGAGCACCTCGTCCGGCCCCAGGTCCCGCACGGTCACCTCCTGACCGCTCAGGCGTTCGATGGCCGTAACGACGGTGCCGTTATCGCGGGACCACTTGAATGTCGGCACTTTGGCCGGGTCGCCCAACACCCCGCCCGTATGAATCTCCACTCGATACAACTGGTTCTCGAGACCGCGATAGCCTGCGCTTGGAGGGATGATGCAGGGGTTATTGCCGGCGGCCACCGGCTTCGCGCGCGCCGAGAGCAAGCCGTTTGGAGGAGCGAGCAACTGAGTCCATTCCTCGAAAAACGTCTCCGGTCCGACCACACCGGACGCGGGCGTCTTCACGGGCAGCACTTTCACCTGCCACACCGTCTTGAGCCGTGTAGTCGTATCCGGTCCCCCCAAGGCCGATTCGCGCATGGCGGCGTCGTCCAACGCCGTGAGATGTCGGCTCCACACTTCCAGATAGACGAGGCCGAAGACGGCATTGCCGTCCTTCAGGACGTCGATGACACTCCGAACCCCCGGCAAGTCTGGCTGGGCGGCATAGTTGAGATCCGCGTCGTTCTCGCAAAGAATGCCGTCGACGTAGTAGCGGCCGCGGCCGATCAGCAGACTGACGCCATCCTGTCCGACTTGAATCTGGAAGCCCGGCCCGATCGTCGGGGCGCCGGATAAACCGATCACGTCTCGCGTCATGGTCTCGCTGCGATGCTCGTGGATCGCCTGCGATTCGTTCCAATCCGCATCGAGCTGCACCCGTCCCTGCTGAAGGAGGACGGCGCTGTAATGCTTGCCCTGCGCGAAGGTCTGCCGACTGAAGTCGCCTTTCATGACCGGTCTCCTATCGTTATCTGCGTCTGGTCGCGTTCGATCGCCGAGCAGGCTACGTCGCGTAAAAGATGCCGCTTTCCAATCCGAACCGAAGATACTCCTCCATGCGCGCACGGACGTTTGCCTCGCGCTGAGCCTGCCCCACACTCTGGAAGAGCCCCATTTCCGACCCATCCTCGGCCCCCGTCCGAATTTCTACCGGACAGGACGCGTGAAGCTGGAGATAGGCCGGCTCGCCGAATCGACTCGTGGTGAACAGCGGGCGCAAGGCCGATCGAATGCGCGCGTCCAGTTGCGCAAGCACATCGGGCCCGACGGATGGATCGCGTTGCTGTGCCGTATCTTTCGCTCGTTGCACCGCCCATTCCGGCTGACAACGATACCGGCGAGGAACGCGGGAGTCGGACGGG
>JANRMO010000007.1:0-61061 GCA_040981105.1 Nitrospiraceae bacterium
ATGCTGTGCAACGAACGCGGGGGCATTAAGGACGACATATTTGTCTATCGGCTCGCGCCGGACGAATTTCTGCTCTGCGTCAATGCCTCCAACCGGGAGAAAATCGTCTCCTGGTTGCTGCACCAGGGACGGGAGACAACCGACTGCCGTATCGAGGATCGCTCAGCCGCCCTGGCTCAATTGGCGATTCAAGGACCCGCCTCCCGAGAAATCATGTCGGCCTTCGGCATTCCAGGGTTGGAGTCGTTGAAACTTCGCCACTCTTGTGAGGCGAGTCTGCTGGACGTTCGTTGCCTCATCGCCCGAACCGGCTACACAGGGGAGTTCGGATACGAACTCTACGTGCCGGCTTCCCATGCATCCCGGCTGTGGGAAGCTCTGCTGACAGAGGGCAAGACCGCCGGCCTCAAGCCGGCCGGGCTGGGGGCGCGGGACCTGCTTCGCCTGGAGATGGCCTATCTTCTATACGGAAGCGATATCTCGGAGGAGACCACGCCGTTGGAAGCAGGCGCAGGGTGGGCCGTGGCTATGACGAAGGGAGAGTTCATCGGGCGTTCCGTTCTTCAACAGCAGCAGCAGGAAGGCACGACCCGCCGGCTGATCTCCTTCGAGCTGTTGGAAAAAGGCGTCCCGCGACATGGCTTTGCCATTCGTTCACCAAAGGCAGAGGGAAGCCAAATTGGAGAGGTGACGAGCGGAAACCTCTCGCCCATCCTCCAGAAGGGCATCGGGATGGGCTATGTCTCACCTGACCATGCAGCGCAGGGGTCTTCGCTGATCATCGACATTCGCGGCAAAGCCGTCCCGGCAATCGTGGTGAAGCCGCCCTTCTACAAACAGAAGCGTCCCCTGTAACCCTCGTTTGGCTCGACGCGGACGACTTCACCTTTCGTCTGACCATCCCAGGCGGTGAACGCTAGGTCCCGATCAGTCCTCCGTCATTTTTGCGAATGACGACCGTCGCCGCCCGCGGACGTCCACCCGTTGGTCCATCCGGCCAAGCACTGATCGCCGTTGGCTGTGCTGGATCGCTCAACTGACCGGGAATCTTGCCTGGGTGCTGAATGTTGATGAACAGGGTGCATTGATCCGGCGTGTAACTCACTCCCGTCACTTCGCACCCTTTGGGGCCGACGAGAAAGCGGCGTGTCGTCCCGGTGTCTACATCGCAGGCCAGTAATTGATTGTTGCCGAAGTTCGCATACTCTCCCGTCCCTTGGGCGTTGGTCGACATATCCGTCTGAATCCACAGGATCCCGCGAGGATCGAACCTGAGACCATCCGGGCAGGCGAAAATGTCTCCCGCGAGGCTCCCTTGCCGAGACACATCGCCCTGCGTCGGGTCTCCGCAGAGGAGGAATACATCCCATACGAACCTGACAGCCGTCGCATTACCGGCCTCTTCGCGCCACCGCACGATATGTCCGAAGATATTGTTCGTTCGAGGATTCGCACTGTCTGCCTCTGGTCGGCCGGCCATTCCCCGTTGAACATTATTGGTCAGCGTGACATACACATCGTGGGTGGTCGGATGACTGGAAATCCATTCCGGCCGGTCCATTTTAGTCGCCCCGACACGGTCGGCCGCTTGCCTGGTTTTGACCAACACATCGGCCTGTGTGAAGAATCCGTTGACGGCGGTCAGGTTGTTTAAACCCTGCTCAAGTTCCAGCCAGCGGCCCGTTCCATCGCTGTTGAACTTGGCCACATACAGGGTGCCATAGTCCAAGAGATCCTGGTTGACGGCACGATCGTCCGGATTCCACGCATCGCGGCTCACAAACTTGTAGATATATTCGAAATTCTCATCGTCTCCCATGTAGCACACGATACGATTGTCCGGCGCCACCGTCACCCACGCCCCCTCATGCTTGATGCGACCGAGCGCGGTTCGTTTCACGGGCATGGACTGAGGATCGTACGGATCGATTTCCACCACCCAGCCGAATCGATTCGGTTCATGGGGATTGGCATCCGCATCGAAACGTGGATCATAGCGGTCCCATTGATGGCCGAATCCGTCCTTCGTGAGACCATAGCGCGCCTGATCGTCCGAGATGGTCGCGTCATTGACGAAATACCCGTTCCAATTCTCCTCGCACGTGAGGTACGTCCCCCAGGGTGTGACGCCGCTCGCACAGTTGTTCAGAGTGCCCAGAACCGTCAGTCCGTCCGGGTCAGACGCCGTCTTCACCAGGTCCGTACCGGCCACCGGGCCTGACAGGCGAATCGGGGTCCTCGCCGTGATGCGGCGCGCGAATGACGAGGGACGAACCACCGTCCAGGTATCGTTTCTGAATTCCACTTCGACCACGGAGACGCCGAGTGCATTCTGGGCCTTGGTGACTTTTTCAGCCGTCCAGGGCGTGCGTCCGCCCACATGGAGCAGCCCGTCGTCCGTGTGCTCATGATTGATCGCCAGCAACCCCCACGTCGAGGAAGATGACCCTCTAGGTAGCGGGAAGAACTGCATGCCATCGTGATTCATTCCCGCCTGATCCGCTTGCTCCTCGGCCGTATTGCTTGCATCAGACTTGAACGCAGGTTGACCGGCGGCCAACCCCTGCACACCGATGGGATCTCCCCAAGCATAGAGCACACGCGCCGTATAACCTGTCGGTACCGTGACCGCATCGGCATTGCCGATCGAGACACCCTGAAACGAAAACGGCAGTGTTCCGGATGGCTCGTCTTTGGAGGTCGTCTCCGCTGAAGACACTGAAGGCGAGGCATCCCTGTCGCCACAGCCGGTGAGCGAACCTCCGAAGATGGTGACAGCCGCCAACCCGACGCCGCCTCGAACGAGACGCGCCATCAACTCTCGGCGGTCGATACTGGCTGCCAGCCATTGCTCACACACGTAGTGCAAGTCTTCGTTGAGAGACGGATTGCTTCCCTCCGCAGTCTCCGAATCACGCATGCGTTCCTCCATGATTCGATGCCTTGAGAGTCGGGAGTTGCCTTGGGTCGGACCTGGTTGCGGACAGCCCAGAGGCATTTCCGAGCGGGCGTACGGACATAGATCGCTGAAGCCGTTGGAACGGATCTGGATGCGGTGCATGGGGAGGATGGAGACGGCGACGGAAGAGGATTGGAGGAGCCGAGACACCCCTTGGCAGGAGTTGGCCGGGACGCGCGTTGAATCGGTCTGACATATCACAGAGGCAGCGACCAGGATGCATGTTCGGCATGTTCAGAAGACCGCAGCGGCAGGGAGACAATCGGTAATGTCCGAACGCCTGCCCACGACACGGTCTGGACGGTGGCGTCCGCTCTCGACTCAATTCAAAGATAGCTGATCGAAGGGGAACCGCAAGTTTCGCCCGAGACGATGTCTGTGCTCCAGGCTATGACAAGGAGGTGGTGGAGAAACCGCCGCCGGTCAGGAGGAACTGCGGCAATAGACTCAGTCTCCTCTGCCCACTGCAGGAGGCTGCTCGCCCGCCGCTCGACCGGCCAGCGCTTTCTCTCCGACGCGGCGGGCGCCTTGCCCGAACTTCCGACTCAGCCTCCGAGCCGGTCGTCTCTTTCTTCTCTGGGAACGGCTCTGAAACCTGTCAGAATTTTGACGCAGCCGCCCGGTGGATCCATCCGAAGTCAAACGGGACGAGAATTCTGGAACCAGCGAAGTGCCGCTTCCATGACAATGTGGGACGCGGAAGTCCTGTCCCACGAGGAACCTCCCGATGGCTATTCCGAGAGACGGAGGGGGTGCTGGAGAAATGATCGTTGTGTTCCAGTCGAGGAATCGGTACTCTCCCGGCAGACAGACCTTGATGACCTGGGCGATACGGAGAGATGGGAGAGAACAGGATGACCAAGAAAGTGTATGCGGGAAAAGTCGTCCATCTTCACGTCGATACGGTGCAGCTTCCCAACGGATTGATGGTCGATCTGGAGGTGATCCGCCATCCCGGTGCCTCAGCCGTCGTCCCGCTGAAGGATGACGGCACGGTCATCCTCATCCGACAGTTCCGCCACGCCGCCGGCGGCTTTATCTATGAGATCCCGGCAGGCAAACTCAACCAAGGCGAAGAGCCGTTGCATTGCGCAGCACGAGAATTGGAAGAAGAAATCGGCTATCGCGCCGCGCGGTTCCAACTCCTCTCCAGTATTTTCACCGCACCGGGATTTACCGACGAAGTCATTCATGTCTATTTGGGCACCGGCTTGTCGGCGGGGAGGCAACAACTTGACCGGGATGAAGTCCTGGAGGTGGTGGAGATGCCGATCACGAAAGCGGTCGAGATGATTCACGCGGGCGAAATCCGCGATGCCAAGACCATCGTCGGACTTCAATCCGCCTATATTCTGCTGGCGACGTCGAGTGAGTCTGGAACCGAACCGGATGTGACCGGAGGAAGAAGCTGAGCCCCCTGCGGTTGTCGATGGACCGCAGCGGCCACGGAGCCCTACAAATCCACCGCGGGCCCCTCAACTCGCCGGTCGCTTCGTGGTTGTGAGGTTGAGCGGATGCTGGTCTCCACCCTACGCCCCCTCTGTACAGCCACTCGTTCGAGATCCTCGATCGTGTTGTGCAATCGAAGCGTTATCGTCGCTCTTTCAACAGATCTCGAATCTCCGCAAGCAACTTTTCTTCGTTGGATGGTTCCGGCTGGGCGGCCGGAGCCTCAGGAGGCGAGCCTTTGAGGCGATTGACCTGCTTGACCAGCAAAAAGATCACGAAAGCGATGATGACAAAGTCGAACACCGTCTGGAGAAACACGCCATAGTTCACCGTCGGTGCTCCGGCCGCCTTGGCGGCGGCCAACGACGGATAGTCCTGGCCGGAGAGAGTGAGAAAGAGACTCGCAAAATCCACCTTGCCCATCAGGAGTCCGATCGGCGGCATCAGCACGTCACCGACCAGCGAGGAAACGATCTTTCCGAACGCGCCACCGATAATGACGCCGATCGCCATATCGAGCACGTTGCCCTTCATGGCAAATTCCTTGAATTCTTTCAGCATGACCTGCCTCCTTCAGGATGGACACATGCGTTGCGCGGTCATCCTTGCCGAGCGCGAGGAGAGCTGCTCCGTGACATCACAGCGCGTATCCGAAGGTGATGAGATAAATGGTGTCCGATTTTCCCGTTCCCGGCGCCGGCGCATTGTTGTACCGCCACGTTACCTGGGGTCGGATGACGAAATGCGCGTTGACGTTCAAGGTTGCGCCGGTGTTCGTGAGGATATAGAAATCCTTGACATTTTCCAAGGATGGATACCCCTCATTGTTATGGTAGAAGCTGATCCGATCCTTCACGATCGGCCAGTTCAAATTCATCGCCCACCGAGCCCGGACTGAACCCTGGTCCTCACGCGTCGGGGTCCGAAAGTCTTCGTTGAAGTAGGAGACGCCGCCTTCCGCATAGAAAGTCATCTCCGAGAAGATCCCGCCGAAATCGCCCTTGTCAATGAATTGATAACCGGGACCGGTGCCGATGGCCGTACGGAGCTTCAAATCCTGAAAGGTATCCTGCTCAAAATAGGCGCTGGCGAACCAATAGATTCGCTTCGTGATGAAGAAGTCGAGTTTGATGGTTCCCAGCGCGTTCCGTGCTACGACTTCACCGGAGGTTTCCCCGTAAATGTACCGGCCCATCAGTGTGAGACGGAGCCTATCTCCCCTGGCGACAAAGTCGAACAACGCGCTGACATTCTTGAATTCCGCATTCCCGCTGGTTCCGGAGATGCCCACCGTCGCATTCCCCGTAAACTGCACCGGCGGGATGTTGATGGCGGTCACCGAATCGATCGGCACTTCCACCGGCATCAAAAGGGGTGGCGCCTTCAGCATCAAGGTTCCTGGCTTCCCCTCCACGGCCCGCCCCTGAATGATCGTCCCTTCCTTAGTTGTGAATGAGCCGCCCTTGCCCAGGGTCAGTTGGGTCACATCCGCCCACTTGACGGACAGGGTACCGTCTCCTCCGCCGAAGCCCGTCTTGATGCGGAGCGTGCCGGCGTTGAGGTCGACAATTTCCCCATAGATCACACTGCCGTCTTTCATTGTCACGACGTCCAATCCTTCGGCCGCGATAGCGGAGCTCGTCGCCCACAGTACCACCCACACCACTACGACAAGAACCGATCGATACCCCATGTAGCCTCCCTGACTCACGATGAAAATGTTTTCGCGGCGATCGCCAAAGGACTTCGCTCCATGGTACCGCTGCCAGGTCGAGTCCGGTACCGTTCCTCGTTTTCTCGGTCGTGAAGAACGGCTCGAACATCTGCCGCTTCGGCTTCTCATTCATCCCACACCCGGTCTCAAGCACGATCCGCCTCACGACTGACACCGGCCTGTCCCCTCGTTCAACACATTCAAGTGCTTCTCGTTGAAGAGGTGTCCCCTTGCGGCATCGCATCGCGGGCAATGCCCGCAGGTGGACAATGACTTGCTCACGCTCCCCTGCGTCGAGTTTCACCGACCAGGACTGTTCACCAAGGGTCGTCGTGGTCTGGGCGCCTTCCCCGATCACCCGCTGAACCATTTCCAGCATGCGCTCCAGCGCGGCGTGCAAGCCAAGCACCTTGGACCGGGCAACCTGATTGCGGCTGAGAGGCAAGAACTGATGTGTGAGGCCCGCTCTCCCGTCGGCCGTTTTTCGAATCCTCAAGAGCTGCGAATGGCGCGAGTCGCTGTCCGAAATCGATTGTAGCAGGAACCCGCCATAGCCGCGGATCACAGCCAGTAGGTTGTCGAAGTCGTACCCTACCTCGTTCTGCCGAACGGATCCTGAATGGGGAAGGCGCGATCACTCACCCATCGTACCTTGCCGTCGGACCTGACGATCCGGAATTTCTCGCCGTATTCTCCCGTCCTCTGCTTGGTCTGCGCCGCCTTCCGCACTCGCACTCGATCGAGCGGATGCACCCCACACAGCCAATTTTGATAGGCTTCGCACAGACTTTCGCAGGTTGGTTCGGATCTCTTCATCTGCCGGGCTCACGTTGAGGACCTGCTGCTAGACCACGCCCTTCATCCAAACAAGAGGTCCTGAATGTTGTCGGTTGACTGTCGAAGCCGCTCTTCGCCGACTCTCGGCGCCTGCACGACCATTCTGGTCCCGCCGATGCGTTCCCGCGGTTGATAAGTGAGCCGATCCAAGTCGGTCCTACCTTCGAAGGCACGCTATCCCGATGCTTCCTTCTGGCATCGCAGCATCGTCTCGACTCTTCTCTACATCGTCACAACTTGGATGGTTGGTAGCACGGTCGGCTGGCTGGTTACAGCCGTTGCCAACCTGCGCGCCCACACCGTTCACCCGGACCACGGTTCCGTCCTTGTGGAGATAGCGGCAGACGGCTTGCCTGATGCAGTCACAACGCGCCAAGCGGGCGCCGCTTCGCACGGATCTGAACAGGCACAAGGCCGCCGGCTCCCGAGTGGTGTCGCGACAACAGCTCGCATGTGCGGGGACCGGCTCTCGGTTCCATAACGATCCCAGCGGTTCTGTCGCTTCCAAAGGCTGAAAAGACGCGACGCCATCCCGCCTAATGATCGCAACCCCTCCGCAGCTCCCGCGGGGAGCCGCCGGGGAGTACAGAGTGTCACCATGAATGTTCGATCATCCAGGCCGGTTCCCGGACAGACGATGTCAGCACGAACGCCGTGACGTCGATGGACAGGGGTTGTCCTCCTTCTGTCCGTGAGAGGATTTCGCCAATGGTAGTGTCCTGCCGACTCAAACTCGTCGGCAATGTGGGAATAAAGGTCGAACTCCATCTGGTGGAGTAGCGTCTGGCCCCGGAGTTCCCAATCCGGGAACCGGACCAACACCGCATGCGTAAGATTCTGTTCGAGATACCGGCCCGTATCGCCGAGTTTGGCAATCGGGTCTGTCGAGCGAGGGACAAGTTCCTCGTACAATCTGGAGGGGCGGATGGTAGGTGAGGTCGTGGGTAGATCCTCTCGCACATCACCTCGCTTTTCCATACTGAACCGATCGGCCCATGGGTATACCGTTCGGCCGGTGGGGCTCTTCCTTAGATGAATTGGAGATTGTTCCTGTCGCCGTCGGTTACAAGCTGGTATCGATCGCGGAGGCCAGGTCTGAGTGGGCAGCGTCCCACCAGTCCGTCTCCGATTTCGTGTTTACAGCAGATGGCGTGGATAAGCTGACCTGCTCCCCGGTGTGCCGGACGGCTACGTACCTCAGCAACGATGTCTGGAGAGAAACGACTCGTCAGGACAAGGTCGAACCGGTCTCCCATCCCAAGCCGCAGGTCACTCGTCCGGGTTGACAATCCCGCGAGACCCTTAGCTCACAAATACGAGGACAGGGCGACTGACCACGTTCATCACTATGACGGTGAGAATATACCGCCAGAATCAGTGGCACTCAACACAATCATGTCTATTTGTGAGGTTTCTCAGCGCAATATTTTGAACTAATGATAATCAGGCAGGAGCGTTACGCAGTCCAGGTACGAAACTTCGGGGTCTCATTGGAGGCTTCGGAGATAGGCAGATGGACCTCATTCCCCGCCTCATGCACCACGGTCACAATTTCACGGATTGAGCGTGTGCTCCATTCGTTTGGACGGCGGTATCGCCACTGGTCTTAGCCTGCGCCGAGATCAGTCAGAATGGACAGCAGGCGGATGAGGGCAAGTGAGATGACGACCAAGGCACTATAAGAGACCGGCACCCGCCAGTCTCTCCCAATCGTGAGCGGGAATTGGGGTTCCTCGAAGCAGACACATTTCCACAAATCGTTCGACCGCTGATCGCAAGAAGTGGAACAAGAACAAACGTCTCTTCTTCTGATCGGCAGGGCAAAAAAAAGCCCCCCGATGACCGGGGGGCTTTCTGCTCGGCACGAGCACTAAACTTACTTGCCCTTCTTCTCTTCCTTCTTCTCGCCGAAGAGCTTGCCACCCTTGTCCTTCTTCTCTTCGCCGAAGAGCTTGCCGCCCTTGTCTTTCTTCTCCTCGCCCAACATGGTCACGTGACCACCCTTCTTCTCTTCCTTCTTCTCACCTGCAAAGGCCGGAGCCGAGAAGGCCACGAGGACCGCCACCGCCAACATCGACATCAGGATACGCTTCATAATCGATTCACCCCCTTTCGCGCTTGTAATTTGCTCATTACGCCTCTCGGCGCTGAGCATTCCGTTTTGGCGGGCTGGGGTTGAGCAAGGGTAGTGCCATAGATGACCCGATGACCAATCAACAGTATTTCCATCACTTATATAAATACAACGATCAGATAGCAGGGGTTCTCCTACACCGGCTCTGTGGCAGAATGGCGGAAGTCACAAAACTAGACCGCCCCACTCTCCCGTTGGGATTTGAATACAGACTTTAGTAGGGAATGTCTCGAACGGCGACCAATTTGGACGTGCCTAGCCGCAAGAGAACCGCTCGAGCTAGGGTCTTTGCACAATGATACTGGCGTAGGCGGCTTGACCCGTATCTTCGACTTGATAGCGGACAACCTTGAGATCACGAAATAGATCGAGCAGTTCATTTTGCCGAAGGAGGTAGGTCCGATTGAAATCGGGACGGTATTTTAAATGGTCGAGGGTATACGTCTCGACCACCGCCATCCCACCCGGTTTGAGCGCGTTCTTGATTTGAAGGAACAGATCGCGCTGCAGGTAATAGGTGCAGAGAATTACCTCGTAAGTTTCTCGTTCCAGCTCCACGCTGTCAAGATCGACAACCTGCGTCTCAAGAGTGACACCCTGTTCCTTCGCCAACCGCTGCGCCTTCTCAAGCCCTCTGGCTGAAATATCGAGTCCGGTCACCTGGAAACCGCGGGAGGCCAGAAAGACGCCGTTGCGCCCTTCTCCCATGGCCAGATCCAGCGCCCGACCCTTGGGAAGAAGATTCACATGAGCGGCGAGGAATGGGACGGGCTCTTTTCCGAAGAGATACCGGTCTTCCTGATATTTCTTATCCCAGCGTTCCTGGTCTCGGGGATCGGCGTCGACCGTCGGCGGGATCAGCAACAACGCGCAACAGGCTGCCGTCTGCACCAGCCTTGATACAATGCTCATCTGAGCTCCCACGGGCTTAGCCCGCATAATTCACGAAGATTTTTAGCGCAACCGCCATGCGCCCCGTTGTCACGGCCCCTTACACAAGAGAAAGCACGGGGTACCCCGTCTCAACGAGTGAACCGCCATGAACTCTCCTGAATAATGCGGTCGAGTGACCACACACAACAGACGGGACAGGGCACGCCACTTGCGCTTGACCGTCGGGCTGCACTGTAATGCGCGGATCATCCAGTTTCAAGTGCGAGGCTCTATCCCATGCGCGCAAAGCGGCCGACCTCTCCGTCATCCCTCCCTGACTATATCGGACCCGACCTCGACATCCTATTCGTTGGGATCAATCCCGGCCTCCGATCCATGAAGGTTGGACATCATTTTGCAGGCTATTCCAATCGATTTTGGAAACTCCTCTATGCGGCCGGGCTCGTCTCCGATCCACTCGGTCCACAGGACGATCATCGATTGCCCCAACGGGGAATCGGTCTCACGAACTTGATTCGTCGTCCGACAGCCGGGATCGACAGCCTGAGGACCGAGGAGTATGTCGCCGGACGGAAACGACTCCTCACCCTTGTCTTGCGGCATCGTCCCCGGACCATCGCACTGCTCGGACTCACACTGCTCCCGGCGATCGTCCCGGGCCGCCGCGGGAAGTCCGCGGCGGGGACCAGCCCGGTGCGCCCCACACCGGGCTGGCAGCCCGAGCGTTTTGGCGGTGCTCGTGTGTTTCTCCTCCCCAATCCGAGCGGGCGGAACGCCCATTACTCTTACGAGACCCTGCTCACACTGTTTACCGCCCTGCAACGGGCAACCATCGGGACGCGTGGCCGCTAAGATCTAAAGCTGACCTCGAACGGCCGATGTCGAAGAGTTGGAGTTGGCGCCAACCACGGTCGACGCCTGACCGGGCACGGCCAAGCCGGTTCCAGGATGACGCCCCGAACAGGATGCGGAAGCACCTTCCGTTCATTCTTCGAGGGCCTCAGGACGAATGGAGCAGTCATTGAATATACTCATGTTTTCCGATCCTGCTGAGCCTATCGAAGCACACCCATCGAGTTGTTCCGCAACCCGCTAAGACGCAAAAAAACGACTGGCTAAGTCGGTTCAGTTGCACTATACTTTGGAGGCCTCGAGTCATGTGATCTCGGAGACGCTTCCTATGAACAGGTTACCGATTGTCCTGGCTATTCCGCTTGTTCTTGCGGCCTCTGTCGCACCTCATGCCGCGTCGGCTTCAGAGTCGGTTCCACAACTGACGGCGGAGTCGATCCGAGAATGTGAGTTGGGGCGAGCGGCTCAGGTTCGGGATGTGCGAGTCGCCCACTTCGAGCGAAGCCAAGCTTTGGCAGAGCGGGCGATTGAACTGGACGAACGACACGCGCGCGCGCATTTTGCCCTCTTCTGCACACTCGGGGAACAGCTTCGGGTTGACGGCGAGAACCTGACATCACTCTTCGGCTTCCGCCGTATGATGAAGGAGCTGGACCGAGTGCTCGAACTGGAGCCGGATAATCTCGATGCCCTGTCGGCCAAGGCCACGTTCCTCGTGCGAATGCCCGGCCTACTGGGCGGGGATCAGGACAAGGGCGAGCGCATTCTGGAGATGATCATTCGTCGCGATCCGAAATCGGTCAATGCGCGGCTCAGCCTCGCGAGAAGCTACTGCTCGCGCGGCAACCATCAGCCGGCCATCGTTTTGGCCAGTGAAGCGCTCCAATTGGCCCAGGCGGACCAGCGCACCGATTTCATCCTGGAGGCGCAAGCGGCACTAGCGCAGATGAGAGCTCGTCAAGCCCACTGACGGAGGTCGTTCGAAAGCACCTCCCGCCGATCTTTCTTCCGACAATCCATCGGCCGTAGATTCTCCGACGTTTCAAGGATTCGTTCACGCGCTCCGCTGCCGGTAGCAGTCAGTCCTGCGGTTTTCCCCACACCTCTTCCAGCCGTTTCACTCGTCCGCAATTGTATTTGTAGAACTTGTATCGGATCGGGTTCCGCTTATAAAAATCCTGGTGATAGTCCTCGGCAGGGTAAAAGGTCGTCGCTGGAGCAATCTGCGTCACGATCTGCTCTCGAAAGGGCTTTGTCTGCTCAATGGCCTGCCTTGACTCCTCGGCCTGCCGTTGTTGCGTCTCCGTCAGCGGGAAGATGGCTGATCGATACTGGCTGCCGCGATCACAGAATTGTCGGTCCGGCGTCGTCGGATCGATATTTCGCCAAAAGATGTCCAGCAACTTCCGATAGCCGGTCTTTGACGAATCGAACAGAACCTCAACGGCTTCTGCATGACCGGTAGACCCGGAAGAGACCTCTTCGTATGTCGGGTTCACTTTGGTTCCACCCATATAACCGGACGTGACCGAGACCACGCCCGCGACCCCTTCAAAAGCTTCTTCCATACACCAAAAACAGCCTCCGGCAAAAACTGCCTTCTCCAGATTTGCACCATCGGCAGAACCCGCTGCCACAGCCGCGAAAGCCAGTATCCCCATCGCTACGAGCGTCGTCGGCCGACGTATCCACTTGGCCATGATCCGCACCTCCTCTTTCGATTAGGCCACGCGGTATTGTCTCACGGCGCAGGACCGTCTTACAGGAGACGGCACGGGGGCTCGGAAGTTATCGGATGACCGCAGGATCTTGCAATTCCGGTGGGCGGGTGACGATACGAAGAGTGATGGCATTGCCAATTTGCATGTGGACCATTTTCGTTTCGAGTCCTTCGAGCGTTTGAGAGGCATCTTCGGTCGTGAAACTCACCCGGCCGCCACAGCGCTCAACCAAATGGTAGATCAAGAGCGTGGTGAGATGTTCGACTTCTTCTTGCGAGAGATCGTCGCTAAAACTCAGGATTTTTCGCATGGGGCTCCCGGTCCGATCTAATCCAATAAAGGAGCCCTCTTATCGCTGACTGCGGCAGACAGCCGCAATGCCCCGAAGGAGGGTACCTGTCCTCCGGAAGAAGGAGCACCAAGCAGGATCTTGCGACTCAACCGACTGATTCTAATTACTTTTCCCGGATGGAAGACGTGCGACACACTCCAACTACCGGGTCAACATCATTTCGATCTCTCGGCGGCCTGGCAGCGAATCGTGGGCGCCACGCTTCGTCACAGCCAAGGCGCCGGCCGCAGAGGCTACCCGCAAGGCGCGGCCAAGAGGTCGGCCCTCCGCCAGCGCAGCAGCCAGCGCACCGTTGAACGCATCACCTGCCGCAGTCGAATCCACAGCACGGACCTTGAACGGAGGAATCTCCATCGTTCCCGAATGACTCACCCAGAGCGAACCCTGTGCTCCCAGCGTCACCACGACATTTCGTGCCCCTCGCGCCAGCAGAGCGCTCGCCGCCGCTGCCATATCGGTCTGACCAGTCAATGCAGCCGCTTCCGTTTCGTTGGGTGTTAGTATGTCGACCAGCTTGATCATCTCATCGGGCAAGGGTTGAGCCGGAGCGGGATTCACGATGGTAGTCATCCCCTTATCCTTTGCGAGACTCAGCCCCTGAGTCACAGCAGCCAGCGGCACTTCCAACTGAACCAGCAAGACCTTGGCCTCCTCGAATACCAGGGCATGTTCGCGAATGTCCTCAGCCGCCAACAGACGATTGCTGCCGGGCGCGACGGCAATCATGTTGCGACCGTTGGCATCGACCACGATCAACGCGACGCCGGTCGAGGCGCGCCGGTCTTGCCGCAGGCCGATGGTGGGAATGCCCTGCTCGACGAGATGTCGCGCGATCGCCTCGCCATTGGCATCCGCCCCAACCTTCGTCACGAACAACACCTCTGCACCGGCCCGGTGCGCCGCGATGGCCTGGTTGGCGCCCTTGCCGCCGAACGATTGATAGAACTCGCCGCCCGATACCGTTTCTCCCACTCCCGGCAATCGGTCCAGCCTGACGGTCAAATCGAGATTGGATGATCCGATCACGAGGACATTCGGCATAGTCGCTCCGTGATAAGGCGGCGAGCCTGATCGGCATTCACGTCCATGGCCACCTGCACATTCGCATTGGGTTTGTGCGTGCTCCTCAGGCTTCGACGATCCGCGATCGTCGCTCCGATGGCGACAACCCCCTCGGTTTCCACTGCCACGTGCAACGGGATCGCCCGCACCAGCGAAGGATCGATGGCCACCGCCACGGCCAGCGGATCGTGAAATGGGAATACTGCCGCGCCCTCGACTCGCTCTGCAAAGTCCAGCGCCGCCCCCGTCGCATCCGCAAACAATTGTCCAACTGGATCTTGGGTACGAGCCGTCAGTTTCCTGATAGCCTCTCGCGACATCGTGACCTTCGAGGTGACATCCAGCGGCACCAGCGTCAGCGGCAGATGGGCCTGCAACACCTGCTCGGCCGCATGGGGATCGACGTACACATTAAATTCCGCCGCGCGCGTCACATTGCCCGGAACGGCGATCGCGCCGGCCATAGCGGTGATGGAACCGAACGCCTTCACCACGGCTCCGGCCTCTCGCAGCGCCTCCGCCAGATTCGTGAGTGGCCCCAGCGTCACGAGCGTAAGGCCTGCTCCATGCGCCCTGTTGCAACGATCCCAGATCTCGAGGGCGCTAGGCAACCGAGCCGGCACGGCAGGGCGAGGATAGCGCGGTCGTCCGTTCGGATTCGTGAACTGATCCAGATCGCCCAACCCATCGGCGCCATGCACATGCGTAGCGGTTTCGAGCGGACGTTGGAGGGGAGCGGCCGCCCCCTGCCCGATCAGGAGGCCACGCGGCGGATCGACTAGGCTCAGGATACGAAAGAGATTTGCGCTCGCCTGCTCGACCGGCACATTGCCACAGACGGTCGTGATCCCGACCACCTCGAGTTCCGGCGACCGAAGCGCCAGCAGGATTGCGAGCGCATCATCCACGCCCGGGTCCGTATCCAGAATGACTTTCTTTCTGCGAGCAAATGGCATGGCGGGAGATTGCCACTATACTGCGACGGTTCTGAAAGAGTCACGATCACGCGGAGAGGACGCATTCGCCGCAAAGGTCTCAGCCTGCCTGATTTCCACCTCATGCGGATCTGTGCTATCTTCGTGCCGGCTCTTATTACCGGACCGCACAAGGAGAAAAGCCGATGGGTCTGCTAGACGGAAAAAAGGGATTGATCATCGGTGTGGCAAACAAACACAGCATCGCCTGGGCCATCGCCCAGTCGGCGGCCGGTCATGGCGCACAACTGCTGTTCAACTATCAAAACGACCGCCTCAAGGACAATGTCGAGGAACTGGCCGCGACCATGCCCGGTTCGAAGGCCTTCCCCTGCGACGTCGGAGACGATGCCCAGATCGATGCGCTGATGCAGCACGTGCAGAAGGAATTCGGCCGGCTCGACTTTCTAGTTCACTCGGTTGCGTTTGCCCCGCGTGAAGAGCTGACAGGACAATTCGTCAATACGACCAGGAAAGGCTTCGCCACGGCTCTCGACGTGAGCGCCTACTCCCTCGTCGCCGTCACCAGGGCCGCCGTGCCGCTGATGACAGAAGGAGGCTCAGTCGTCACGCTCACCTATCTCGGCGCCGAACGCGTCGTCCCACACTACAACGTCATGGGTGTGGCCAAGGCCGCGCTGGAAGCCACCGTGCGCTACCTCGCGCACGATTTAGGACCGAAGAACATCCGCGTCAACGCCGTTTCGGCCGGCCCGATCAAGACCCTAGCCGCGCGCGGCGTTTCCGGCATCAGCAAGATGGTCGATCACCATAAGGACTTTGCGCCCTTGCGTCACGCGACCGAACAGGGCGAGGTGGGCGATACGGCGCTGTTCCTGATCAGCCCGTTAGGCCGCGGCATCACCGGCGAAGTGATCTACGTGGACGGCGGGTACCACATTCTGGGATCGCTGGTCTCTTCAGAGTAGCGTCATTCGTCAAACGTCAATCGTCAAACAACTGCCTTCCCAACTCCATGCACTGATTACGCTTGACGACTGACGGATGACGATTGTTGTCCCCTAGTCGTCAATCCGCCCTCTCAAGGCCTTCAGCCGACCCCGCATGGTCTTGCTTTCCAACCGCCGGTGTTTCGAGGCTTTGGTCGGCTTCGTGGCCTTGCGCTTCTTGCGCGGGACCGTGACGCGTTGAATCAACTCGCGAAGCCGATTCAGGGCATCTGCTCGATTCTGCTCTTGACTCCGCGACTGCTGGGCCTTGATGGTGATCACGCCATCCTGCGAAATGCGATGGTCCCGTAGCTTCAGGAGTTCCTCCTTATAGAAGGGAGGGAGCGAGGAGGCGGCGATATCGAACCTCAGATGAATCGCCGTCGAGACCTTGTTGACGTGCTGCCCGCCCGCCCCCTGCGACCGCACGGCATGGATCTCGATTTCGTGATCAGGAATGGCGACGTGGGAGGAGATGTGCAGCATCAGACTTAAATGAGGAGTACGTCATACCTGCTCCACACCGAATCGAAGACAAACTATTTTTTCATCTCGATTGTCATGTCAGGTATAGGTCGCATATCAGGACGAGCTAATTCTGGATCGCCTGGAGCTAGACACCGGAAATGTATTTCGGCATGAGCAAACTGCGTAAAACTCGCATCTTTTGAGACAGCATTAACGGGCATCATCTGCTTCCCTCGCTCATGACAAAAGCGATCAGCTTCTCTATACAGTTCGGCTTTCAATTCACCACCTGACGACCAACTCCAAGCCCCAGTGTTCGCTAACATAAAGGTGTCTGGTCCCATCGGGACCGGTCGTGAACTAGAACAGGCACTCAGTCCGATAGTCAAAACAAGTGATACATAAAGGTTACGTATCATTAGTACCCTCTTATGGCCCAATTGAAAATCGACGCGTCCGCAAGATCTCTGATAGTCCAGCCGCTCTGGGGACGAAATTCCCTCGCTTGGAATAACATCTGAGTAGATCAGCCATCCATAAGTTACCACCAACTATCACTGTTTCTCCGCAATCTGAGCTGGCTCCGCTTGTTTGGACAGTTTCTCCGAGTTCATAAGTGGCGCCTGGCGGATGATGCCTACGCGGCGGCATGCCGTGCGGGCAGGTGGTCATTATACACATCCTCCGGTGTGCGTCCGTCCAGCGCACGATGTGGTCTGGCCTGATTGTAGAACGCCATGTAGCGCGCCACCCCGTGGTGGGCATCGCGGACAGTCTCATACGCGTGGAGATAGACCTCCTCATATTTGAGACTCCGCCACAACCGCTCGACGAACACATTGTCCCGCCAACACCCGGCTCCATCCATGCTGATCTGAATCCCCTGATCGTTCAAGAGCCCGGCGAACTCCTGACTCGTAAACTGACACCCTTGATCCGTATTGAAGATCTCTGGACACCCATAGTGGTTGATCGCCTCCCGCACGGCCTCGAGGCAGAAGTCCGTCGTCAACGTATTGGACAGCCGCCACGCCAGCACCCGACGACTCGCCCAGTCCAGGATGGCACAGAGATAGACGAACCCGCGTTTCATCGGAATGTAGGTGATATCGGCCGCCCATACGTGGTTCGGCCGGGTGATCGTCAGGTGCCGCAGCAGATAGGGAGAGATCCGGTGGGCGGGATGCCGCTGGCTCGTGCGGGGTTTGCGATAGACCGCGGTGATCCCCATGCGCCTCATGAGGGTGGCGACGTGACGCCGTCCCACCCGATGGCCCTCGCGCCGGAGGACATCACGCAGCATCCTAGCCCCTGCAAAGGGATACTGCAGATGCAGCTCGTCAATCCGGCGCATGAGCGCCAGGGCCGTGTCGGAGACCGGCCGTGGTTGGTAGTAGGCCGTCGAGCGTGTCACCCCGAGGAGTTGGCATTGCCGAACAACCGGCAGTGGGTGCGTGCGGTCGATCATCGCTTTGCGCTCAGCAAGCCCGCCTTGATGAGCGCCCCTTCTAAAAAATCATTCTCCAGCGCCAGTTGTCCAATCTTCGCGTGCAGGGTCTTGAGATCCGGGGCCTCCGATGGTGGTTTCGTCCCCCCCCAAGACGTCCGCGGCCCGAGCCACCAGTTGCTGCTTCCAGTCGATAATCTGGGAGGGATGGACGTGGAACTGCTCGGCCAATTCGGCCAGGGTCTTGTCCCCTTTGACGGCAGCCAACGCCACCTGGGCCTTGAAGGTCGCTCCGTGATTTCGTCTCGTTCGTTTCATCGCCTCGCTCCTTTGCTTCGCCATCACACGGTGGCGTCGGTGAAGCCAGGCTACCACTTATCATACTGTCCGAATTTCCGGAGCCCCCTCTATCTTTCGTAAACTATTTACCCTAGTCATGGCATTAGTGTTTGCTCGCCTAAACATGTCGTAAAAGAGATCATGGCCCATACCCCACCCATGCCTTAACGACTCACCCGAATCCGCGGGCGCATTGATCTCGATTTCGGGAGAGAGTTCCGGCCGTTTCAGTGACAGAAGCTCCCAGAGAAAGTTGGCCACTCTTCCTTTGTAGATATCTGAATGCGACAAGATGACCTGGCTCGCATCGACATTCCATACATTGGACTTGATGAGATCAGGGGGAAATTCCAGATTCCCATCGGACAACACTCTTACAAAGCCGTCCCATTGCCTGAGACCACATGCGCCGATAGCACAGGTAGGTCCTCCCTCCTCTCCAATCGAGCCAATTCGATAGAGGTAAAGATCAGCGCTGTCACGAGTTGACATCACATTATAAATTCGAAGGTCAATGATTCCTGCAAGTTCTGTCATCGTGGGGATCCAATAAAGTCTTAGTTCATCCATATCGACAAGAACCTTATCGCGAATAAATTCATGGCCGTATTCTTCGGCCATTTCCCGAACTAACGCATCTGACATCCATTCTTCTTTAAGCGTCGAATATTCTTCATTGAGTTGCCTGAAGGACTGAGGCAAAAATGCGGCCTCGCCAATTGCGGCATTTAATAGAACCACTTGCAGCTGATCTACCCTTGCCAGAAATGCAAAGGTTTGAGCATTGATTTTTGTCAGGTAGTCGCGCAAGCCATTGACTACTATGCGGCCCCCGAAACTGTGCCCAATGAAAGCCAATTTGAAGCGCTTGTCAGCTCGAGCCGAAGCATCGGCTATGATTTGCATAAGTTTGGAAAACCCTGTTTCAGCAAAGTGATCGGCGCGATTCTTCATTCTCCAAAAGTTCACCCAGCGCGGAAATTCTTCTGAAGGCCAAAATACCCCAATGATGATCGCACCTTCGCGAGATGAAGGACTATTCTTAGAATGAGTGTAAAACCGACATATTAGCTCCTGGTAATCCCTCTCCGCTGTTTTGGTAGTCTTGTCCCATCCATGAACAAATACATATATGTGCTCGATGCTGTGCAATGCACCTTCGATCACGGCAACTTGATCGGGATATACAAACTTGCCTTCCGCATCGAACTCTAAAGGGAGAAAAAATTCATACGCCATACGTTCGCAGGGCAGTATGGTCAAATCTTTGCTTGTGTATTGTTGAACGTCTGTACAGCCTGACGAAATTGCCGCCACAATGGTGGTGACCCCGAATCTGATGAACCCGGCGATCCGATCAAGGCTGGCCATCAGTCTCATTCCAAAAACGGGCCTCGCGTTCGCACCATGCGAGCGTATCTGTAGTTGCTCCTTCCAAACTTGTTCGTCGCCTTTTCTCGTAAGAGCGGCCTTCCTTCAACAAGGCCGTATTGCTATGTCTGTTTTACTCGCTCGGTTACTAGAAGGGGCGGCCAGGTTGTCCTTTACTGCGCGCATCGAGCCAAGAAAATGGTCTCCCAAGACTTGCTCGATGCTTCTTCTCTTGGAAGGGCACTCGTGGTGATCCCACTGCGGCCATCGAGCGAGCGTGCTTCCCAGCGCGCGGGCTCTGGGAGCAAGGGATCAATACGAGTACCCTTCCATCCCTCTTGACCGTGGGGGCTCTGCGAGCAAGAAGGATGACCTGGCTGCCCCCTCCCCTTCGTCTGCGGCCGTGCATTGTGCGAGCAGCTACAAATGCTCCTTCCAGGCTCGCTCGTTGTCTTATCTCCAGGTAAGGGCATCCGCCCTGATCGATTTCGATCATTCCTCCGAATTCGCTGCACTCTTTGTCAGCGGAGCGGCTGGCGTGGTCTCCATTGCGCGCATCGAGGGAGCACATTCTGATCGTGCGGCCTCTGCGAGCACAGAGACCATGCCAGCCGCTCTGCACCCAATCAACCGGATGCCCTTACTCCCTCTCCCGTCCATGCATCCGCATGAACAACTCCCAATCGAACGGCTTGGGCGCGAGCGCATGCAGCGGGATGGCTTCGACCGCGGCCTGGTCGCGATAGGCCAGCATGCACCCCACCACATCGTCCGGCCGCTCGACCAGCCGGCGGACCGTCTCATAGGCTAAATGTTGCGCGATGGCCTTGTCTTCGGGCGTCGGCGGGGCGCCACGCAAGGTATGGCCGAGAATCGTGGCTTTCGTAGCGGGCGTAAGCGGATAGCGCCCATCATGCGGGCGCACTTGCGGCCAACCGGCGACCTCGCGCGCGACAAACTCGGGCAAGCCGTGCACGCCGCCGTCCGGATGGTGGCGATGCGGTGTCCGCTCGGCGACGAGAAATAGATGGCTCTTATTCGGCACGCCTAATGACCGCTTCAAGGTGCCGAGAATCACCTCGTCGATATAGGCGTCCGGGTCGGGATGCTCGTTGACCAGAACCCCTTCCGCCCTGGCCTGATAGGCACAGGCCAAGGCCAGATGCCCGGAGCCGGCTCCCATGACCTCCACGAAAAACACGCTGCCCATCGCCGAGCTGGTCGCTTTCAACGACTCGATCGACTGATCGGCCAATCGAATGGCCGAGTGAAAGCCGAGCGACGTGGTGCCGGCGAGATTGTTGTCGATCGTCCCTGGAATCCCCACGACCTGCACCCCGAAGGTCTCGTAGATGGCGCGCGCGCCGCGCAAGCTGCCGTCCCCGCCGAGCACGACCAGGGCGCCGTCGCGTAAGAACGGCTCCAGATGCCGCACCGCCGCCTGCTGGACCTGTTCGTCCTTGAAGTCCTCGAACCGGCTGCTGCCGATCGGGCTGCTCGGCCTGCTGCCCAACATGCGCGTATCCTGTTCGGACACCTTTTCAATCCAGTTGTTGGCCAATCCGAGAAAACCGTGCCGCACAAAGTACACTTCCAGTCCGAACCGGTTCCCAGTCACCCGCAATTCTTTCAGTGCGGCCCCGGCCCCCGCGAAGTCGCCGCCCGACACAAGCGCGACGATCCGCTTGACCTGTTGCGGCTTCACGGTGACACGGTCGCGTCTTGTGCGCTCCACCGACACCCAGGCTTCCCGCTCCGCCCGCTCGCGCTGCGACAACCCCACCGCCGTGGAATAGCCGGAGATCTGGCGATTCTCATAGGTCAGCAACACGACATTGTCCTGACCTTCCTTGTATTCGCCGAACTCGGTGAAGGCCTCCGCGAACGGACGCGGGTCCAGAAAGATCATCAAGGCCCGCAAGGTCGAGCTGTGCGTGTAGAGACAGGCCACGGTGCCACGATGAGCCTCCGCCAGCCGATGAATGCCGTCGACCACGTTCACATAGGTGTCAAAAAAGGAGTTGCCGCCCGGATAACAATAGAGCGGATGCTTGAGCAACGCCTTCGCCACCTTCGCTTCGACCCCGAACGCCTGCGCCGCCGCCTCCGTTTCCGCCGCCTTTTCAACGCCGGTCGCCCAGCCGAAGTCCTGCGACTCCAAGGCATCCGCCGTCATGGGAGCGGCCGATTCGCCCCGTCCCGCCGCCAGCGCCGCGGACACTCGCTGATACAACTGCGTCGTGTTCGGGCTTCGGCTCACCAGATGCACGAACGAAGGCGGGTCCAGGTAATTGTGGACGTGTAAGTAATCGAACTGTTGCCCGACGACCCCGAGAATTTTCGCCAAGGCCAATCCGACCGCATCCGCCTTGTCCACGCCGCGCCCCGGGTCCAACACGTTCGCGAGGCGGCAGCCGACACGATGGGTCTTGCTCTCGACCTGCGAGATGCCGTGCCGCATCGCAAAGAGCAAGGTGCGTTCGGTCAGGTTGCGCGGGAGGAGCCAGAAACGGTCGTCTCCGAGATCGAGAACGATCCGTCCTTCCGCCAGTTGCGGGGTGAGTTGCGCGCGGGCCACGATGGCGACTGGACGCCGGATCGGCGGCTTTTGCACACGCCCGATGGCGGCCCGGTAGAGCGGCGTCAGGCGGCCCTCTGAGACCAGCTTGTTCCAGGCCGCGTAAAAGACCAGCTCATCGCCGGCGCAGTCGTTATGAATGAGGGCCTGCCTGGCCGCACGATAGGCGCCGGCATCGGCCATCCCGCTTACGGCAAGCTCCACGAAAGACAGAATCCCCTGTTCCGCGGCCGGAACGAGGCGGGCACGATCGGGAACCCCTGAGATCGGGCCTGGAAGCGCAGCTTCACCGATACGAGGCAGGCGGCTCAGGGTTTCGCCGTAGGCCAACAGCGATTCCACCGTGACGAAGCCGAGGTTGTCGAGCTTGGCTGTCATGGCTCGATGAGACGCTAGAAGCGCGACGCCGAGAGGGAGATATCCGCCCGCACCCAGGCCTTCTGGAACTCCGCCTCCGCTGCCGCAGCCTCCTTCGTTTTCCGTTGGGCATCGAGGCTTTGCTTCAACCCGAACAGGGCCCAGCCGTTATGCGGGTGCTGCGCGAGATCGAGACGATAGACCTGCTCCGCTTCTGCCGGCCGCTTCGCCTGCAAGAGGACGGCGCCCAGCGAATGACGCACCGGAATATGCCACAGGGGCGGCTCATAGTAACGCAGGGCATCCTCCAGTTTCGCCGCGCCCTTCAAGATCGTGACAGCCTCATCAAATTGCCCCTGGCGCGCCGCGATTTCGCCCGCCAGAACCCCCTCGGCGATCCGGGTCAAATCCACCACCCGGCTGATGCCGATCGTCCGGTCCTCCGGCAACGAGCCGGCCAAGTCGACCAGGGCCTGATTCTCCTTTTGCGCCTCGTCGAAGAGTCCCGTGGCGGCGAATGCCATGCCGCGGGCATAGTGCGCAATTGCCGTCGTATAGGTAAGCTCGGCCGGCGGTTTGGGCATCGTCAGGATCTCCTCCCACTGTCCGAACCGCACCAGCGAGAACAACAGCGAGGGAGTGAACTCTTCCAGCGCCGGCACTTGTTTCGCCGCCTCATACGGCACCAAGGTGTGAAGGTCGCGCGCGGCCTTGATCGCCTCCTTGCTGCGCCCCTCCATCGTCAAGGCCGACCAGAGAAAGTGCACGTTGTGAGGATAGTAGCCCATCGGATAGATGCCGGTGAGATGGCGATGCGCGAGATAATCGTGATCCACAGACACCGCGTGGACATTCTGCTCCGCCGCTTCCTTGTACATGCCCAGCCGAAGGTAGATGTGTCCCGGCATGTGGACCAGATGCCCGGCTCCGGGCATCAACGACGGCAAGCGCTTGGCGCAGGGGAGCGCCCGTTCCGGCTTCAACGAAGCCTCGACCGCATGAATGTAATAGTGACAGGCGCCCGGATGATCGGGATTCAGCTTCAACGCCCGCTCCAACGTCGAAACAATTTCGTTGGCATGGCCTTTGGGCTGTCCCTCCGGCGTCCAATAGTCCCAGGGCTGGCGAACCATCATCGCTTCGGCGTAGAGCGTGGCGGCATCGGCGTCGTCCATGTATTGCGCCCACAGTTTGCCCATCACATCCACATAGACTTCATCCAATACCTCGCGCTTCGCATCGGCTCCGATCTCATAGCGCTCGGCAAGCGCCTCGATGTAGGCCCGCTCTTTCGGACTGGCGCCTGCGGCACGGGCTCGGGCCTGCTGAATCGCCGCGTAGGCCCGCTTCTCGGCCTCCCGATCCATCGGCAAGTTGATGTTCGGGCCGAGCGCCAACGCGATGCCCCAGTGGGGCATCGCCGCCTTGGGATCGAGTTTGGCGGCTTCCTCAAACGAATTGACGGCTTCCTCGTGATTGAAAGCGAAAACCAAGCGCAATCCCTGGTCGAAGTACTGCTGCGCCTTCGGTGACGCGGTCGTGATGGGATGGTGGAGCGTGCCGAGATTGTCGAATAACGGTGTGTGACTCTTGCCGACAACCGGAGGGGCCGGAGTTGTCGTATCGGGCTTGTCAGTCGTACGGAGCGGACGATCGGCCGAGTAGCCGGTTCCAGAGAGCGCGCACAGTGCCACGAGCGCGAACACCCACATCCGCCGTGCGCCGCCAGGTGGTTGCATCATCATGATTCCTCCAGGGATCGATGGGCGATACCATGCCAATCAACACAGGACCTAGGGCAAGTTGTTGGATTCTTCCGGATCGAGGAAGGTAGGCTACTTACCTAGCACAGGCAGCCGCTAAGGCACAAGAGCGGCCGGCAGGCGGATACGTGCAGGCCGCCCGCAGATCACGACCAGACAACGCAGGGCCGCGGGTGCCTCATGGACGCACTGGCGGTGGCAAGCGCGGACCCCGCGGCATGGAAGGATAATCTCGAAAGCCGGCTGATCCTGTTGCGCAAGAGACTGGAACAGAAATGTCCCGACATCCGGCTCGTCCCGCGGGGGCGGGGGCGATTCGCGCTCGAAACGGACGTGGCGATTGCCCTGACGGAGCAATCGAGTTGACGGCGTTCACCCTTGCGGTGACACAGTCAAGGCAGCATGACGGGAAGAAACCATTTCGGCTTCATGCGGCCGAAGTCCGTGCGTCGATGGACACGCAGCGAACGCTTGGGATCCAAGACAACCGGACCAAGCGGCGCGCGGTGGAACACAACCCAGTGCCAGAAGGCCGCTCCTTTCACACGATGCCACTTGATGGCGAGCAACGCGAGAGGCGGCAGCGCCTTCCAGGAACGAAACGGCGTTTCACTCTTGGCCGGGCGGATGCGATACTGGACCAGCAACCGGCGAACATGAGCGGTCTCCGACCACAGCCGGGGGTCCGTGGCAACAATGCCGAGCCGGTGCGCCGTCCGTCTGGCCTCTCGATAGGTGACCCCGGCCAAGGTCGCCACGGCTGCGATCCCGCATCCGGTCCGTTCTTCCTGCACCACCGGCTTCATACCGGAACGAACCTTACGGCTCCGAAGCTATCCGTTTCAAGAGCGGCCAGGATTCTCACGGTTGTCGATTGACGTGTGACGATCGGCGAACAGCGGTGAGGGAGCACGAACGGGTGGTGCGTCGAGGGCGGGGGAAAACCGAGCGGCTCACAGCTTGCCGGCGGGATGCTCGCGCACGAACTTCCTGATGCGGTCCTGCACGGTCGGTCGGATTGAAAAGAATTCGAGCCCGAACTTGTCTCCGGAAACCCATCGCACGATAGCGCCGTCGATTCTGATCGGCCATGGATGATCGGTCAGGAAGAGCGAAAGCTTCAGCTCCACCCCTATTTCCAGCGGGCTGATCGATTCGGCGCGACAGCCGCCGACGGAGAGATCCAAGACACGGGCCTCGGCCTCAAAATCGTTCTTTCCGAAGAGAAAGAGGCGGCAGGCGATCGGCACTCGGCGGCCGCGCCGCTCTTTTTGTTTCGCTTTCGCAGCAGGCGCGGAATTCCGGTGCACCGGCTGGGTCATCACGGCCATCCTTCTCGCGGACGAAGAGTGTAGAGTTGGCATCAGTCTATCGGAAGTGAAGTTCGCTTGATATCCATTTCACTCTTTCGACCAGGCGTCCTCGTTTGAGAATCGACTCTTCATGGTTGTCGTCTGACGGTCCGCTAGAAGCCCACCGACACCCCGACCGTCCCCTGCACCGCCGCCCGGTCGGCAGGGCCGAGGAATTCGGTTCCAATCCCGACATCCAGCACGACGCGAGACGTGAATTGATGCCGCAGGCCCATCTCGATCCCGGTGTAGTTGGTCTGGCCGCGCAGATCGGATTGGCGCGTGTAGAGGCTGGCGATCACCGTTTCGCGAAATCGCATGGGATAGCCGAGCGGATAGCTGACGGCCACGATGGCACGATAGGTCCCCGGTCGCTCCTGGCCTTGCGGTGAACCCAGCACCGCGTAACCGGCATTGACATGGACGCGCCAGCGGTCGAACGAGCGCGTCATGATTCCGGTCATCTGGGTATCCACCCCGCGTGAGTTGACGCCCGTCGGCAGGTCCGCCTCCACTCGCACCGCGAAGGCCGGGAGCCTCAGGGTCTCGGTGTTGAAGTTATAGAGCAGGGCTAGATGGAGGTCGCCGGATTTGTTGGCGCCGGTCACCGCTCGAGGGTCCGTGAACAGATCGCTCTGGATCTCGATCTGAGTATTTCGAAATGCGCCGTAGATGATCTGCGGCTGGAAGGCGGCCTGAGTCCGACCCTGGCGGCGATCGTTGAACCGCACGCCGGCCTCCACCCCCATCTCCCCCTGCGGAATGGCGTACGCGTCCTCCACCGCGATCGGCCGATTCGGATCGAGGTTGTCATGGTCCAGGGCCAGCGCAACCGGACCTGTCAGATGTGCCGCAACCGCAAACCCGGCCACGGAGAGGACGAGTGCGCCGAACCGCCGCGCCATCGTCACCTGGACTCCCCATGCTGGTGATTCGTGGCCGGTGCCATGGGGTTCGGTGACACGGGGTCTGCATCTGAAGGACGCTCGGACTGAGACCCGAGATGGGGCTCGTGCCCATCTCGAATCATCATGGGATTGTTCGCATCGGCCGAGGCCAGATAGTATGAATCCAAGACACGATAAATCTCGGCCCTCTTCGCCTCCCAGGTCGGGAGCAAGCCGCTCGCCAGGATATCGCTGATGTTGTCGTGCAGCATGTGGAGGTTGTCGAAAATGTTGGCCAGTTCCGGATAGCGGGCGGCGAACGACGGGCTGTACTCGGCAGTCAAGGGCATGAAAGTCCACTGCACCGGTGGCCGCTCCAAATACCCACGATAGGTGGCCAGAATAGGCCGGACCGCGCGCGTTTTCGCCTCAAGATCGGCAGCCGCCTGCAGCGGGTCATAGACCGCCACCTGCAAGTAGTGATAGGACCAGATCGTGGCGTTAAAGAGTGGGAAACGTTGCCGAAATTCTCGTGAGTACGGGAACGCATCCAGGCGTCGGTGGTCCAAGCGGTGCGCCGTGAGCGCATAACGGCTGTCTTGATAATAGGCCAAAACCTTCCGGATGGCCGTGTTCTCGTCCGAATCGGAGAGGTTCGATACGACGATGTCGTACGTCGCCCGGTGCAAGGCATGCGCCTCATCAAAGGTATTCTGGGCGCGCCAGGCCAGCTTCATGTAAGTCGGGGCAATCGCCTCCTCGTTGGGATTCAGCCTGGGCTTGGTCGCGATGAATGCCAGCGTCTCCTTGCGAGCCCGAGATTCGATGGCTTCCACATCGTGGCCGCCGGTCAACAAAAGGTTCTCGTAGAGATTGGCATGCCCGAAGTCCACACCGTTGAACTCGCTGTCCAACTCAGCCAGATCCTCGCGGAGCGCAAAGTTCCAGAGGGCGCGGTAGTAGAATCGTTTGTCTCTCGGCTCGAACTCGGAGCAACCGGCGAGCGCCGCGACCAACCACAGGAGCGAGAGTAGCAAATGCATGCCGGCCACTCCCTTGAACGCCGTTCGGCGAAGCCAGTTCATACGTCTCCTCAATGGTCCGTCCTGTGGCGCACAGGGCGGGCTCGTGCGGGCTTCATATCTCCACATCATGAATGCCCGTGATGGGCGTGGACCAACGCATGCCCTCGGCCGCGGGCAATCAGCCAGCGATTGACCGGAACGGCGGCGGCCCCCGCCACGATGAGAGACAGGACAAGGCTGCCCCAGAACAGGGGCTCGCTCAATCCGGCGTCCATAGCCCCGGGGATCACCAGCATCAATCCGTTATCCACGATCTCCAACGTCGTGACGGACAGCGTATCCGACGCCAAGGCGAGCCCCAATGCCGTAGCCGGGGCAACCCCATCCCGTATCAACGGCCAGAGGGTCCTCGCCTATCCGGTGGCGAAGGCCAATCCGACGGCCGAGGCCACGGTCTCCCCATTACCCCATCCCAACGCCGTCCCAATCACCATCCCCGCAACCTCTCCGACGGCACAGCCGGTCAAGCAATGGACCGTCGCGGAGAAGGTCAGCCGATTTATTGACGTGAGGTCGTCGACCTCGGTCCTCCGGTGGTGGCAATGCTTATGCCCGTGTCCCTGCCGACGAACATGCTCATGGTAATCATATTGATGACGTTCATGTTGATGGTGAACCGTCCCGGCCGGTGCCTGTTCTGCCGCCATCATCATCCACCCTCCTTATCATCGGTCGGCGAAGGATCGTGTCCGCACACCGATTCAGACGGAGGAGGGGTTCCATTATTACAGTGCGGTGGCACGACATCGAGAGAAGAGGAAAAAGGAGGACGGTGTCGGAGACTCGGACGGCAAGTTACTCGCAGGTGCACTCGATACAGCCGTGGGTCGTACAGATCCCGCAGGTCTCTTCCAAGCTTTCTTTCAGGGCCTGCCGGGCGCGATGGAGCCGGACCGTGAGATTATTCTGTGAAATGTTCAGCTCCGCGGCAACCCGCTGAGGGGATTCGCCGTCGAGGTCGATGCGACGAATCAATTCGGCATAGTTCGGCCGGAGCGCCGGTAACAGCCGGGAGAGGCAGGCGCACACGGAGGGTTTCAACTCGTCGAACGCCGGCTCCTGGTCTTCGCCGGCTTGCACCAGGTCACGGAGATAGGCATCGTCGCGGCGCGCTTCCGCATCGTGAGATCGATAATAGTCGATCACCGCATGGCGCAGAATCCGATAAAACCAGGGCACGACGCTGTCGTCGCTCTTGACCGAATGGTAGTGCTCGACCGCCCGGGCCAGGCTCTGCTGAAAGAGATCCTCCACGACGGCCTCGCTGCCGAGTCGCCGTCGCAGAAATCCCAGGAATCCCGGCTGTTGATCGAGGAGTCTCTTGACCAGCAGTTCCCGGTCTCGGTCGGGCGTTCGGCTCCCATCCCCGTCTCGTCGCTCCTGCGAGTCCTCGCCTGCTCTGTCGCCGGCAATCTGCCTGCCGCCTTTCTCGGACATCAACAACCTCCCCGTTGGCTTCACAGCTTACCCCTGGTTCATGCCCCTGCTCAAGACGCGACCTCCAACCACCCCCATGCCGTCTCTCGCCACGTGATTCATGAACGCTTCTCCTGCAACCGCCGTGCGGCCCGTTACGGGTTGCGTGATGCAACGGCTGGAGCGTCGCGAAGCGTCGTGAATATTGCGGGCTAAAGCTCTCTCTCTACCTGAGCCTGAACTCTTTCATGGTTGCATCCGTTCGCCGGTCCGTGTATTAACGCGCATGATGGAACCCCTGACCGACCATGCTCTTGTCAGCCGCCCGTCCGGGCGAATCCTCGACCAGCCATGAATAGACTGAAATCCATGAAGGCACGAAACAAACCGTTTGCAATGGGATGCATTCGCTTCGCCGCCTTCCTCTCTCTCTCGTTCACCGCCTGTTCCTCGATCGAAGCCCTCAAGCCGACGATCCCTCCGCGATACCTGGCGCGAGCGGAACGCGACGTGACATTGACGACGCTCGCGGCTCATCCCGATCGGTATCGCGACAAGGTCGTGATTATGGGCGGGGTGGTCGTCGAGGAACGGCTGGAGCAGGATCAACTCTGGATCAGGCTGAAGAATCGCCCGCTGGATGATATCTACCGTCCTCACCGACCGGTGACACAGGACGGTCCCGAGGCCGGCCATTACTGGGTGACGGCGTCGAGCCGGAGCCAATTTTCCGGTCAGTATCGGCACTGGGCCCGCATCACGGTCGTGGGTCGTGTCGTCGGAACCTGGTCCGCCTCGAGCGGGGCCGTCTCCGTCGGCGAACCGGTCCTCTTTCTCGTCTATGCCAAAGGCTGGACCTCCGACGGTAAGAGCCATGACAACGGGTGGGAGATTTCAACGGACCCCAACGCGATCATGAATGCGCCGACGGGGCTGGGCGGTGAATTTGGCCCCGCCCCGTAGGCGACAATGCTGAAGCAGAACGGGTTCACGCGGACGACGGCAGGTGGCGCGTGATCGCTTGATGAATCTTTCTCGCCCGCACCTCGTCTCCGGTGAACCCGACACGAATGGTCAGACTGGTTCGAGCCTCCGAGATGGATTCCAGATCAATCCAGACGTGTTTTCCGTCGGCGAATTCCGATTCGAGATGGGCCGACATCTTGTCGGCTTTGTTTTCTGACGGATTCAACCCCAGATCCTTCATCGCCGCAACGGTTGCCGTATGGACCGTGGGCACGTCGTGATCCACTTCATCCTTGAGCTTGCCCATCACGTACACGGCCCCGGCGACCCCGCCCGCCGCGCCCACGGCGAGCGCCACGCAGCCGGAGGCAAACACCCCAAGCAACAGACAGAGCACGAGATGGCTCAGCCGCGTTGGCTGGTTCGTTCCGGACGCCTGCTTCAATCGATCTGACGGCATGGCCGCTCCTTGGCTCTCTCGCACTCCTCCATCCAGACGGGAACAGACAGGCCGCAGACTGTGGAAACAGTACCTGCGGCCACACTGCACCCGCGCGAAGACCGATCGTCACATGCCTCCGCATGCTTTCCCATTGTGCCTGCATGCAACGGCCGCATCAACCCGCAATCCGCAGCCCGGCCGACGCCACGGAGACCGCGCCAATTCTGGAATGGTCATGGTACGATGGCAGAGGCGCCATGATCGAGTCGACCTTTCTCTTCCTCCCCGGCATCGCCGCGGTGCGCGAGCGGCAATTGTGGTCGAGCGGCATCTCCACCTGGCAGACCTTCCTTGAAGCCCGCCGGATTCCACGGATCAGCGAGACCTGGAAGATGCACTACGATGAAGTGGTAAAGGCCGCGCGGGATCAGTATGCGAATGAGAATCCTGACTGGTTTGCGCCGCGTCTGAAGCCGCGCGAGCACTGGCGGTTGTATGAGTGGCTCCGTCCGCGAGCGGTCTTCCTCGATATCGAGACCGCCGGACCCTTCGGCGAGATCACCGTCGTCGGCCTGTTTGGACAGGGGCGGATGACTCAGCTTGTCCGCGGTGAGACCTTGACTGAGGAATGTCTCAGCGAGCACCTCTCGCAATATAGCCTGCTCGTGACCTTCAATGGCGCCGGCTTCGACCTGCCATGCCTACGAGCCCAATTCCCAAGACTCCGCCTGAATCACGCGCATCTGGATCTCCGCTTCGCGGGCCGCGCACTCGGATGGAAGGGCGGACTCAAACAGGTCGAACGGCGGGTCGGGATCGAACGCCCGGCAGGGATCGACGGGTTGGACGGTTGGGATGCCGTGCGTCTCTGGAATCAGTGGCGCCACGGGCATGATCCGGCGGCACTCGACCGGCTCTTGGCCTACAACGCCGCCGATTGCATCAACCTCGAACCGATGGCCGACCTTCTGTACTGCGGTCTGCGCGAGCAATGCGGATTGGACGACTTCTACAAGCCTATATCTTCCGCCCCGTTCCATACAGCACCCGGCCGCCTCTGACGCCGCAAATCGATGCCTCGTATCTCGATCCCTCGTATCGGATACGCCGGATCACCTCATCACTCCCGGGATCTGTCCATACCAGGAAGGACAAGAACATGGCTCGCCGCTCGCACCGGGTTGCATCAACGGACATTGTCCGAGTTGAGTCGTGCAGGTCGAGGCCACGGCCACCGGCTGACCTCGCTTTGGAAATTGCCTCGCAAGCTCACTTTGCAGCAGTTGACCAGTCGCCTGCACCACTTCGTCCGAGAGCTTATAGCTCACACAGGTCCTGTTGATGTCCTCCATGCTGAAGCCGCCTTCTTTCATCTTGACCATTTCTTCGCTGCTACAGGTGCGGTGGGCGACACAGGAGACAGATAGAACCAGCATACTGAGACACCCGATCATCACCATTACGCGTTTCATGGCCGACCTCCTCTTGGAGAGATTTGGAGAGATGCGGAGCGATTCGCCTTGCCCTCGCGTCTCCGATAGACCATAGGACCACTCAGGGTATTGTCCCTATTTACTCACACCGCATAATTGAGCAAAGGGCGCGCCGGACCACAATTTGGACGCATTACGCGTAAGCTGTTGAAATGCAGAGAAGCGGATCAGGAAAGGACTGGCAGGTGTATCTCTTCCAATACGCGGCTGTATCCGTCAAGGCCAGACCGGACGACCATCCAACAAATGGAAAACCGGAAAAGCGGAAGGACGGAAAGGCCGGCGAACGGGAAGGAGCGATGTCTTGAGGTGGCAAGGAGGGCGGTCGATTATCGCCTGAACATTCTCGTATTGAGCACCTGACCTGTTTTCGTTCCCTCGACGCTTTCCACATAGGCGAGGGCGACCTCGTCCGCCGGCATACCGCCGGCCAGGTCCATTCCACGGGCCTTCAACGTTTCAGTCACCCAGGTGGGGCTGACCACATTGATGCGGAGGCCTCTCGGCAGTTCCAGCGCCGCCGCCCGCACAAACCCGTCGAGCCCGCCGTTGACCAGGCTGATCGCGGCGCTGCCCTTCATCGGCTCCTGACTCAGCACGCCGCTCGTCAGCGTGAACGAGCCGCGATCTGACAGCAACGAAGCTCCGATCCGGACCAGATTCACCTGCCCCATCAGCTTATGGGACAGGCTGAAAGCAAAATCTTCATCCGTGAGTTTCGCCAAATCGCCAAAGACGGCGCGTCCGGCCGTCGAGACCACGGCATCCACCGAACCGATAGCCCGGTAGAGAGTCCGAATCGATTCGGAATTGGCAAGATCGACCTGAACGTCTCCGCTCTTATTCCCGACCGTGATCACGTCATGCCGAGGCTCCAGCGCCCGACACACGGCCCGTCCGATCGTCCCGGTCGCACCGATCACGACAATTCGCATCCGCCTGCTCCTCTGTATCGCTTAGCCTTTCGAGTTCGACGTTCCAGACCGTGCTACCCGCACGAAACAACCAAGCAGGTGATCGTTCACCATGCCGACTGCCTGCATGTGGGCATAGATGATGGTACTCCCGACAAAGCGGAAGCCTCGTTTCTTGAGGTCTTTGGACAGCGCGTCGCTCTCCGGACTGGTGGCCGGCACCTGAGCAATACTCGTCCAGCGATTGACTTTCGGTCTCCCCCCGACGAAGGGCCACACATATCGATCGAACGAGCCGAACTCTTCTTGGATCTCGAGGAATGCCTGCGCGTTCGTCACGGCCGCATCAATCTTCAAGCGATTACGGATGATGCCGACGTCCTTGAGCAACGCCGCAGTCTTCCTCGCATCGAACTTCGCCACCTTCACCGGATCGAATTCGGCAAAGGCCCGCCGATAGCCCTCGCGCCGGCGCAGGATCGTATCCCAGGACAAGCCAGCCTGCGCCCCCTCCAACACCAGCATCTCGAAATGGCGTCGGTCATCGTGGACCGGCCTGCCCCATTCGTCATCGTGATACCGGATCATGTGGGGCTGGTCGCCCGCCCATGCGCAACGAACCACGCCCTTGAGCCCACTCGTCATCGGACTTCCCATTCTCGGTTGAGACTGACCTGGTGCTTCGTCTCACCAGGTCTGCGACGATCGCCCCCAGACACTGGGGCAGCAGCGAGGCCGACCTCAGGAGATCCATGCGATTCGACCCTATCATATCCGGCCATATTCGGGAAATCCGTTCCACCGGACATAGCCGCGGGTACTGGAAGCATGACTGTCTCAGAGATAGAATGGTCGCCATCCGGTGATCACCAGCATGAGCGCAAGGAGAAAAGCCGACCGGGTTTGCCGCTGCGGCCACAACAAACGGCAGCACCGCGTATTGGCCGCAAGCCGCGGCTTTTGCCGCAACTGTGCCTGCGACCTGTACCGGCCCCGACAAAAACGCGCACCAGGATGCCGCACGCCGTCGCGAAACCGTAGCGGCCGTCGGAGCTAATTCGACGTTGGCTATGTCGAATGGGCCACACGGCCAATCGCACACAGCGCGCCACGAGCAAACAGCGCTATCCAAAGACCCTGGTCTGCACCAGACAGACTCGGGAGGTGGTGCAGGTATCACTCTCCGGAACGATTCTCGCCAATCCGGACTCTCGCCGGCCTCTCGTGCAAGAAGTCTCCCGGCGCGCTCAGCAACCGGCGGCATCCGCCGAAGGACCATGTCCGATTGCGGACATTCAACAATCTCACAAGATACGAAAGGAGCGGGACATGATCGGCGTGTTCGTAACTTTTCGCTATGGGGAGCCCTTCGATGAGAACGTCATCCGAAAGATTGCCGAGACGGCGCGAGGACGGTTCGAGGGAATGCCGGGACTGCGCTCCAAAGCCTTCACCCTCAACCCCGGCGCACGGGAAGCGCGCAATTTCTATGTCTGGGACTCCGAAGAGGCGGCCAGAGCGTTCTTCACCGATGAACTCATCGAGAAAGTAACCGGTCTCTACGGGGTACGCCCCAGCGTTGATTTCGTGGACATCGCCGCTCTGGTGGAGAACCTTCATCGGTGAAACTCTTCCAAACGTCACGGCGACACCCCTCTTCGCTATGGGTTGCCTCTCGATCCAGGCTTGAAGGGCCATCGTATCGGCACGGCCATTTCTTCGTCACGTTGCGTCGTCGCGGCAACTTAGGCGTCATGTCACGGCGCCTGTCAGAATTTGGGAGAACTCGCTCATTACACTATCGAGAACCACGCCTTGTACCTTCCTGCTTATCTTGTACGGAATTCTGATCATCATGTCGCTCATACGCTTACGAATACTCACTTTACTTCCTATGGGCGCAGCGATACCCTAGCGATACCCTGTCACGTCAACGTTTCGTCTGTCTGTGGCCCTGTCCCTCGATGGCTCAGGATTCAGGCCGGTCAACCCATCGCAGTCAACCTCTCACGTTTTGGAAGGAGACTGTCATGCCATTCATCGTTGTCGCCTTGATCGCGCTTGCGATTCTCTCGGCCTGGTTGCCTGCGGACGCCGGTCAACCGACCCGCCCGCAAGCGGAGTATTCGGCGGATGCGACGATTCAAAACGAAGAAGGCACCTTGCAGCAGAAAATTTTCGTTACGCCGAGCAAGGAGCGGAGGGAAACGTTGACGGGCACAGGCGAGGGAGCGGTCATGATCTTCCGGTACGACACCAAGGTCATGTGGACCCTCATGCCGTCGGAAAACATGTATATGGAATATCCCCTGGCTGGCGGCCAGGGACAGGGAAATGATCCTTCGCAATGGACCTATGAGGACACGGCGATGGGCGAAGAGACGCTCAACGGCGTGACGGTGACCAAGTACAAAACCATCGCCACCAGCACGGATGGCAAAAAATTCGGAGGATTCTCCTGGCGAACGAAAGAAGGCATCACCCTTAAGCAGGATCTGCTCTACAAAGAAGGGAACGACAAGAAGCGGATGCTGACCGAGCTCAGCAACCTCACGATCGGCAAGCAGGAACCCAGGTTGTTCGAAATCCCGGAAGGGTTCACGAAATTCGACATGGGTGGCGTGATGGGGATGATGGGGCACGAGAGCATGGGACAGCGCGGCATGCCGAATCCGAGACCGCAAACCGGAAGACCGCAGCGAACCATGCCGACACCGAACGAGCAGCCGGCGGCACCTGAAACCCCGCCCACACATGAAGAGCCTTCAGATATGGAAAAGGCCGGCAATTTCATGAAGGGTCTGTTTGGCCGATAGGCGAACGGCGGCATGGAGCGGCGCCTGAAAGGCACATTGCTGTTGGTCGCCGCATTGATGATGACGGCCGCGGCCCTGCCGTGCGCCGCTCGAGCGAACGAGAGGAGTCCTTCAACCCTGCCTGAGAGGCCGGTCATCAACGCCTCTGCCTTGTATATGGTCGACCTCCAATCCGGACGGGTATTGTTGGAAAAAAACTCCACCCGCCGCCTTCCGCCGGCCAGCCTCACGAAAATTATGACGGCACTGATTGCGCTCGAGTCCGCGCCGCTTCAAGAGGTGGTGAAGATCGACGGTCGCGCAGTGGTGCATCATTCCTCGTACAATTTCCGGGCCGGCGAAGCATTCCTCTTGCGTGATCTGGTAACGGCCATGCTGGTAACCAGTGCCAACGATGCCTGCGAGGCGGTCGCCTGGCACATCGGGGGGGACGACAAGCGGTTCGTCGCCATGATGAACGAACGAGTCCGCAGGTTGGGGTTGGAGAATACCCATTTCGCCAATCCTTGCGGATTCGATGCGCCGGGGCACTACTCAAGCGCGGCTGATCTGGCCAGATTGACCGATGAGGCTCTGCAAACACCCAATTTTTCAATGATGGTACGGACCGTCGTACGCGAGATCTCCAGCGTCGACGGTGAACGGAAGGTCGCGCTCCATAGCACGAACGAATTGCTCCTCGACCCCGATATCACAGGCGTGAAAACGGGATACACGAGCAAAGCCGGGCGCTGCCTGATCGCCAGCATGTTCAAGGAGGGCCATCGCCTCTTGCTGGTGGGCATGAACGTCACGGATCGATGGGAACAGGCCGCCAGGATGCTTCGATACGGGCAGGCCGTCATGCAGAATTCGAACAATTGAGGGCGGAACTCTACTGCCGTCCAACACTGTGGAGGTATGCGTCTCGGAGGTTCTTCTGAGCAAGGGCGTAGTCAGGGTCAAGCCTTGCCGCGGTTCTGAATTCGTCGATGGCGTTCTCCCAATCGCCCCGCATAGCGTAAGCGTGGCCGAGGTTGTTGTGCGGCCTCGCCTTGTTCGAGGATTTCTCCACGGCGTCGGACCAGAGCAGGACCGGGTCGCGATAGAGAGCATTGCGTTGGATCGTCGCGAAACTGAGCGCGAGGACCAACATGAGCCCGAGGCCGACCGCGCCGACACGGACGAGCCTTGGCCGATGCAGGGTCTCGGACAGCCAGCCGGCCAGTTGTGAGCCGAGGAGGACGAAGGCCAGCAGCATGCCGACCGACGGCAGATAGAGGTTGCGTTCGCTCAACAGGTCGACGCGAGGAATCAGACTTGTGGGGAGGAGCTGAAGGAAGAACCAGCCGACTCCGAACGTCACTAAGGGGAACCGCCGACATGCCGTCAAGGCCACACCGGCCACTGCGCCCAGGATCAACAGATCGACAGGGAGCGGCCATTGAAACAGGGAGTGCAACGCGGGCAGGTCGTGATCGAAGTTTTGGTTCCAGGGACAGACGAACAGCGAGAGCGCGTAGATGACGGCATGGAGTTCGCTCACAAGATTGTCCCAGAGTGGACGCATCTCCAGGCTGTATTGGGCGAGCTCGGAATAGCGAGGGTGCCGCCAGGCCCATGCGGCCACGACAAGCAGCACGAACCAAAATGGGAGATGAGTTGAGAGGAACGTCTTACGCAATGCGGCAGGATCCAATCGGCGTATCAACGCATCCCAGAGCAAGAGAGCGAGCGGCAACGTGGCCGCGGTTTCTTTCGATCCAAGGGCCAAAACGAACGACAAGAGGGCGCCGGATACATACCGTCCATGAGGGAGCCCGTCACGCCGACGCGCAGCCGCTTCGATATAGAGGGCAAGGGCGAGAAGGTAGAACAACGTCATGAGGCCGGAGGCCCGACCGGAAATGTAGGTGACGGTTTCGGTTTGAAGGGGATGAACGAGAAACAACAGCGCAGTCCAGAACGGAACTTCCCGGGCTTCCTCCGAGACGGCGCGAGTCAGCACGAGATAGACAAGGATCCCGGAGCCCAGATGGAGCAGCAGATTCAACAGATGGTAGCCGGTCGGGCTGGTTCCGAAGATTGTCCGATCGGCGAGGAACGTCGCATACAATACCGGCCGGACCATGTGATCGAGATGGCCGATAAAAGTTCGCCAGCTATTGAGATGTGGATTCTCCAGTATGGCTGAGAAGTCGTCGTACTGGAAAGTGCCCGAGAACGCGTTTGCGTAGGCCACAACTGCGACCACCATCAGGCAGACGCTCTGCCGGTTTCGTGTGGCAGTCACACTGTTCACGGTCGGATCAAGATTACTCTCTTGCAGGACAGGAGTATAGCGAAAGGAGACGCAGACATGCCATTTGATCGACGCGATGCGACGAGCCGCCATGGTGCGCCTGGAACCCTCCGTCAGGCATCCAACCCGCGAGCCAGGTCTCACTCGTTCGTATTGTGTGTGACAGGCACCTCCCTACTTCTGACTCTCTTCACCGGGCTCGCGTACGGCGAAGGGCCCTGCACATGCAAGGACATCGACAAATTGCAGGCACACCTGGACAGAGTCACGAAAGCGGAAGAGGCCTGGAAAGAGATCTTTGCCTGGGCCCGTGAACTCTATCCCGACGTGGATCCGCCTCAATCCAATGACGATCTCAACCAGAAGTTTGTCCAATTGACAAGCTCCTCACAATCTCAATGGCGGACTCTGATCAAGCAAGGGCCTGTCAAACAAAAGAATGAACTGAAAAAGGTCGCCGGTCTGAGTCAAGAGGGGGAGCCGATTATCGACGATGACTTCAAGAAGAACAACTGCGACGACGTGATCGAGGCCGAGCATGTCCACGAACGAGCGCATAAGGATTTCTATTTGAGCTTCCCAAAAATCTTCGACGCTGGCATGAGTTCTCGGCTCCTCCGGCTGCGCGCCGAATCGGAGGTCGAATCCTATCGCGCCCATAAGACCTTCCTCGAGAAAAAATTATCGGAGCTCAAACTGAAGTGCGTCGCCAAGCTGGACAACAGCACCAAGAAAATATTGGAGCAGGCATACGCGCAGCGCCAGCGGCTCAACGAGGCGGAACATCGTCTTCGTATGTATGGAAATTCTGAAGCCGTCCTCAATTAGCACGGTACGCGAGAGTCTTTCTTCGAGCCAGGAGGAACACTCATGATCGGCACTTCGAGCATCTCGATTGCGGGCATCGCCGGAGGCGCACTCCTCGGGCTCGCGTTGCTGCCATCGCCCTCGCCAGCGGCACCGCCGGCGACCGGTTCCAGCTCCTCTCCCAAGACCGTTCTGGTCAAGAAGTATATCGATGACTGTCGCAATAAATCCTCCAAAGACGCGTCTTGCGACAAACTCCGAAAGGATGCGATCGACGTCCTGAAAGATGATCTGCATACGCTAGGCTCGTCGGCCGACCATGCCTATTTTCTGTCTATTCTGCCGATATTCCACAGCGATGAGATCGAGTTACGGATCGCCGCAGCGGACGCGATCGGCATGATCGGACCGCAGGATCAAGACGTGGACGCGATCATCCCGCTGACCAACGATCCCGTGCCGGACGTCAGACTCGCCGTTTCGAATATGATCGCTCACGGGAAGGGAACCGCCATCATGTTACTCAGGCAGCGCGTGATGCCTCACCGCACGGGGCGCACGCCGGAGACTCCTGTAGATGTCGCAACACATTCCCTGCCGGTCGCCCCAGATAGTGTCTACCTGTTCGATTTCAGCGATGCAGCGGTCGGTCGCGTATCGTACGTCGTGAAAGGCAAGAGCGATCCTACGCATTTCTATCAGGCGAAGGCCAAGAAAGGTCCCTTGAAATGGGAGCAGTTTCGAGAGCAATACCGCTTCCAGCTCCACGACGAACAGGAAGCCCTCAATCAGGCTCAAGCGGCGGCGGCGGAAGAGATGCAACAGATGAAGCCGCCGGACCCTACCGATACACAAGCATTCTTGCAGTACATGCAAAAGATGCAATCCGTGTCGGCAGGACAAGGCACAAGAATGGCCCTCGATCTGTATGATCCGAAACTATTCGGCGCGCCGACGGTCTATGTCTTGGAAGAACGCCAAATCGGCCAGCGAAGCTATCCGACACGGTATGTCGTGCTCTATCAGGAGCTGGCCCTTAAGAGGCCGGGATATCGCTTGAGTTGGATGACGGTGCCGGATAGCGCGATCAAGACCGCACAAGCCACGTCGCTGGTGGAAGAGAAAGAGGAATTGACGAACAAGGCTGAACACGAAGCGCTGAAGAAAAAACAAGCAGAACTCGAAGCGCTGACCAAGAAGAAAGATGCGGCGGAAAAGAAGCAATTCAAGAAGGGGCAGGAGGATCTCGAAAAAGCCCTCGGCTTCTAGCTCCCGGCCGGCCGATGAAGACTCATTCCAACATTCCGGAATACGAGCCGTCGGAAATCTCTATCGAGAATAACTGAGAGGCCTCCTACCAACCTGGCGGCCCTTTTCCCTTCTGCGAGGGGCCCGTTGACTTACCTACCATACAGGCATAGGCTGAAGAATCTCTGATCGCATAGGTGGGCGAGGGTGCCCCTTCATTCACTCTTTTCGCCCATTGTTCTTGGGGCGGCGCTCATCTTCACGGAGGAGTTCAATGGAAGACCATACTCCACTACGCCACGATGGCCAACCGAAGGGATCTCGTTTCGACTGCCTAGCGCGAGAAGAGATCAAAGCGGTCAGTTATGTCACCGGCTCTGCTGTTCCACCGGGGTGATCCGATGTCTACTCCGACGAAGGACAAACTCCTTTCTAGGGAAGCGCACGATGTGACGAGTGGAACCGTCTCCAAAAGGATTCTGGTCGCCGTGGACGATTCTGAGGAGTCGGCCCGCGCGGTCCATTACGTCGGATCACTGCTCCGTGACACGCAAGACGTGGCGGTGACGTTGTTCCACGTGTTGAAGCCGATGCCTCGCGAATTGTTGGAGCACGGAGGCTCAGAAAATCCGACGGTGGAGGATCAGTTGGGACGACAATTGCGGAAAGATCAGGAGGCATGGGTCAAGGAGGAAGGAACCATCGAATATCCGATCCTCCTGAAGGCCTTACAGGGTCTGGGGCAGACCGGCTTCCCGATCGATCGCGTGACGCTCAAGTTCGGCCACGAACGCGATATCGCCGACACCATTCTCGATGAAGCGCGCGCCGGAGGGTACGGCACGATCGTGGTGAGCCGCCACGGCGCGTCCGGTACGAAACGACTCTTCGGGAACGGCATCACCGATCACCTATTGCGGGAGTCCTCCGGAATCGCGGTCTGGGTGCTGGGGTAGAAGGCAGGTGTTGCTCTCTCGATGCATCCGACCCTCGTCCGGACGCGCCGAGAGGCCGTGACTCATCGGCGAGGTTCTCTGCCGAGTGTCGAGAATGTCGGGGAGGGAGGCTGCGATGGAGTGCCTCGCTTGTCATGGCGCACTCCCGCCGATGGCGCGTTTTTGTCCCACCTGCGGCGTTTCATGGAGGCCACAGGAGCAGCCGGCAGAGGCCGAGCCGGCTTCGCCGACCGGGCAAGGCGGCGGGGCAGTGTCCCAGGAACCTGTTCTCTCTCCACAGATGCTCGCGGAGTGGCGCGACCAACTGATCGACTGTTATTTGAATTACTCTATTTCCAAGGAACTCTCCGACTGGCTGAATGACCTCGGGCTCCCTCCCACAGGAACAACGCACGAACAACTCGCCCGCCTACACCGACAGGCCGACCCGCTGGTGCTGTCTGCCGAGAGCTTCCCGCGCCAGACCATCTTTTACCTCAGCAAGTACCCGGAAGAGATTTTGACGGAGATTTGCCGAGAACTCGGGATCGATAGTGCGGGTTCCAAGGACGAGCTGCTGAAACGGATCTATCGCGAGGTCGGGACCAGAGAGGGCTGGCTCCAACCCCTGTCGGACGACGCCAGGCAGCTCTTCAAGGATACGTTCTTGCCGATCCTCAGCGGCTTTGACCACAACAAGGATTACTGTCTCCGTCTCTGGGACGAGCTGTCCGACCTCCTCGGCCGGGAACCGTCCAATGTGCCGGCATCTCCGGCGTACGGCAGCGCCGTCATCGCGGTCGCAATCCCTAATTTCTTGCAACAGGCCCAGGCCATCCTGTTTCAACATGAACTCGACCATAGAACCGTGGACCTTTCCGAGCACGCCTGATTCATGAGCTGATATACCGATTGAGGCAGCCGATCAGCTCCTCCTTCTCCTCCATCATCAAGGCCACCAGATCGCGGAGCGAAACCAGTCCGACAAACTCGTCACCGTCGAAGACCAGCAGGTAGCGACAGCGATGTTCCTTCATTAAGTTCAAACACGAGCTGGCCGTCTCTTTGGGGCTGACCCGAACCACTTCGCTGGTCATGACGTCCTTGATCTTCACCTGCTCAGGATCCCGGCTCTTTCCGACCACCCGCATCATCAAATCACGCTCGGTGAAGATGCCGGTGATCTTGGAGGCGCTGGTGATGACCACCGACCCTACGAACTCCTCGGTCATCAGGATCGCAGCGTCGAGCACGGTATGACCCTCGTCGAGCACCACGACTTTGCGGACAATCTTCGACTCAATGTTCCATTCCATGTTGGTCCACTCCTTTCTGCCTCAAGGCACGGCCGATACCCATACCGCCCGTGACACCACTCTCGCACAAGTGGAAGCCAGTTACCGAACGATCAGGACCGGGCAGACGACCCGATGCAACACCGCCTGGGAGACGCTGCCGAGCAGGAAGCGCCCTATGCCCTTCCACCCCTGAGGACCGAGGACGACCAGATCGGCCTGGCGCGCCGCCTGCGAGATACAACGGGCCGGATCGCCGCGTTCGACCCACGGCATCACGGCGGAGAAGAGATCTCGGAACGAGACCGCGGTATCCTACACAAGGCGTTCGGCATATTGTTCGATCTCCTCGTTCCACTTGTCGTGTCGAGCCCCGAGGATGTCGTCGCCGGTATGGAGACTTGGTGCCCCGCTGAGTAAGGAGAGGGAAGCCGGCTGAGCGAAGCGATGACGATGCAGCCAGGCGACCAGCCGCCGCGAATCTTCCTGCCCTTCGACGGCCAACAGGACGGAGTGCACCTTCCCCGGATCATCCCTCACCAGCAACGATGCGCAAGGCACGTGCAGAACCACTCGATGCGACACGCTGCCGAGGATCAATTCCGAGACACGTCCCTGCCCTTCAGATCCCACCGCCACCAACTCACACTGGGTCGAGCGGACCGTTTCGAGTATGACCTTGGCAGGATTCCCCATCCGGTAGATCCGTTTGGCTGAGGGGATCCTGGCGGGCACCATGGCGCCGGTCTGATCACGCACTCGTTTGGCTGCCTCCGACATCGAGTGCCGAACTTCCTCAGAAGTTCTGCGCCCGATCGGCTGGGCAAAGATCGGATTTTCGATCGGGCTGAGATCCACGGCGTGGAGCAACGTCGGCTCTTCGTGGACAAAGAGGCGAGAGACCACCCGCACCGCATCAAAGGCCTGGTCCGACCAATCTACGGCGACCACGGTGCGCATGGCGCCTCCAAGGCAAGAATCCCCATCGACTCATCAGGTATGGGCACGGAGGGGACTCTCCCGATGTCGATGGATGCGTCATCATACTCCCAACGCGATGATCCACGTCAACCATCGATGCGGGCGTTCACCATCTCACCCGTCGACGGCACCGCTCGCTCCGGTCGTGCCAAGAGGTTTAAAAAGCACAAAGCTGATGCCCGTCCAGTGCTGACCGAAGTAAAATGCCCACTGTCCGACACAAGCCCGCATTCACTCCCACCCCTCAACTTGGCGCGAATTGCCGGGAGAGCAGGCGGACGCCCGTCGCGCAGATCGCACAATGGAGAGACTGATGTTTGAATGGTTGACTCATCCCGAATCCTGGATCGCCTTGGGGACCTTGACGGCGCTGGAGATCGTCCTCGGCATCGACAACATTATTTTCATCTCCATCCTGGTCGGCCGGCTCCCCGAACCGCAACGCGCTCTGGCCAGACGGGCGGGGCTCGGCCTTGCCATGATCGCCCGTCTCGGTCTGTTGTTCTCCATCTCCTGGGTGATGAGCCTCACTCAGCCTTGGTTTACCGTTCTGGCCCAAGAAATCTCCGGACGCGACCTCATCCTCATTGGAGGCGGCTTGTTTTTGCTGGTGAAGGCCACTCATGAAATCCATAATAGCCTTGAGGGCGTCGAAGAGGACGATCCCGAGGTCATGGCCGTAGGGCTGGGGATGGTCTTGCTGCAGATCGGGCTGTTGGACATCGTGTTCTCACTGGACTCCGTGATTACCGCGGTCGGCCTCGCCGAGCATGTCTCGATCATGGCCATCGCCATCATCCTGGCCGTGATCGTCATGCTCATGGCGGCCAAGACCATCGGCGATTTTGTCGAAACTCACCCGACGATCAAGATCCTGGCCTTGTCGTTCTTGATTCTCGTCGGCGTCACCCTCATGGTCGAAGGGTTCGACGTGCACGTGCCCAAGGGGTACATCTATTTCGCCATGGCATTTTCCGTCGGAGTCGAGATGCTGAACATCCGCATGCGAAAAAAGCGGCGGGCGCCGGTCAAACTGCACAGCAAATACGTGAGAGACTCCAGGCCTGATCACACTGAATCAGCTTGAGCAAACCAGGCCCTCACACGGCCTCCGGCATCCCAATGCACTCGCAACGACCGTCGGTTTCGGTTGATCGAGATCAAGCCGCGTGCTAGAAGTCATTTCACAACCCTCCATTCACCCTTCGACCGGCTCAGGGCGAACGGACGCGTCATGAACAGATGATGTTTCTGCATTTGTATTGAGCCCTTCGATAAACCAACCGTTGATCCTGAGGCTCTCGAGGGAGACGGTTGGCTTTCTCAGGACGGGCTTGTCGAAGCCTGTGTCGGGTTCATCGAACCGAGTGAACGGAGGGCTTGAAATGGCTTCTAACCATCCGAGGAGGTATGCGATGCGCTATATGATGAAGGCCGGCTTCGCGGCACTCTTGTTGGGGATGCTCCTGCCAGCGGGATTCGCACATCCCGCATGGGCAGATGACCAGACTCCGCCATCAACCTCCCCGCCCCCGGCAGCGTCCGACGCGCACAAACGCGGGAGGGAGAAGATCAAGCAGGCCTGCGGCGACGATGTTAAGCGGTTTTGCCAGGAGGTCAAGCGGGGCGAGGGGCGCATCGTGCAATGTCTGGAAGAGCATGCCAAGGAGCTATCGCAGGATTGCTCAAAGATCATGGAGAAGCGGGCCCAGAAAAAGAGCGCGCAGCCGAAGACATCGCAGTAATCGGGGAGACGGCGACGTTCCGGCTTACGAGAAGGCTGACCGCGCTTACAGGGGCAAGAGGAACGCCTATTGCTGTTGAATCGATCTTCCGGATGACTCGCTTGTTCTCACCCGAAGAGTCTCTTGCACCCGGTCTCACCGAGGCCATGGAGCGAGCACATTCCGATCGTGCGCGCTCCGGGAGCACATAACTAGCGCGAGTGCCCTTCCTTCCCCTTCCTCACCACCCCAACTGCCACCCATGTCCATTCTTCTCCAGCAGCGTATCCGCTTCCCGCGGCCCCCAGGTCCCAGCCGTGTAAAAGTGCACGGGTCGCTCGACGGCCAACAGAGGATCGTACAACTGCCAGGCGGTTTCAGTGAACTCCGCGCTGACGAATAGCGTCTGGTCGCCGATCAGTACGTCGCGAAGCAACGTCTCGTAGGCTTCCGGCAATTGGCCGAAGGCGTCCTCGTAATCAAACTGCAAGGCGCGGTCCGTAAAGCGAAACGGCCGACCCGGCGTCTTGACGGAGAAGCAGAGGGAGAACCCTTCACTGGGCTGCAATGTGATGAGCAACTTGTTGGGCGGTATGCTGCCCGGCTCCAGAGACCGGAAAACTTGGGTGGGCGCCTCACGAAAGGTCACCGTGATCTGGGTCAGTTTGCGGGGCAGCCGCTTGCCGGTCCTGAGATAAAACGGCACCCCTTTCCATCGCCAGTTGTGGATCTCCGCCTTCAGGGCCACGTAGGTCTCCGTCGTCGAATCCGTCGGCACGCCCTTTTCCTCGCGATAGCCGGGAATCGTCGTGTCCGCGATCCGCCAGGCGGTGTATTGGCCGAAGACCACGTCCTGCGGCGCAATCGGCGCGATCGAATGCAGGGCCTTCAGCTTCTCGCCTTGGATTGCGCCGGCATCGAAGGACACCGGCACTTCCATCGCCACGACCGTCATGAGCTGCGTTAAGTGGTTCTGTACCATGTCGCGCAGCGCGCCGGCCTGCTGATAATACGCACCACGATGCTCCACGCCGAGATCCTCCGCAACCGTGATTTGAACACTTTCAACAATGTCGCGCCTCCAAAGGGATTCGAAGATCGGGTTGGCGAAGCGAAACGCCAACAGGTTCTGCACCGTCTCTTTGCCCAGATAATGGTCGATCCGATAGATCTGCGATTCGTCGAGATAGCGATGCAGCCGCGTATTGAGGGTTCGCGCCGAATGGAAATCATGGCCAAATGGCTTTTCGAATACGACACGGACCCACCCGAGGCTCTTGAGGAGCCCCACCTGGTCCAGCCGCTCGATGGCAGCGGGGACGGTGTCAGGCGGGAGCGCCAGGTAGAACACACGGTTCTCCGGCATGCTGCGGGACCGTTCCAGCCGGCGGATGAATCCGGCCAGCGTCGCAAAATCTTCCGGCTCCCCCTGGCGGAGAGATTGGTAGTGGAGACCGACGTCGCACCAGGCGCGCACCTCTTGTTCATTGCGTAGACCGGAATTGTGCAATCCCTCATAGGCCCAGAGGCGAAAGGCCTCTTCGCTCATCTCGGGCAGTGCGGCGCCGACGATCAGCATCTTCCGCCTGTCCAAGACACCGTGATCGCCCAAGCGATAGAGCGCGGGCAGCAGTTTGCGCCGTGTCAGGTCGCCGGTTGCGCCGAGAATGACGAAGGTATGCGGATCAACGGCTTGTTCTGCTAACGGCGCAGCCATGCGTTCCACCATCACCTCGATTCCTTCCCTTTCCGATCTGATCGGCTCAGTCCGCTCCGTTCCGAGAAAGCGGGAGACCTCTCACGTGCCTCTTTACCGAACGCTGCATCATTCATACATCCGCCTCCGAGGCTGCAGGCTGGCAAGCGCGGTGAAGGGCGTCGGTCCTCAGGCCCCTCGTGGGAAAACCCATAGCGACGAGGTGCTCCATGCCCTCCCTTATGTAAGGGGTCGAGGCAATGGGGTCAACGCATGGCGTCCACGGATACCCGTTGCTCTGTCGATGCCACGAGTGGAATGTCGAGCACCGTCATGAATATTAAGTCCTAGGTACTGCCTGGCCGATCGACGAGCGCGTTGTATCGCCCCCCGCTCGCATCTACTTTCGCACAGCCGGAGGGACGGTCTCAATGTTGGCACTCACACGGCGCGGGTGAATCGCTCCGTCCCGTTGGATCACGATGAACACAATCGCTCGGACACCGATCGCCATTCGGCGAAAGCGCAGCAGCAGATTCTACCCTGAATATCCCGCAAGCCGGAGCAAATTGGTCAATGTGGGAGCGCAAGGATCGTTGATGATGGAGGAGAGTGCTGAAGGGCGCCGAGGCGGATGCCTCGGCGCCCCTGCGGTTCAATTCAACGGAGGCACGACGCCGGCAAACTTCAGCAGATCGGTCATACGGAATTGCCCCGGCGTCGCCGAAGGCAACTCCGGTCTCCACCCTCGATTGGCACTCAGGTACGACGACGAATCAGCCCTCAGGAGACCGATAAATACCTCTCCCACAATGCCGCCTCCAACCGGTCCCAACCTAAGCCCGTTCTCCATCACCTCTGCTTCCTTTAGAATGTAGTACCACAGCGGCGTGCTCTGCTCCATGCCGTAGGGCGTCAGCTCGGAGAGTTGCGCAGGCGTGAGCGCAGGCACCCTCATGGTCTGAGCGATGGCCTGGCCCGAGGGAATGCCAAAGTTCACATGGCGCATCAGATTCCGAGACGCGAGGGATTGCACCCCGTCGACCGGCAATCCGGGGGCGGGACCTCGCGAACCCGGAAGGAGCATAAGCACACTGGACAATTTGGCATCGATCTTCTTGTTGTTGCGCACATTCCCGTCTCCGAAGTCGAAGAAGGTTTGCCAGTCCACGAACCGGCGAGGCGCGCGCTTCCCGCCGCGCAAGTCGTTCGGGTCCGTCTCGTTCGGCTCGATGGTATCGTCGAAGATAAAGGCGAAGACCTGAGATGCGTCGTCCACGCCGAAGTTGAGACGATAACTCGGCCGCACCTGCGAATGACCGAACCGAAAGGCCGCCACCGAGAATTCGATTGGGATCAACGGCGCATTACGTCGATTGCGCAGGTTCTGGGAGCGTGCTGGATCGTCCACATTATAGAACGCCGGTCCCTTGTTCAGAATCGTGTCGACGCGCTCCTGCCCGATCGTCAACGGCAGATACTCGTGGACGATGATCCACTGGTAGTGCCAGCGGACCAGCCGTTGGGCCTGCTGAAAAACACGATCGCCCGGTTGCCGAGCAAAAGCCTGATCGGCGCGCAGATGGTCGATCACCGCGTTGTGAAACTTCAACATCGCCAGATGGAACTGGGCGATGATCACATTCTCATCGTTCCGGCTATCGCCGATAAGCGCGTTCAGATTCTCATCACGCGGCAAATCATGCCGCAGCGCTCCATTCCGTGAGACCGCTTCCGATCCGGGAAGCGGATCCACGCGAAATTTGATGTCGCCGGAACTCCGATCGTACATCTCCCGCGACTGATCAGGCCCGGCTCCGTACACGCTGTCCAGATCGAACGCCGCTGTCCGAAAGTTGGTTGCTTTTCCCGGGTCGGCCGGCTGCAACAGCGGAGACTTCAAATCCAGCGTCAGATCGTGATCCAGAAATTGACCGAAGAAGGTGACTCCGGCCGTCATGTTGGGATTGTCCGGATTGTTCGGGCTAAACACGGTCGGGTTCGCGATCGATTGAACGGGGTCGGTCAGATTGTCCGCCGCGTCGAGCAATCCCCCTTTCTCCCCAAGCTTCTTCACCTTGTCCCGCACCTCGTCGCTGGCAGGCGCGAAGGCGGATAGGCCGGGAAACATGCGGGTGAAGGTTTCGTCAGGCTGTGAAGGCTGTCTCGGACGGTCGACGCGCAGGCTGTCTCGCCCCTGCGCAAACGCAAGGGACGAACTCAAAGATCCGCTGCTAAGCGAACAGCAGAATCCGATCAGGGCAACTGAGCGCAGCTTTCCATGAGGATACAACATACTCCTCTCCCTCCTGGTTAGACTGTTGAGGTTGTGACCGGAACGCTGTGGCGCAAACAAGCCACAACATTGATATGAACACGTAGTCCGCGGAACTTCGTTCGAGCCGGTTTGAACTCAGCGTGTCGGTGAGAAAACCGGCTCAGACATCACAATACGCAATAGGTGTGCCATTAGGGCTGTTCTGTAGAACTCGTGCTTCTTCTCGCGCATCAATGTGGAATTCAAGACGATTCGCGATTTCAGGAGCAGATGTTCCTGCATCACAGACTGTGGTTGCTGATCACTGTACCTGTAGGCTTGTATCTCGATGAGGTCACATCACGCGCGACGTGAAGAATTGGACGCGAAGAGCTGAGAGCGATCCGTCAGCGGGAATACCGCGCCTCTGATTTCACGAGAGGGTGAGATTGTTCCCGGCCGTTCCGTCTGTCATCTTGCGCGCCTTCTTTTCGTCTCTCCGCATTTCACGTACCCTGCTGTCTACGATGGGTCGTCAACCGCGGATTCTGACACCCAGTACCTTGTAGCCAGCACTGGGTGGATGGTCGGACGAGGCACACCGCAACGGCGCAATCCTTTCGATCCCAACGGTACTTGAGGCCATCAAGGATGACGGCATCGCCTTCATCACTCGCAGCATCGCGGCACTGGCGAAGAGAGCCGATGCAGCGACGATACCTCGCGATCGGTCCATTCACGAAACACTCCGCCTCCTGCGAATCCGTTCCTCCCTTACGATCCTGATCCGTTTGTCGCCGACCTTTCGTCCACCCATATCGCTTTGCTCGACAAGATCAACGTGGTGGACTGACACCTGTTGATCGTGACCTGATCACTCGAAGTGCAGGAGCGACTCCTGACGGAGCAGGATTGCCTGGCGCTCTTGGCCTGCCCAGCCGAGATTGACGGCTTGGCATTCTACATTGCAGGCCCGGTCGCTGAAGCTAGTCAGCGACACACGCACGTGCAGATCGAACCGTCGTTGCATCAGGCGCAGGTCACAGGTCCGACCGGCATCATGCCGGCCTTGCCGTTTCTCCACGCCTATGCGCCGATGGACCCTCGTTGGTTCGATAGCCCCATGGAGTCAGCGCCTTTGTTGCTCGTACAGTATCAGGCACTCCTACGGCACGTGCAGGTGCCCATACAGCGGACGCCGGATGGTTTGCGCACCGGTCCCTACAATCTGCTCGTCACTCGGCAATGGATAATGGTGATTCCTCGCTCGGCGGAATGTTTCGAAGGGCTTTCGATCAATGCGTTGGGCTTTGCGGGCGGGCTATCGGCGAAGAATGCGGCGCAAGTGGGCCTACTGCGGAGCCGTGGGCCCATGACCGCGTGGCGGCCAGTCGGCTATTCAAGACAGACTTCGGTCGGATAACAGACGTGTCATCGTTCAGGACCTCGCAAGGCGAACACGGTTCAATAACACCCCAGCCGCGAGCTAGGAGCCTGCCTGATCTTGCCGTTCGTGACGAGGCGAAGGAGGTGTGGTCAGATGCGAGGCCACAGGCCCGGAAAAGTCGGAGGCGTATTCGCTGGAATCCGTTGAGGATTGTTCCTGGCCGAGAACGACGCAGGTGACCACAAATCGTTCGCCGCAGTGGAAAGGTCACTGTCGGACAGGCTTCTAGCCCACATTATTCATGACGGTTCGTCACGAAACCGCAAAGTCGCCACGCGAGACGGGCGCGTGGAGATGCAAGGGAGGGAGGCATACTTGAAACTGTATGTTGACCGACCGAGCCGCGAGCCCGCCCGCCTGGCCGTGTGAAAACCACGGCCAGACTTGTCGTAGCGGCGAATGCCCGGTTGCAGTAGAAGCGTTCATGAATAATGTGGGCTAGTGTCCTGAGTCGGAAGTTCACCTATGCAGGGGCTTCGTCCGATGAGCCGCTGGTTCACACGAGATGTGGTATGTACCTCCTCGCCGCTTCGCTCACTGCGGTCGCGACTGCGGAGAGGCGCGTCTTGGCGCCGGGATGGGCGGGTGCGATGGCGGCCTTTCGACCATTCTGCACGGGATTCTGATATGATCGGTCGCTGTGTCGCCTTTCACGGGTACTCGAACGATTTCTCAACAACCTTCTCGATCAGTGCGGCTGAGTAGATACAAGGCACATTGTGACCCAGACAGCCGGCAGAGTCATTGTCACAGTCCTGGCCTGATCCGCTCCTGTTGGATAATGGAAGAGAGTGCTGAAGGGCGCCGAGGCGGATGCCTCGGCACCCCTGCGGTTCAATTCAACGGAGGCACGACGCCGGCAAACTTCAGCAGATCGGTCATGCGGAATTGCCCCGGCGTCGCCGAAGGCAACTCCGGTCTCCACCCTCGATTGGCACTCAGGTACGACGACGAATCAGCCCTCAGGAGACCGATAAATACCTCTCCCACAATGCTGCCTCCAACCGGTCCCAACCTGAGCCCGTTCTCCATCACCGCCGCCTCCTTCAGGATGTAGTACCAGAGGGGTGTGCTTCGGTCCATGCCATAGGAGGACAGTTCGGACAATTGCGCCGGCGTAAGGGCTGGCACCCCCATGGCCCGTGCGATGGCCTGACCCGAGGGAATGCCAAAGTTCACATGGCGCATCAGATTCCGGGACGCGAGCGACTGCACTCCGTCGGATGGCATACCCGGGGCCGGGCCGCGAGATCCCAGCAGATGCATGAGCACGCTGGAGAGTTTGGTGTCGATCTTCTTGTTGTTGCGCACATTGCCGTCGCCGAAGTCGAAGAAGGTTTGCCAATCCACGAACCGGCGAGGCGCGCGCTTCCCGCCACGCAAGTCGTTTGGGTCCGTCTCGTTCGGATCGATGGTATCGTCGAAGGCAAAGACGAAGACCTGAGATGCGTCGTCCACGCCGAAGTTGAGACGATAGCTCGGCCGCACCTGCGAATGGCCGAATCGATAGGCGGCGACCGAGAATTCGATGGGGATCAACGGCTCGTTCCGGCCGTTGCGCAATTCTCGGAAACGCGAGCTATCGTCCACGTTGTAGAAGCGCGGGCCTCTCCTCATGATCGAATCGACGCGATCCTGCCCGATCGTCATCGGTAAAAACTCGTGCACGACAATCCACTGGTAATGCCATCGCACCAACCGCTGTGCCTGTCGGAACACGCGATCCGGCGATTCTCCGGCATACCTCGGGGTGGCGCGCAGGTGGTCGACGACCGCATTGTGAAACCGCAGCATCGCCAGGTGGAACTGAGCGATCACCACGTTTTCGTCGTTCCGGCTATCGCCGATAATGGCATTGAGATTCCCATCCCGAGGCAGGTCGTACCGCAACGCGCCTTTGCGTGAAACCGCTTGCGATCCGAGCAGCGCATCCACGCGGAATTTGATGTCCCCCGAACTCCGATCGTAGAGTTCGGGCGAGTTATCGGGCCCTTCCCCATACACACTGTCCAGATCGAAGGCGGCCGTCCGGAAATTTGTCGTTCTTCTGGGGTCGGCCCGCTCCAATAGAGGAGACTTCAAATCCAGCGTCAGGTCATGGTCCAGGAACTGCCCGAAGAAAGTGACCCCGGCCGTCATGTTCGGGTTATCCGGATTATTCGGACTGAACACGGTGGGGTTCGTAATCGATTGCACAGGGTCGGTCAGATTGTCCGCCGCGTCGATCAGTCCACCCTTCTCCCCGAGCTTCTTCACCTTGTCCCGCATCTCATCGCTGGCCGGTGCGAAGGCGGATAAGCCGGGAAACATGCGGGTGAAGGTATCGTCCGGTTGTGTCGGCCTTGGCCGACTAAAAAAGAACAGACTCTCGCCTCCTCTGCTATCTCCGCTGTCGCGACCTCTCTCTTGGCCCAACGCGAGCGACGCCTCCATCAAGTCGCCGACACAGAGTAATCCTGCCATGCCCATCAACGCCCAAGGCAACTGACGCTTATTCATGATCCCCCCTATCGTTGATGTTGGTGCCTGAGGCGCGCCAAGACAGTCTACGGCTGGTGCGCGCCGTCATGATGCGTATTACCGCGTAGTTTCGCGCACCCTGTGACGAAGGGGTTTGGTGCCCGGGCGTCACAGCCCGCTCCCTCCGCCCAGGCCGAAAGAGGCGCGCCTCAGATACATATTTGTAGCGCCCGCGCATCTTCTCGTGCATCGATTTGGAATTCCAGCCAATTCGCAATTTCAGGATCAGATCTTACTGCGTCGTGTGCTGCGGCCGATTCCCCTCTCACCTGTAGGCCTGTATGCCGATACGGTCTCTTTCTGGAACGACAGTGGAAGACAGAGTGTAAACGAGTGGAGCCGCTTCCAGCCTGGTTCTTCTTTCCGTTTCCATTCGCGTACTCTGCTTCTACGATGAGCCGCCAGGCATCGTTCCTGGCGCCCGGTGCCTTGTGGCCCGCGTGGCGCGAACGGACGGAGCAGGCTCGCCGCTGCCGAGCAATCCTTTCGCTCCCAACGGCGATCGAGACCATCGAGGATCGCGGCATCACCTCCATCGACCTTCGCATTCTGGCAAGATCCTGCCTGCCATACCGAACACCGAGGACATGAGGCCTGTAGCCGCAGCAGAATCAGATCACCGTGGCGAGGAGGATATATACTCTACGTTTTGGTATGTACATGTTCATTCGATGGTTGAAGCATGTTCATTTTCCATATCCCGCATGATTCATGACGATTCGTCGGGCTCGTGCTCGACGGCAAATCGTTCGTGGAGGGCATGATCGCGATCGCCTTGGGCGATCACAACCACCGGAACGAAGTCGATCCTGAGCTTTCTCCAGACCGCCGCGAAGAATGAACCGGCGTATGCGGCTTCTTGCGAGAGTTGGTGGACAGAGGGCTGCGCATGAGATGAACCTGAATCCTGCGTGAAAAGGGACCATTTCATGGCTTGAGTGTCTTAATTCGATGTAAGGCGTAGGTCCAGGCCGCCTCCCTCGGTCCCCTTGCCGGCATGGCTAAACGGGGCCGATTGCATGATATGCATGATATGTATGTATGCATGATATGGGGTCATATGCATGATATGGGGTCATGTCTTGTAATGACACTGCCCCCCTTTGGGCATATGCCTCCTAAGTGCCGCGATCGCGATTCCATCTCATTCGACAATAAATGCAATGATAACTTAGCGACAACGGTCGCTCATGAATGAGCGAAGCCAGCGGAGACACCAGGCGATGGCACAACACAGACCGACGGACGCTGTCGTAGATATAATTGCAAGACCTGACCCTTCACTCGGGTGACCCTTCACTCGGGACTCAACTGGAGATCCTGAAGTCACAGGGGTCGATGACTGCATTGCGGCAGGTCGGACTTCCGAGCCAGACTGGGGTTTGAGAATCGAGAGGTCGGAAAGGGGCAAGGAGCCTGCCCCCTGGTTGTCTAATTGCCCACCCCTTTGGACCAGAAGGTTTCGAGCTCGGGGAATTTCTCGCGATAGTCTGCGTGACTGGCCTGGATGACCTTGAGCGCCTCCTCGCGGCCGTACACGCTGGTGATCTCCACCTTATGTTGCGTCGTGCCGGGTGCGCTCTTGTAGGTCAAGAAATAATGCTGGAGGCGGTCGATCAAGGTCAGCGGACAATCCGCGATGTCGGTATACCTGCCATAGACGGCATCCTCCTTCATCACCGCGATGATCTTGTCGTCCGCTTCGCCGCCGTCGGCCATGCTGAGGCCGCCGATCGGCAGTGCCGTGAGGAGAATATCGCTGTGAGGGATGGTTTTTTCCGTGAGGACGCAGATGTCCAGCGGATCTCCATCTCCAATCATCTGCTTGCGTTTCGCTCGCTTGGCAAAAATCTCCGCCACCCGCTCTCCGCAAAAGGTCTGGGGGACGAGTCCATAATAGACTGGGCAGAAATTGGAAAATCGCTGCGGCCGATCCACCTTCAGGAAGCCGCTGGCCTTGTCCACTTCGTACTTCACCGTGTCGGTGGGCACAATCTCGATATAGGCCGTCACGACCTCGGGGGCTTTCTCGCCGATCGGCACTCCGTGCCAGGGGTGCGCTTTGAACATCAAGCCCATCAGTCGTTGCCAGTTCTCGCCTCTGTCACTGTGCATCTCGGAAACCTCCTCTGAGCATCTCTGATCGTGAACATCTCCTGACCGATACGCGACTTTCCTCTGGCCAGCCCTACCCCGATCCGTGGACCTGCATCTGTCGGCTCCGATAGAGCCTCCGTGCGTTCAGCCTCGCCTCTTCGGCCTCGCGGTTCTTGCCGACCTTGCGGTAGAGGTCGGCCAGTGTCGCGTGCGCCGCGGCCTCGTCCCCGTTCCTCCGCATGACTTGGTAGAGGGACGCCGCCTGCCGTCCGAACTCAATTCCCTCGTCCAGCCGACCCAGTTCGTCCGCCGACTGAGCCAACCGGAGCCGCAGCTTCGCTTCCCGCCGTTCGTCTCGTTCCGCCTCGCTCATGCGGAGACTCTCTGCATAGTACCGCTGCGCCTCGTCGTACCGATCCAGCAGCCAATACACATCGCCCAGGGCGAGCAACGCATCCGCTTCGTGCCCGCCGGCATGCCGTGCCCGCGCCTCCTTCTGCTCCCGCTCCAGCATCGCCAGTCCTTCTTCAAGACGACCCTGCTGTACGTGCAACAGAGCTAATTGCAGAATGGCCGCGTGGCGTCCATTCTGGTCTTGCAGCCGCTCGTTCAACGTCACAGCCTCTCCGAGGTGCTGCTCGGCTTCCTTGTCATGTCCGAGCCGAGCCGCCAACCGTCCGGTTGCCAAGGCCGCATCGGCGCGCACGCGGGGAGAACCCTTGGTCCCTAAAAGTTTCATCGCCTCCTGGAGCGACGCATAGGCCTCGCGTACATGCTCTCGCCGTTCCTGAACCCCGGCCATCCTCACCAACGCGGCGGCCTGTCCGCCCTTCTGCTCCGCCTTCCGATAAGCCGAGAGGGCAAGCTGGTAATAGTTCAGCGCCTCTTGGTGATGGTCCTGCGCATCATGGAGTTGCCCGATCCGAAGCAGCTCATCGCCCGTCAAAGTCCGGACGGACGACACGGGATACCACCGCGTATCCGGCAGAGCCCAGGCCAGAGGCGGTAGGAGGAGGGTTGTGAAGATCATGAGGAACCACATCATCAGGGCACTCCCTCGTCATGCGGTCCAGGGTCCCATGCCAGGCAGCCCGTTGATCTGCGCCCTGCGACGCCAACACCCAAGCAAGGCCATCACTCTACTCTGTCCGTCAGATCTGGCGCAACGAACAGCGCTCGACTGTCTTAAGTGAGCTGCTTGGAGACGCAACGAAAGGAGGCGGTTCGCGCGGTCGGAGATCCTGTGCGCGAAGCCGTGCCTGACCATCAAGAAGATGGGCGCTTCAGACTCAACATATAGCTTGTCAGATCGTTCAATTCCGATTCGGTCAGCGGAAACTTCGGCATGAAACTGCCGGCTGAAACGGACTGCGGATCGCGGAAATGCTTCAGATGCCATTCCCGCTCGGGACGTGCGTCGCCGACGTAGGACAGGTCCGGCGCCAACGCTCCTCCTTCCCCATGCACCCGATGGCATCCTGCGCAGCCGAATTGAACGTAGAGCGCCTTACCGTGAGCAATCTCGGGATCCGGGCGCTTCACCGCATAGAGCTGGTGCAGCGATACGCCCAGCAAGGAGAACACGATCAGTAAGAAGAGGGCGCCGAGCGCCATGCCGATTGGGCGGGAGGCAGGAGCGCGGATCGTTTTCTGCCAATCCAGAAACGGCCAAAGCAGAATGATCATCACGAACACGACCGGTAAGACCCAGGTGACCAACGGCTCCAGCGGCCCGTGGACGTGCTTCAGCAATTCATAATAGAAGAGAAAGTACCATTCCGGAACCGGCACAAAACTGGTATCGGACGGATCAGCCTTATCGGCAAGCGGGAAAGGTGCCCATGACGCAAGGGCCACGAGCGTAAGGAAGATGCCGAGCATCACCACGGCATCCATATACACCTGTCGGGGGAAAAAGGCCTCGCGATGAGCAGCCGCCTTCTGTTCGTCCCATGGGCCGGCCGGACCGACTCGCCGGAGGATAAACAGATGTAGCACGATCCCGGTGATGATCACTGCCGGAAGAAACAGCACATGGACGGCGAAGAACCGGGAGAGAGTCAGCGCGCCCAGCGTCTCGCCTCCCCGCAAGACCTTGACCAGGAAGTCGCCGACGAACGGGATCGTCCCGGCCATATTGATGCCCACCTGCGTGGCCCAGTAGGCCGTTTGATCCCACGGCAGGAGATAGCCGGTAAAGGCAAAGGCCAGCACGATCAACAGCAGGACCACGCCGACCATCCACATCAATTCGCGTGGTGGCTTGAAAGCGCCATACAGGAAGACTTGGAGCATATGCAGCCCGACCGCGATGACCATCCCCGAGGCACCCCAATGGTGGAGCCCTCGGATGAACCAGCCGAACGAGACTTGGCTTTCAATGAATTGCACGCTGTCATAAGCATGGTCGGGAGTCGGCGCATAATAGAGAGCCAGAAACATTCCGGTGATGGCTTGCATGCCGAAGAGAAAAAGCGTTGCGGACCCGAACACGTAGACCCAACTGGCGCCGCCGGGAATCGGCTCATCGAGCAACGTCTTCCCGATCGGCTTCAGATTCAAGCGACTGTCCAGCCATTGATAGAGTCGGGATGCCATTCATGCCCTCCAGGATGCCGATGTCTTCTCGATCACGCTGATCATCGCCGTATCCCCGCCGCGCCGCCGCGAAAGCGGCACCAGCCTTCACCAACCTTCAATCGCGAGGTGTTGGCCCGCACCGCAACCACCTCTGCCGTCCAGACGGGATCGGCTGCCCCATTGTCCGGTGAGTTACAACTCCGTTTGCTCTCGAACGCCGGACTTGAACTCCTTATAGGTCACGAGCACGCGGCCGTTCTCCACCTTTAACGGCAGCCGATCGAGAGGACGAGGCGCCGGACCGCCCAACACCTGGCCCGACACATCGAACACGCTGCCATGACAGGGACACTTGAATTTCTTCTCGCCCGAATCCCACGTATACCCGCACCCCAGATGCGTACACATTGGTGAAAATGCGATCACCTGTCCATCCGGTTGCTTCACCGCCCAGACGGCTTTATGCGTCTTGGTCTCCACATATCCGTCGCGAATCGTCGCAACATAGTCACGCTGCGCGGGTTCGCCACTCGGCAGCTCGTCCACGCTCCCGATATCGACCCATGTTTGCTTACGGCGCTTCAAGGCCGGAGACACGACATACCCGACCAACGGAACGGCTAACCCCACGCCGATCACTGCCATCACCGCTCTTGTGACCCACTCAAAGAAACGGCGGCGCGAACCTTCCCACGTGATGATTCCTTCCGATTCGCTGTGGTCTCTGTTCTCTTTTGACATCGCAATATCTCCCGTGACCTGTGCAACAGCGTAACGCAGTTCCGAAACAGGAGGACGGTTGCATTATGCAGCCTATCGTGATGACACACCACTGTTAAATTTGACAGCGGAAATCGGCTCGCGGGTCCGCCAATCGACCGGAGATGAGAATCCCGATTGAGAGCCTATCAGAATTCCGGCGACGATTGTGTCCTGATCCATACTACGCATGAGGATTGTCCTTAGCCCGCATTATTCATGACGGTTCATCGCGCTCCACCCGTTGCAGCGAGAGCGCAACGGGTACCCGGCGGTCGCCAAACGAGAGGGGCAAGTACCGCCGCGAAGGAGTGCGTCAAATCCGCGATTGCAGGAGAGGCGTTCAGGAATGATACGGGTTAAGATACATGATCGCCGTGATGTACACGGATGTCTCGCAGAGAGAGCCCTCTTCGGCAGAGAGAAGGTGTCCAAGTTATTGGCCGTTCAGATGGCCGGCTTCTCGATCGAACGCCTTGTGCATTTCCTCTCGCTCCTCGGCCAAGACGTGGAATTCACTGTTCGCAAGGCTCCTCGTGGACGACTCCGTAGGGCATTCTCGCCTCCCAGCAGAAACTTCTCGCGCCAGTCCTGTACCTCTGCCACGGTCAAGCCGTGCTGGCGCGCGGCCTCGGCGGCGGAGGTCTCGCCCTTCAGGATGCTGACCACCAGCGCCATGCGCCGCTTGGCCGTCCATCGTTCAATCGGTTCTGCTGATTCTGCTACCATCTCCACCTCCTCGGTCCATACAGGACCATGTCGTTGAGGTGGTTTCAATTTCAAGGGGAGCAGGATAATCCAAGTCCAAGCCTGCACGTCAGAGGCGATCACCAGTGTCAACAGTAGTAAGAACATGACCCATTTCATTGAGCTCCTCCTATCCATGTGTGTCGTCCTGCCTGTCCGTCGAACAGTTGGTTGTGATCGTCCGGATATCCGGGCCGGTTCTGTTCTTCCCAACTAGTACACGCTCTTGCTCACTTCGTTCGAATACGAACTTTCATTGCCGGCATTGTCGAAGGCCGTTATCACGAAGAAGTAGGTCGTCCCTTTGGGCAGCCCGTTAGCCACGTAACTGGTCACGTTTCCATTGATCGTCGCAATGGGCGCGCCGTAGGCTCCGGACGAGGTCGCCCGGTAAATCTTGTACCCTTCCAGATCCTGCTCTCCGTTGCCGTTCCACGTCAGCGTGACCGATCCCGTTGTTGAACCGGAGGCGTTTACGGTCAAGGTCACCGGCACGCTTTGAGGCGTGTTGGTCGCGCCGGTTGCGGCGACGGTGATCGTCCCGTTGTAGGTGCCGGCGGCCAAGCCGGAGAGGTTGACGGCCGCCGTGATGGTGCCGCCGGCCTTCGTGGCCGTCAGCCAGTTGGCGTTATCTGCTACGGTCCACGTGAGGGTTCCGGTCCCGGCGTTCGTGACCGTGATGCTCTGGGCTGCAGGGTTGCTCCCGCCGGTGGTGCCGCTGAAGGCCAGGCTGGTGGGGCTTAAGCTCAGCGTTGCCTGGGCAGGAGGCTTGGGTTCATTCGGCTCCGGTTGGGTCGCGGAGGCCGTGACGGTCAAGGTGACCGGGACGGATACGGGAGCCAAGCCAGAGCCGGAGGGCGTCAGGACCAGGGTGGTCTTGTAGGTGCCCGGTGACTTGAAGAACTCCGGATAGATATAGCCGGTGACGTTGGTGGGAGTACCCCCAGTGGACGGGGCGCGGAGGAGCCAATAGGCCGGGTCGTTGATGGCCCAGCTCGTGCTCCCGCCGGTACTGGTGACGGTGAAATTAAAGGGCTGGACCTTGGTGGTGCCGGCCGGCACCGACACGGCGATACTGGCCGGGGTGACGCTGAAGCTTGATGGCGAGGATGGTGAAGGTGTTTGCCCCGCGGTGATCGTCAAGCTGACCGGGATCGTCTGCGGGGTGTTCGTGGCACCGTTGGCGCTTACGGTGATGGTGCTGGTGTAGGTGCCAGCGGCCAAGCCGGAGAGGTTGACGGCCGCCATGATGGTGCCGCCGGCCTTGGTCGCCGTCAGCCAGTTGGCGTTATCTGCTACGGTCCACGTGAGGGTCCCGGTCCCGGCGTTCGTGACCGTGATGCTCTGGGCTGCAGGGTTGCTCCCGCCGGTGATACCAGTGAACGACAAGCTCGGCGGACTGAACCCGATCGTCGGTTGTGCGGACGCGGCCGTCACAGTCAAGCTCACCGGGACGACTTTGGGCGCATTGATGGCGTTGTCGGACCAAATGGTGATGGCCCCACTATAGGTTCCAGGCGCCAGTCCTGAGGACTGGACATAGACTGTGACCGAGTTGGTGGTGAAATCGTGCCACATCCAAGGTTGGTCGTTATTCGAGGCTGCCCACTTGAGCGTGCCCCCACCAGTATTCGATACAGCAATGGTTTGCTGTGAGGTAGCGGGCGTACCTCCAGCGAGAGTAAAGGAAAGACTCGCAGGACTCACAGCAATAGTTGGGGCTGGTACAGCAGCCGCCACAATCGACGTGGCATTCCTACTTGTCTCGGCTAGGGCCGAGGCTGGCGTCGGTTGTTTTGGCGTTGCTTCCGTGACCACTCCGCCGGTCTCGCTGCCGAGCAACGAAGAAGATGCGTCGATATGCCCGAGGGATGTGGTCTGCGAGGGGGAGGGGACGGGGGGGCGAGTCGGAGCCGGAGAGCTGATGGTGGATCGGAGGAAGGAGCCCGTTGTCGATGATGCGGTGGACACGCTCCCGGCTTGCTGCGTGGAAGTTACACTCGGTTGTTTCAACAAAGTCTTTGATCGTTTCTCGGTAGTTGTTTCCGAAGAGGAGACGTTCATCGATGGCGTTGTGCTAGCCGAATTCTTTTTA
>JANRMO010000007.1:61158-140428 GCA_040981105.1 Nitrospiraceae bacterium
GTTTCTGCTCTCCCCATGCCTGGGAGGCGGCAACCGCCGTACTCAAGACAAGCCCACCCAGGGAGAGCGTGAACATCTCGCTGAAGGTGAAACGCGTGGGTCTGCGATCTGTACGAGGCATGGTACCGGTCCTCCTTGGTTACATCTGGCGCCGGCTACCACGCTCGGTTGGGTAACTGCAGGGGTCGGACACATGCAGGCGACCGACGTTACCCATCGAGCCAGCGTGGCAGCCAGACTGACCGTCGGGTGCCCGTGTGGTCCCGATGAGGTCTCTTAGCTTTGCGTCCCGCCCTTACAGGCGGTTTGCCCTTGTCACGCGACGAAGCTCGCTATGCGTTCTGCTCGCTCTTTCCGTTCGTTTCTACTATCCCTCGCAGGCTGATGTGATTAAGCCTCTCTGAATGCTCGCTCGGTGCGAAACCGGTGGTGACGAAGTTTGGCCTTAATACTTCCATTTTTCGTCGTGGAACAAGCAAGACGGGTGCCGCCGGGAGTCAGAGGCGAGTCTCCGAGGACGTGAGATGGACGGTCTTCGACGACCGGCAATATATCAATCAGTTACCCCAGATGAATAGAGGATTCTTTGTCCTGGTTCGGCTGTCCGGTTGGAATGGACAAACCGAGCATCCTGTACATGGCTGTACCAGATGTATGTTGAAACGTTCAATGCTCCTTACCAAGCCAGATGAACCAGGGCATTTCTCCAGGTCGTCCGGTCAATGGTCTCTCTCGGGCAGCCGGACCAGGATCAGTGATGGGTTGGCCGGGAATCGGCCATTTTGCTTTCACTTGTCTGTAGGCTGTGCTATCTCTTCCCAGTTGGATGCAAGAGGTTCAGTCTCCTGGTGCGTATCTCTTTCATCCAGTGTTGGCTCCTCGGATACATCGGATACTAACTAAATGGTGAGGTCGGCGCGTGGCGTTCGGCAGGAAGTTTTGCGACGATTGGAGCAAGGCACATCGCTGGAGGCGTTGATCCGGCGTCCGGATACAGACGGAATGAGAATCCGCATAGGGCGATTCTCTGCCGGCTCGGTGACGGAAGGACACGGATTGGCCGTCGGTTCGAGCGAAGCTTGTTATGGATGCGGAAACGAGTCACTGGAAGGATTTCTCCGGCGGCCTCACTGAAGAGAGGCTACGCCTGATGATCCGCCGGCTCTAGTAAAGCTTGGTATGGAGGCAAGGGTATGAGTCAGGCACGGGTTGCTCGGCAAGTTGCGGTGGTGGGGCTCGGATATGTCGGGTTGCCGATCGCGGTTGCGTTCGGGAAGCACGGTCCCGTTATCGGTTTTGATGTCAACAAGGCGAAAATCGACGAGTTGCGCCGCGGCATCGACCGAACGCGAGAGGTTTCGTCGGCGGATCTCCATGCCTCGCGGGTGACCTATACGGCTGATCCGGCTGATCTGAAGGCCGCCGATTTCATCATCGTCGCGGTGCCCACCCCGATAGACGAAGCGCTTCAACCAGACCTGAAGGCGCTGCGCATGGCGTCGGAATTGATCGGCGACAATCTCTCGTGTGGCGCCATCGTTGTCTATGAATCCACGGTGTATCCTGGCGCCACCGAAGAAATTTGCCGGCCCATCCTGGAAAAGCGTTCTCATCTGAAGTGCGGCGTCGATTTCAAAATCGGCTACTCGCCCGAGCGGATCAATCCAGGAGACAAGGCCCATACGCTGGAAACCATCATCAAGGTAGTCTCCGCCCAGGACGACGATGCGCTGGATATCGTGGCCAACACCTATGCTTTGGTGGTCAAAGCCGGCATCCACCGCGCGTCCAGCATCCGCGTGGCCGAGGCGGCCAAGGTGATCGAAAACACACAGCGTGATTTGAATATTGCCTTGATGAACGAGCTGGCGCTCATTTTTGATCGACTGGGCATCGACACCAAATCGGTGCTCGATGCCGCCGGTACCAAGTGGAACTTCCTCAAGTTCACGCCGGGTTTGGTCGGGGGGCATTGCATCGGGGTCGACCCCTACTACCTGACGGCCAAGGCCGAGTCGGTCGGATACCATCCTCAAGTGATTCTCTCGGGCCGGCGCATCAACAATGGGATGGGGAAGTTTGTCGCCGAAAAGACGGTCAAGCTGCTGGGGCGAGTCGATCGCCCGATGAAAGACCTGCGGGTAGGCGTGCTCGGCATCACATTCAAAGAAAACGTGCCCGATTTGAGAAACAGCCGCGTGCCCGATATCATCCGTGAGTTGCGGGATTTCGGCGTTCAGGTTCATGTGCATGATCCGCTGGCAGAAGCCGAGGAGGCGGTGGCGGAGTATGACATTCATCTTACGCCCTGGGATCAGATCAGGAATCTGGATGCCATCGTCCTTGCCGTCTCGCACACCGCCTATTTGGAGATGGGTGCGCCGAAGCTCCTGACATTATTGCGAACGCCGTCTGACGGTGTGCTGGTCGACGTCAAGGCCTGCCTCGATCCAGCGGCCATCCCGCCGACCCTCGCCTACTGGCGACTGTAGAGGCGACGGTTCAGATCTCATCACGATTATCTAATTATTATTCCTAGTCCAACCACGTCTCTCGTTTCTCGCCTCACCCGCGCATCAAAGACGGCATTCCTTGCGCGCGGGAAGTGATTTGCTAGAATCCGAACATGTCAGGTCGCTTCCATTGACGTCCGGTTGAGGTGTGTCTTGCCATCTCTCCGTTTGGCACCGGTAGTCCTATTCCGAAACATCGCGGGGTTGGTGATACTGACGGTGCTGGGGTGCGCAACCACCTCCGCCGTGGATCCGAGGCGAGGGGACCAGTTCATGGGGTCCGGCAGTTGGGAAGAAGCCATGACCGCCTATCAAGTAGCCCTCAAAGAAGATCCGTTCAATGCTTCACTTCAGCACAAATTTGAGATGGCGCGGGAACGGACGGCCGCAAAGTATGAAGAGCAGGGCCGGAGCTACTTGAGAGAACGTCAGGCCGAACTGGCGGTGGAAGCCTTCAAACGCGCGCTGACTCTGGAACCGCTGAACCGCGCGCACCAGGACGGACTGACCGAGGGTTTGCGGATGAAGGAAGCCAAGGACCGCGTGCGCGAAGCGGAGAAACTGGCTCAACTCGGCCGGAGGGAGGACGCCTTTCAGGCCTACACCCAAGCGGCCGAGTTGGACCCGTCCTTGGACAAAGCGTCGGAAGGCATTACGCGTCTCAGTGAGCAGGATGAAGCGATGAAGCGGGATGATCCGCTGGCGCAACCGGTGACGCTCAAGTTCAAAAGCGCCGGTCTCAAGGAGGTGCTGGAAAGTCTCGCGAAGATCGGTGGTATGAACATTGTGTTCGACAAGGATGTGCGTAATGATCCGGTCAGCATCGCCATCGAAGCCACGCCGTTCGACGCGGCATTGGAGTTGATCCTGAACAGCAACAGCCTCTTTTCACGGCGCGTCGGACCGCAGATGTTGCTGATCAGCCCGAACACCAAACAGAAGCAAGAGCAGTATCAGGATCTCATGATTCGCACCTTTTACCTGTCCCATACGAAGGCCAAGGATATGTTGGCGCTGCTTCGGACCATGCTGGATACGAAGCGGCTGCATGCGAACGAACAGATCAATACCATCGTGATCCGCGACACGCCGGAAAAGGTCGAGTTGGCCGAACGCATCATCACCGCCAACGACCGGGAGGAGCCGGAAGTCATCTTCGACGTCGAAGTGTTGGAGGTCAATCGAACCAAGGCGCAAAAGTACGGCCTCACCTTTCCCAAGCAGTCGGGCATGGCCGTTGTGCCGCCGGGGTTTACCGGGACGATCGCAGGGGACCTGGCCCAGCAGTTTACCTATCGGCAACTGACGAGCCTCGGTCAGGACAGCTTTCTGTTCAAGCTACCCACCAACATTGTGCTGGATTTCTTCAAGTCGGTAACGGATGCCAAGACATTGGCCTCGCCCAAGCTGCGCGTGGTCAATAACCGGAAGGGCGAGGTCAACATCGGCGACAAGCAGCCGATCCTCCTGTCCACGACGAACGTGCTGCCCGGCCAAGCCACGACCGGCGCCGTGCCGACGACGTCGACCGTCACGTCGGTAGAATTCCGCGACACCGGCGTCAAGCTGACCGTCGAGCCGTCAATCCGGCTCTCGCACGATCTTTCCTTGAAGATGAAGATCGAGGTCATCCGGATCGGCGACAAGGTGTTGCTCCAGGCGTCGCCGCCGATCGAGCAGTTCCGATTCGGCAACCGGAGCGCCGAGACCACCTTGAGCATGAATGACGGCGAGACGATCGTCCTGGCCGGACTGATTCAGGAGGAAGACCGGAAGGTGCGGCAAACCGTGCCATGGCTCGGGGATCTGCCGGTGATCGGCAACTGGTTCAGTTCCTTCCAAACCGAACGGGTGACCACCGAGGTGATTCTCACGATCACGCCCCGGATTCTCGATCCGACGAATACGCCGGGCCTGCACAATCAGATGTTCTGGTCCGGCACCGACAGTATCTACATGACCAAACCCATGTTCTCCTCTGCGGCGCGCACAACGTCGCTGCGACTGGATGGACTGGGCGAGCCGGCACGACCGGCGGTTTCGATGGAGGAGAGGGCACGGCCGGGAAGCTCGCCGACGTCGTCCGGCGAGGAGGGACCGATGCCTTCGCGCGTGAGTGTCAAGACAAAGGATATTGCGGCGCAAGTGGGTGAGGACGTTCGCCTGAGCCTGTTGGGTCAGGATGTGAAGGAGGGGAGAAGGGAATCGGTCAAGATTCAGTTCGATCCCGACATTCTAGCCTTGCGGCTCATCGAAGAGTCGCAGACATTTAAGAACCGAGGGGGCTCGGTGGTGCTGGATGATTCGTCGCCCGGAGAGCCCGGGTCCGTCGCGGTTCATGTATGGCCGCCGACGAAATCCGGGATGACCGGCGGCGAAGTAGCACGCCTGACTTTCACCGCCAAGGCCGCGGGGGTCTCCTCGGTGCATGTCGAATGGCCGTCAGTGGGTGCTGCCGAACGAGTGGCCATCGTCCGCGTGCGATGAAAGAGGCCGGCGTCACCTTGTTGGAACTGCTGGTGACGGTCACGATCCTTTCCGTGCTGGCGTCGGTGGCGGTGCCGTTGCATCGGGTCTCCGTGAAGCGGGGCAAGGAACTGGAACTCCGGCAGCACCTACGGGTTATGCGCGCGGCGATCGACCTGTTCAAGACCGAGTGGAACCGCGAAGGAGACACGTTACTGGGGGTGCAATGTATCAAGAACAAGCTGGCTTGTCGGGATGTGAGTGGTCCCTACGGTTATCCGAAATCTCTCCGCTCCTTGCTCGGCGTCGAGTTGACGAGCCATGAAGCGACCGTGAAGGGCGTGGCCGTACGTCGGTATTTGCGGGCCATTCCGGTTGATCCATTGACGGGCAAGAACGAGTGGCGGCTCCGATGCTACCAGGACCCTCCGACGGCGGATTCGTGGTGCGGCACGGACATCTATGACGTCTCCACGAAGAGCGAAGAGGTCGCACTGGATGGCACGAAGTATAAAGACTGGTGACGTCCGGCCCGGTAGCCCGCGATGCCGCGCGGAGCGTGGATTCACACTCATTGAGCTCATGACGGTCATGTCGGTCGTGGGTATTCTGGCGACGCTGGCGGCTCCCTCCTATCACATGGCCGCCGTCAAGGCCAAGGAGGCGGCATTGCGGCAGGATCTGTTCGCGATGCGGGATGTGCTGGACCAACATCGAGCCGACCAGGGCAAGTATCCGGGATCGTTGGATGAGTTGGTCCAAGCCGGATACCTGCGGACGGTCCCCATCGATCCGTTCACGCAATCCTCGTCTAGCTGGCAGCAACTTCTGGAGCCGGTCGAGGGGGGCGTTTTCGATGTGTATTCAGGATCGGATCTCATCGGCACCAATGGCGTGCCGTATAACCGCTGGTGAACAGTCCAAGGTCTGCATTTCCATGTGGCATCACCGTCGGCCACCTCATTCGTCGTCACCCTCGGCCTCGACCTCCGGAGGAACAGGGACGCGCTCAACCTGGATGCGGCTGGTGATGCTGGGATGTATGCTGCTGGCAGGCGGGTGCGCGGACCTGGAGCCCATGGAAGATCCGGATGTCATGGATCATCACCTGACCATCGATACGATGCGCGCCGCGGCTCGGGAATCCGAGCGGAACCTCGCCGATCTGCGATTGGAGCTGGACAGTCAGCGTCAAGAATTCAGCGCGGCCATCATTGCTCGCGCGCAGTTGGAAGGCCGATTGCGCGAGGTCGAACGACGCCTCGCGGACGCGCGTCACATTATCGATCTCCAACGAGAGGAACTGACTGCGATGCGGGCTGAACGGGAGCGCTCCTCCAAACAGGATGCGACGCAGGCTCCCAGAAGCAAACCGAAGTCCAAACACACGGCGCCGCTGGAGCGTTCGTCCATTGAGCAGGTTCCTCCGAATGTGCCGAGTGCTCTGGTGCCTCCGGTCGTCTCTGCACCGGCTCAGAGTGGCGAATCGCCCCCTTCGATCTCAGGATTGTCCGAACCGGAGCTGTTGCCGGTCCAGCCGCCTACCGCGCCGGTCTCGCAGTTGAAGGATGGAACCGCTGCGATCACACCGCGTCAGGATAACGGTCTCGATGTCGGGTCGTTGGTGCGCAGTGTCGCCGTTCAGAGCGGGGACACCCTGTGGCGGCTGGCCAGGCGCTACGGGGTGGAGGTCCAGGCACTCCGTGCGATGAACGGCCTGTCCGGTGATCTGATCCAGGTGGGACAAGCGCTCATGATCCCGGAGACCGGGATTCGTTGACCGCACAGGCCCGCATCCATCCGTTATGGTCGGCGGTGGAAGCGGGATCGTTATCGAGACGGAGTACCTCCATGCCGCTGTTCGCCTACAAAGTCGCGCGGGCCGACGGCACGACGTTCGTCGGTGAGGTCGAGGACGACGATGAAATCGCGGTTCGCAATCGGCTCGAAGGGCAGGGCTTTCTGGTTTTCCGTGTCCGTCGACAGGGGATCTGGTCGGTCGGTTCCGTCGGATCGATCGGAGTCCTCGGTTTCGCGACAAGATGGACCAGGCTGCCGCCACAGCAATTCCTGATCTTCAACCAGGAGCTCTTGGCGTTGATGCGGTCCGGCCTGCCAGTATTGAAGGTGTGGGATCTGCTGATCGAGCGGGCCCAACAGGCTGGATTTCGGGAGACACTCCGTTCTGTGCGTCAAGATATTCGCGGTGGCGCTTCGGCATCGGATGCTCTGGCCAGACACCCCGAGTATTTCTCAGAACTCTATGTCGCCACCCTGAAGGCCGGAGAACAGGCGGGCAACGTGCCGGAGGTTCTCCAGCGGTATGTGAGCCATCTTAAGTTGATGATCGGCCTCCGGCAGAAGGTCTGGAAAGCCCTCACCTATCCGCTTTTCCTTGTCGCAGTGGGCGTCTGCGTCATCGGGTTCTTGTTGACCTATGTCATGCCGACTTTTATTGCGGCCTACGGCGAGCAAGCTCGTACGCTGCCGATGGCGACCCAATGGCTGCTGGGCGTCATTCACACCCTCCGGGTGAACCTCTTCACGTTCGTCATCGGGTTCCTCGTCGCCGTGCTCGCAGGACGGGCCTGGCATCGGACAGAGGCCGGGCGCCTGACGGCCGATCGGTTCCTCTTACGTGTGCCGTTCCTCGGGGCGGTGCTCTGGCGGCACTACACGGTGCAGTTGACCCGCACCCTCTCCACCGTTCTGGGAGGAGGCACACCGCTCGTCGAAGCCCTACACATCTCCCGAAGCGCCATCTCGAACCGATCGATTGGAGAGGGACTTGCCCGCACGGTCGAACAGGTCCGCGACGGATCCAGCTTGACGGCGGCCCTGCGGCAGCCGCCCGTGATTCCCTTGCTAGCCGTGGAAATGCTGGCGGTCGGAGAGGAAACTGGCTCGCTCGAAACGATGCTGAAGGACGTGGCCGAGTTCTACGAGTCGGAATTGGACGTCCGGTTGACGCAGTTGACGACTTGGATCGAACCGGCTCTGTTGTTGGTCATGGGGCTCCTCGTCGGTGGAATCGTCGTCATCATGTACTTACCGGTGTTCCAAATGGCCGGAAGCATCCAATGAAATGTCGGCATACATCCGGCCATGGTCTGTACCGTATCCAGCGTGGGTGAAACACTCGTTGCCATGCAGACGAAACTCGACCGCCCGTCATTGATCGAGGTGTTGGTGCGCCAGCAGGCCGTGACCGACAGTGCTGCGCACGAGGCGCTACAACGGCATGGTGACAAGCCGGGAGAAATCGGTCCGCTGCTCGTCTCTGGGGGGCTCATCACGGAGGAGCAATTGGCCCGAGCGACTGCCGAGCGCCATGGGCTGACCTACAACGCGCTGTCCGACGTCGAGATCGATCCCAAGTTCTACCAAACTATTCCGGTCAAGTTGATGCAGCGGTACCCGTTCATCCCGATCTCGGAGCACGACGGCGTGCTGACCATCGCCGTGGCCGATCCGGCGAATCTGCTGGCGCTGGATGAGTTGGAGCTACTGCTGAACCGCTCGCTTCGTCTGGTGGTCAGTCCGCGCCATTCGATTCAAGCTGTGTTGGGGAGGGGCGAAGGGGCCAGCCATGCGCTGCGAGAGCTGGAGGCCGAGTACCGGTCGGTCCTGGTCAAGGAGGATGAACGGGGCGAAGAGATCCTGACCGCGGATCAGATCGTGGAGGACCAAAGTCCCGCGGTCAAACTGATGGACACGATCCTCCATAGCGCGTTGCAGCGGCGCGCCAGCGATATCCATATCGAGGCCACGGACCAGGCGACCTTGGTGAAATTTCGAATCGACGGGATTCTCCTCCCGGCGATGGATCAACTGGATCTCAAGCTCCATGCCCCGCTGGTCTCTCGACTCAAGGTCATGTCCGATCTCGACATTGCGGAGCGCCGTGTGCCCCAGGACGGACGGTTCCGCATGCGCATCGACCGGCGTACGGTGGATTTCCGCGTGTCGATCTTGCCGAGCGTGTTCGGCGAATCGGTCGTCATCCGCATCCTGGACCGCGACTCCATCACGGCCGGTCTCGCCTCGCTGAAACTGGACCGACTTGGATTCAACCCCGAAGATCTCAAGCGGTTCCGACGCGCGATTCTGGCGCCTCACGGCATGGTGCTTGTGACCGGCCCCACGGGAAGTGGCAAGACGACGACCTTGTATGCCGCGATCGCGGAGATGCATACGCAGGAAGACAAGCTGATTACGATCGAAGATCCGGTGGAATATCAATTGCCGGGGGTGGTGCAGATTCCGGTCAACGAAAAGAAAGGACTGACGTTTGCCCGCGGTCTGCGGTCGATCCTGCGGCATGATCCGGACAAGATCATGGTCGGCGAGATCCGTGACGCCGATACGGCCCAGATCGCCATCCAATCCGCTTTGACCGGCCATTTGGTCTTCACCACCGTTCACGCAAATCATGTTTTCGATGTGATGGGACGGTTCGTGAGCATGGGCATTGACCCGTATAACTTCATCTCCGCATTGAATTGCGTGCTGGCACAGCGGCTCGTGCGGACCATCTGCCCTACCTGCCGAGAGCCGGTCAAGCTGGACCATGATCTCGCCGAAGAGTCGGGGTTGGATTTTGATCGGTATCGGGATGCGATTCTCTTTCAAGGGCACGGGTGTCGGGAGTGTCATGGAACCGGCTACCGAGGGCGCAAGTGTCTCACCGAGCTGCTGAACCTGACGGATGAGATCAAGGAGATGCTGCTCGCCCGACGTCCGGTCTCGGAGATACGCTACCGGGCCATGACTGATGGCATGACCACTCTACGTCAGTCGGCATTGATCAAAGTCCTGAGGGGCGAGACCACTCTAAGGGAGATCAATCGGGTGACGTTCTCTGAACGGTCGTAGCAGGGCGTTGGCGTCAAGACCTCGTCGAAGGGTGAACGGTGTCGTTCGTGATTTCCGGTCGATTTGCGTAGGAGCCAATATGTGGTGGGGGGCACGGCCGCAGCGCTGTCTGAAGATTGGTGCCGATGAACTGGTCTGGGTTCATGCGCGAAGCCGATGGGGTCGCCGGATTCCCAGCCGATGCTCCGTGCGTCCATTGACGCCCGGTCAGATCCGCCTCTCACCGATGGACCCGAATCTGGTCGACGAGGCGGCCGTGGAAACCGCACTGCGAGAGATGATGGCTCCCCCAAGACCGGCGAAGGTCCTCGGCGGGGACCGCTTCTCACGGGTCCCGCGTCCCGTCACATTGCTGTTGCCGGACCTCTGCGTTCGGACTGCCGTGTTCCGGCTCGACCGCCTCCCGACGAAGTCAAGCGAGCGCGACGCGCTGATTCGATGGCGATTCGGCCAAGAGCATCTCTTCCCCCTCAGCGGCGCCAAGGTGTGTCATCAACTGTTGCCGTCCCTCGATCCCAAGTCGCAGGGACAGGGCGCAACCGTTTTGGCCGTTGCGGTCCAAGACGTCGTGCGTCACCAGTATGAAGCCCTCTGTCAGGCTGTCGGGCTGGTGCCGATCGAGATCACCACGACGAGTCTCCAACTCTGCAATGTCTGGCTGGCCTCGGAACAACAGGCGAAACCAGCGCGTGATGTCCCTGATTTCCTATGGCTGAGCCTGCTGGACCGCACCTTCACGCTTATGGCCTTTCACCGGGGCCAGCCGACATTCACCAGATCGAAGGTGTTGGGACCGACACAGGCCGGCGGTCCCAATCGCCTCGCTGGTGCCGACCAGCTCGAGTGGATCGTCGGCCAGTGCGAGGCTTCGTTGCGTCTCTATGACGAACAGGGAGTGCCAGGCCGACCGTCACGGCTCGTCGTCGTGGCGGATGAACTCCCTGAATCATTCCAAGGACACCTCGATGAGCGGCTATCCGTTGAGGTCGTTCCCTTTGATTGGACGCTGTGTGCGCCGCGACGATGGCGGATAAAACGGAAAGCCCTGTCGACAGGGGCCATGGCCGCGATCGCGAGCGTCTCTTGAACAGGATGTCCGGCATGCTGCGACGGAGGATCTCAACCATGACCGGGCTCCGGAAGGCAATCCTGGAATTCACGGCCCAGCCGCTCTTGTTTCGAATCAACCTGAGTTCCTTTATGCATCCCGCAGTCCTCCCGGTCCGCTGGGGCTTGATCGGGGCGGCTTGTGCGTTGGCGGGCTTCATCGCCTGGGATCTGGTGGACGGCTATCACCTCTACCGAGATCTGATCGACTTGCGGGCGTCGGTCGTCCGATTGCAGGAGCAGGACCGGCAATTGTCAGAGACGGCGCGGCGTGAAGGCGTCGATCTGACCGACACCGCTCTCCAACGGCTTCCCGCCGAAGTGGCCTTCATCAACAGTCTGGTCGAGCAGCGGGAGTTTTCCTGGACCGCTTTCTTGGGTGAGTTGGAAAAGACCGTGCCGTCGAGGGTCGGAATTTCGTCCATTCGGCTCGATCCGGTCAGCGCCGCGATCCGGCTCTCCGGGTCCGCCGTGACTTTCGAAGATGCCACGAGTTTTCTGACCGCCCTGCAGGACCACCCTACGTTTCGCGATCCGGTGTTGATCCAGCACCAGATTCGAGAGGATGGATTGGTAGAGTTTCACGTCCAGATTCAGTACCGAGGCCATGCGAAACGCCGCGCCACCTGACCTCTGGACCAGGTTATTCTATCACCCCCATGCGTTGCTGGTGCCTTGGGTGGGGTTGGTAGGCTTGCTGCTCGCCATCTGGTGTGGACTCAATTTGGGGCTCTTGGATCGGCTGCGGGAGGAACGGTCGGCCCTGGAGCAGGAGCGACGATCGGCGCGGCAACAGCTCAGCCGGCACGTCGATGCCAAGCAGGCGCGCAAGGACATGGCGCGGGTGCTGGCGCGGTTGCCAGAGCAGCGAGACTTTGCCCCCTTGGCGCTCGGATTGACCGAACAGGCGCGTATCCAACGAGTGCGGGTACCAGGCCTGTCCTATCAAGTGGAGAAAACCGACATCGTGCTGGTCCGGAAGGCGGTGCTGCAAGGGGCCGTCAGTGGACGATACGAAGATCTGCGGCGGTTCATCTATAACCTGGAGACGGCGCAGGAGTTGTTGCTGATTGAAGATCTTCAGGTCGCGGGGGCCCGAGCTCAAGAGCATGCCGTGACCTTCAATATGCGGATCGTCACCTACTTGCGGACAGGTCGAGAGGAGGACCGAGATCCATCCCGATCTCCATCATGAACGAACGAATGCGCATTCGTCTGCTGGGTGCCTTGCTGAGCCTCTGGGTGCTCGTCGCCTGGGGAGTCTTCGGTCTTTCCGATGAGCCGCAACGCGCTCCGCTCGTCAACGTCTCCGGGCCTGCGGCAGATCCGATGGGCAGGAGAGGCGAGCGAGACTCCTCGGCGCAACGCGGGCTCCGCGTCAACCTGGCTCAATTCGAGGCGACGCGCAGCCAACGTGAGGAAGGCTTCGCGCCACCGAAAAATATCTTCGCCTCTCCGCTCGCCGGAGGAGGCGTCACGGCGCCTTCGATGACGGCCGGCCAGGCGATGTCCGATGCGGCTGAAATTGTCCCGCGACCGGAACCGACGCAGCACTCCTCTCCAGGTGGTTCTGCGTGGCGTTATCTCGGCTATGTCGTTATGGGGACCGACCGCCCCAATCACTTCCTGGCCGTGCTGGCCCTCGAAGACGACCTACACGTCGCGGCATCCGGCGCTCGGCTCGGCGACCATCTCATCGTGAAGGCGATTGAGCCGAATCATGTCACGCTGCTGGAGGTGCCAGGCCGGATTGAACGAACGCTCCCTCTGGTGGATGTGATTCCGACGGAGTGAGCCGGTGGCACGAGTCGAGATATCGCGCATCTCCTCGCAGCAGGGGTTCACCTACCTCACGTTGATGTTCTCGATCGTGGTGATCGGTGTGGCGATGGCCACCGCGGCCGAGCCCTGGAAAACCGTGATCCGGCGCGGGCAGGAGGAGGACCTGCTGGCGCGAGGGATTGAAATTCAGCAGGCGATAGCCGCGTATTCCGCATCGAGGAAGGGCGGGCGAGTGATGCCCGGCGAGATCTATCCGGCCTCGCTGGAGGATCTGACCAGGCCGCCCCGGCCCTTTCTTCGAAAGGTCTATCGCGACCCGATCACAGCAAGAACCTGGGATCTGATTCGGTCGCCGACCGGCGGCATCATGGGGGTCCGGAGCCGAAGCATAAAAAAGCCGCTGAAGCAACATGAGTTCCCGCCGGCCGTTCGGCACTTCGATGGGATGAAGCGGTATCGAGATTGGGTCTTTCAACATCCCAATCAGTCCAGCGTAAATGTGCTGAATCCGATGGGCATGGTTCCCACCGGCTCGATGCCGCCGGCGACCGGCCCGCAGTTGGGACCGCCGGCGGGCGCCGTTGCGCCCGGAACCAGTCCGTTCGCCACAGGTCAGGCTGCCGCTGGCGCCTTGGGGGGATTTTCCTCCGATTCCACCGACCAACCGAACGAAGAACCTGGTCAACCTCAATCGGGCGATCAATCGACCGATGCACCCCTCGCCTCGCCGGCTGAGACCGCCGCCGTTCCTGTCAATTAGCCTCATCACGTGTTGGCCGAAGGCTGCTGTCTGATCCCGCCGATGCACCGACCTCTCGTGCAACGCGCCCGCCGCTCTTGACCCGTTTTCAAATGCCACGGTATTCTGCTGCTCTTTGTGGCATGAATGGTGCGGTATGAGAGGAGCCCTGACACACATGCCGGATCAGGACGAACAACAACAACCAGACTCGGAACGGATCACCTCACAGGCTTCGACGGTCAGCGCCGAGGTATCTCAACAGGAGGCGAAACCGGAACTGTCGATTCCCGAATATGTGCGAGTGTTGGTCACCCGAGCTCGCTCGGCTGCATTGAAGCTGGTCTCGATGTCCACGCAGGTGAAGAACCAGGCTCTCTTGGCCATGGCAGAGGCGCTCGAAACCAAGGTCGAGGAAATTTTATCAGCAAACGAGAAGGATCTGGCGGTGTACGGGGACGACCCGGATAAACAGGCTTCAGCCGACCGGTTGAAACTGACCTCTGAGCGGATCATCGAGATGGCTCGCGGGGTCCGGGAGGTGGCGACCTTGCCCGATCCGCTGGGATCGATGCCGAAGATGTGGACTCGTCCCAACGGCATGCAGGTCGGGCAGGTCCGTGTTCCGATCGGGGTCATCGGCATCATTTATGAATCGCGCCCCAATGTCACGGTCGACTCGGCCGTTCTGTGCCTGAAATCCGGAAATGTGTGTGTGCTGCGCGGCGGCTCGGATGCGATTCATACCAATCGGATCCTGGCGAAGATTCTGTCGGAAACCGGCGAGACGCAGGGCCTTCCGCACGGGGCGATTTCCTTCGTCGATCGACCCGATCGGGAAGTGGTGCAGGAATTGCTCAAGCAGGATCGCGACGTGGATCTCATTATCCCGCGCGGCGGGCCGTCCCTGATGAAGACGGTGGTCGAACATGCCACCATCCCGGTTCTTAAGCATGACGAAGGCGTGTGCCATACCTATGTGGACCAGGATGCCGATCTGGCGATGGCCGAGGCCATCTGTCTGAACGCGAAGGTGCAACGGCCCTCGACCTGCAATGCCATGGAGGGGTTGCTTGTGAACCAGACGGTCGCTCGCACATTCTTGCCGGTCCTCATCAACAAGCTACGCGAGGCCGGAGTGGAGGTGCGCGGCTGTCCCAAGACGTTGCAAGTGTGTCCGGATGTCAAGCCCGCGGCCGAGGATGATTTCGGCAAGGAGTTTCTGTCGCGTATCTTGGCCGTCCGGATCGTCAAGCACCTGGACGAAGCCCTGGACCATATCGCAAAATTCGGATCACGCCATACGGAGGCGATCGTCACGAACGACTATCCACGGGCCATGCGGTTTTTGCGCGAAGTCGATGCGAGCGCCGTGTTGGTGAACGCCTCGACCAGGTTGAATGACGGGTATCAATTCGGGCTGGGGGCGGAAATCGGCATCAGCACGTCCCGGATCCACGCGCGCGGTCCCATGGGGCTGGAAGCTCTCACCTGTTCCAAATTCATCGTAATGGGGAGCGGGCAAATTCGCGAGTAGATGGTCCACGACGCCCGCATACAGACGCTACTCGGCCGGTCTGGCGCGTTCGTTTTCTCTTCCAACCTTCCCTACGCCGTCAATCTTGAACAGGCCGGCGGGCGGGCGGTGCAACAACCTTCCGGTCATCTCGTGTTCTACGGACAGCATGGCCGGCGGGTACTTTATGCCGATCCGGACGGCCAACCCTTGCACGAATGCGAGTGGGAACCGGCTGAGGGCGGTTCGATACGGTTACAGAGGGCGCGTGTCTGGCTCGATTGGGGCCAGTGGGTGGGACTTCTGCCGAGCGGCCTGGTTACCAGCACCACCTTGGATCTGTCCCGCAAGCCGGGCTGGCAACGCATTCACCCCGATGCTCTCCGGCAAATGGCCGCGCAGGCCTTGCAGGTGCCATTGAGCGAAATCCAGTTCTTTTATACGGACGATGACCTGCGCATCGATACCCGGGGCCTCGCCACGATTCGTCATCGGAAGGATGCCTTCTATCTGCTTGAGGAGGGCCGGTTCGATGGGGCGCACTTCATGGCCTGCATGGGGGCCATGCATTGGGACCGGATTGATTTTCTCCCGGTTGTCGAGCTGTTTCAGTCACTCGTGCCGGGTACCGGCTCGGCTGTGCTGGAGCTGATCCGCGAGCTGTACGATGACCAGTGTCCGACCGGCGATCGGCTGCTCCGCTATCGTGGGATACCCACCTATCCGTCGGAGGCGGCCTATAAGCTGTTCAGCGGGTTTTTTACCGCGCAGGAGACGCAGGAAGCTGATCCCTTTGCGTCGTTCATGGACCCGCCGCGCTCCCACGAAGTGACCTGGAGGCCCCATCCCAGGCCGTTGCGTCGCTACTACGATCTGAGCCACCACCTCTGCGTGACCGTCCGAGAGATGCAGGTGGTCAAGGCGACCCTGGCCGACGATCCATCGGGACTCTCCTACATGATGCCGGATGCCAAGGGTTTTGCACCGGGAGGCCGTGGGCTACAGGTGGAAACCGGTGAACTGATTCTCAAGGATGGAACCCATGAGATGAGGCTATCTTGGCCGAGCTCTTGGGGAACTATCAAGGATTCCACGGTTCCGTTGAAATCTGTGGCTGGGCCGGGTTGGCGAGATCTGTTTGTCGAGGGTGTACCGCCGGTCTCGCCGGTGGAGGCCTTCGGGGCTGTGCTCCTCTATCCGGAGGATGAGCGGGAGATCGATGAAATGGGCACCCAGGCCTTTGTAGTTGATTATCTGACCGATCTGCTTGAACAGGAAACCTCCTTGCGCATGATGATCGACCGGGCGAAGACCGTCCTGATCCATAATATGGATGCAGGCCTGACCTCGCTGCTGTCCATGGGGCGAGCAAATAACGCTCTCGTGCTCTTCCGTCATCCCGCGCACATTCAACGACAAGCTCAATCCCTCTGCACCCACCGAGCGAGGGAAGGGCGGTCGGCGGAGCTCGCCTCCATCCGCCTGTATCCGGCCGAACCTCATCTTGACCGGGCCTACCAGGGGAAGTACGACCTAATCTACGACGCAGTGCCCGTTGCCCAGTATGACCAGCCCGACGAGCTTTTCCGGTCCCTGTCTCGATTCGCAACGGCGTTGGCCCCGAGAGGACTGGCATTTCTGCTTGGACCTCAGATGCCGGAGGACAGGCTTCGAGGGGTCGGGTTGCGTGTGGCCGGGCAATGGAAGGTGGCGGAAATGCCTTCCTTCCGGATGCATCAGAGCATCTTAACCAAGGCGAGGATCAAGGCGGGCCTGACCCTGTACCTGTTGGGCCAAGGGTAGGTCCGACTCCTGGAAGGAATCGCGGGCGGCGATCAGGCGGTCAAGCGAGGCATCCCGTCGATCTCATGCCGTCGGTGAGGTGCTCCTCGCCAACCTTGACACGGCGGGACGGACTCGGTAAGTTGAAACAGCCTTTAATGCTCATCCTGTGAGGTGGGCAAGGAGTTAGTCGATCGTGATCGAACAGAGTGGCGCGTGGGTGCGCCACGTGACGAGTGAGGACCTTCTTGCCCGGCAACGCAGGGTGGGAAGGTTTTTTTATGTCTGAGGCAAGCCAGGCAAACCCGAACCAGCGGCACGACGAAAAGCTGGTGATGGATCACAGCGAAATTGCCAGGGCGCTCACCAGGGTGGCGCACGAGATTCTGGAACGCAACAAGGGAACCGAGCACCTCGCGCTGGTCGGCATTCGCACGCGGGGCGTCTACCTAGCCCATCGGCTGGTAAAGCGGATTCAGGAAATCGAGCGGGTCCAACTGCCGAGTGGCGAGCTGGATATCACGCTTTATCGGGACGATCTCGGAATGCGCAAGGGGACCCCGACGATCCGCAAGACCTCGATCGCGTTCAACATCACCGACATGCGGGTGGTGTTGGTCGATGACGTCTTGTTCACGGGGCGGACGATTCGGGCGGCGATGGATGGTCTGATCGATCTCGGACGGCCGGAAGAAATTCAGCTGGCCGTGCTGGTCGACCGCGGGCATCGCCAGTTGCCGATTCGGGCCAATTACATCGGCAAGAACATTCCTACCGCCCGAGACGAAGAGGTGCAGGTCTTTCTGGAGGAAGAGGGAGAGGATGATCGGGTGGTGCTTCGCAGGAATTCCGGAGGAGGCGCCCCATGAGTCTCAAGCAGAAGGATCTGGTCAGCTTGACCTCATTGTCGGCCGACGACATTCGGAGGGTGCTCGATACGGCGGATTCCTTCAAAGAGGTCAGCGGGCGCGAGATCAAGAAAGTGCCGGCGCTGCGAGGCAAGACCGTCGTCAACCTCTTCTTCGAACCCAGCACCAGGACGCGCACGTCGTTCGAGTTGGCCGCGAAGCGGCTCAGCGCGGACGTGATTAACTTCTCGCCTTCATCGAGCAGCGTCGTGAAGGGAGAGACCCTGCTCGATACCGCCCGTAACATCGAAGCGATGCAGGCCGACATCATTGTGTTGCGACACCCATCGGCCGGGGCTGCTGAGCGTCTGGCGAGCGGTGTGAGGTCGTCCGTGATCAATGCCGGCGACGGGTGGCACGAGCACCCCACGCAGGCATTGCTGGATCTCTACACGATGCGTGAGCGCAAGCTCGATTTCAAAGGACTCAAGGTGGCGGTGGTGGGCGACATCACCCATAGCCGGGTGGCCCGCTCAAATATCCATGCGCTCATCAAACTCGGGGCGGAGGTACGGGTGGTCGGCCCGCCGACGATGATCCCGCCGGGAATCGAGCGGCTCGGCCCCACGGTGTACTACTGCTTCGAGGATGCGTTAAAGGATGTGCATGTCGTGATGATGCTGCGGCTTCAGCTTGAACGGCAGGGGCGCGGCCTGTTCCCGACGATCCGCGAATATTCAAAACTGTACGGCCTGACCGCGGAGCGGTTGAAGCTGGCGGCTCCCGAGGTCATGGTCATGCATCCGGGGCCGATCAACCGGGGCGTAGAGATCGCTTCGGACGTGGCCGACAGCCTTTCGTCCGTGATTCTCGATCAAGTCTCCAATGGGGTGGCGGTGCGGATGGCCATTCTCTATTTATTGTCGGGCGGTGAATAATGGCGAGTGGAGCACGCGGATCAATATGACAAGCGAGAAGAGAGCGAGAGCCGTATGGCACTGTTGATCAAGGGAGGGACGGTGCTCGACCCGGGACGGTTCCATGGGAGAGCCGATGTGCTGATCGAGAAGGGCGTGATCGCCGCCATTCTCCCCGTGGACGATCAATTCCGCCGACAGTCGGCCGCCTCATCAGAGGAGTTGGTCGTGGTGGAAGCCGCCGGCAAGCTGGTTGTGCCCGGCTTTGTCGATCTGCATGTCCACTTTCGCGAACCGGGGTACGAGTACAAAGAATCCATTCAGAGCGGAGCGGCGGCCGCTGTCGCGGGAGGGTTCACGACGGTCTGCTGTATGCCGAACACGAAACCGGTGAACGACAGCCAATCCGTCACGGAATTCATCCTGGATCGGGCGCGCGCTGCGGGCATGGCCAACGTATTTCCGATCGGCGCCATCACCAAGGGCTCGGAGGGGCTGGAGTTGGCCGAAATCGGGGAACTTCGCGCGGCCGGATGTGTCGCCATCTCGGACGATGGCAAGCCCGTGACCAACAGCGCGGTGATGCGGCGGGCCATGGAATATGCGCGGGCGTTCGATTGCCCGGTCGTGGATCACTGCGAAGATACGGCGCTCGTCGACGGCGGCTGTATGAACGAGGGGGTGGTCTCGACCGAACTCGGATTGCCGGGCATTCCGGCCGCAGCCGAGGAGGTGATGGTCGCACGCAATATCATGCTGGCCGAGCTGACCGGTGCGCGGCTGCACCTACCTCATGTGAGCACGGTCGGTTCGGTGCGACTGGTGCGGGACGCCAAGCAACGCGGCGTGAAGGTGACGGCCGAGGCCTGCCCGCATCACTTCACCCTGACTGAAGAGGCCGTGCGCGGCTACGATACCCATGCCAAGATGAACCCACCTCTGCGGACCTGGAACGACGTACAGGCGATCAAGGTCGGTCTGCGGGACGGCACGATCGACGTCATCGCGACCGACCATGCGCCACACGCGGCTCACGAGAAGCAGCTTGAATTTGTGGACGCGCCCTTCGGTGTCATTGGATTGGAGACCGCATTTCCGCTGACCATGGCCATGGTGGAGGAAGGGGTGTTATCGCTGGAGCAGGCGATCGCCAAGTTGACCGTCGAGCCGGCACGCGTATTCGGATTGCGAAAGGGCACCCTGGCGCCAGGTGCGGATGCGGACTTGACGATCGTGGATCCGAACGAAGTCTGGGAGGTGGACGTGAGTCGGTCCAATTCAAAAAGTCGGAACACGCCGTTTGCCGGCTGGAAGGTCAAGGGACGGGTGCGTGAAACGATCGTCGGCGGGCGTAGGGTCTGGGCTGCGGGATGACCCCTGAGGCATGGACACCGCCGCGGTGGCGACTGGTGGTGCTCTGTGCCACGGTGGAAATGCTCTCATTGGCCGTTTGGACCGGCGGTCTCATCATTATCATTGCAGATGTGATCCCCGCGGTGTTCAATTCGTTCGGGGGCACGGAACCGGGTGGTCGATTTCTGACCAGGGTCTTCAGCGGCTACAGTTGGGCCACGCTGGTGTGCCTGTTGTGCCTTGGTGTGGCGACAGGTGGGCGAATTCGACTCAATCGGGGGATGGGGGAGCCATTGCTGGCTCCGGGAAAGGCGGAGGTGATCTTGACGCTCGGGATGATCGTGCTCGCGCTCCTCATAGGCCTGTGGCTCCATCCGGCCGCGATGGCGCTCCAAGAACAGGCCTTTACGGCGAAGGACGAGGCCGCGCGAAAATCGGCCTGGGACTCCTTCTTTTTCATGACTCATACGATCGCGCGTCCCCTCTACCTGGTGAATTTGAGTGCAGGGGTAGCGCTGATGGTCGTCAAAGTTCGGACATGGTTGTCGGCGGCGAATCCGGCGGGACGGCCCTCATCGACGATGACGGTGGCGTTATGAAACAGGCCATGTTGGCGTTAGCGGATGGAACGGTCTTTCGAGGACTGGCGCTCGGACACGAAGGGGAGACGATCGGCGAAGTCGTCTTCAACACGGCCATGACCGGGTATCAGGAGATTCTGACGGATCCCTCTTATAAAGGACAGATCGTCACAATGACCTGTCCCCATATCGGAAATTATGGCGTTGTCAGAGAGGACGCGGAATCTCGCAGAGTCTGGACGGAGGGATTTGTGGTGACGGAAGGCAGCCGCCAGCCGAGCAATTGGCGCAGCCACCAGTCGCTGGATGCGTACCTGCGTGAGGCGCGCGTCGTCGGCATTCAGGGCATCGATACGCGGGCCCTCACGAGGCATTTGCGAGAGCAGGGGGCGCAGCAGGCGGTTATCTCCCATCTTGAGCTTGATGCACAGCGACTTGTTGCGAAGGCCCGTTCCGCCCTAAATATCGTGGGACGCGACCTGGTCAAGGAAGTCACATGCGATCGCGCCTACGAATGGATCGAGGGGTCCGATCCTTGGCTCCCGGATGAGCTGGAGGGAGGCGCGCGAGGTCAGACGCTACGCACGAAGTCAACTCGAACGGGCCGATATCGGGTGGTGGTCTATGATTTCGGTGTCAAGCAAAACATTTTGCGCCGGTTGGTCGATGTCGGCTGTGCCGTGACGGTCGTGCCGGCCGCGACGCCGGCGGCGGAGGTATTGCAATTGAATCCGGACGGGGTGGTGCTCTCCAACGGACCGGGCGATCCGGAAGGCGTTCCCTATGCGAGCGCAGCGGTCAAAGCATTGATCGGGCGACGGCCTCTGATGGGCATCTGCCTTGGCCACCAACTGGTCGGATTAGCGATGGGGTTGAGAACCTACAAGCTGAAATTCGGCCATCACGGAGCCAATCATCCGGTCATGGACCTGCGGACCCGCACGGTTGAAATCACCTCTCAAAACCATAATTTTGCAGTGCAGGCGCCGGGGGCGGTGGCGCAGGACCTTGCGAGCGTCGTAGATACGGCGTTGGGACGGGTTCAGATCAGCCATTGCAGTTTAAACGACGACTCTGTCGAGGGGTTGGTCGGACTGGATCAGCCGGTTTTTTCGGTTCAATACCATCCGGAGGCCTCGCCTGGTCCGCACGACTCCGCCTACCTGTTTCAGGAATTCACTCAGATGATGGAGAAGCACCATGGCTAGGAGTCTGTTCGTACCGATCGTGTTGGTGGTCTGGTTCGCGTCGTTGGCGGGGTGCGTGACAATCAATCTGCCTCCCGGTCCGGGACCGTTGAAGGAAGAAGTCTTAAGCGGAACGGGCAAGGATAAAATTCTCCTGGTGGATCTCTCCGGCGTGATCAGCTCGCAAGAGAAGGAAGGCTTCATCAGCCAGCCAAGCATGCTCGCGGAGCTGAAGGAGCAACTGGAGTTGGCGGCAAAGGACGACCGGATAAAAGGCCTGCTCCTGCGCATCAACAGTCCAGGCGGGACGGTCACGGCTTCGGACATCCTCTATCACGAGATCCTTAGCTTTAAGCGGAAAAAGAAAGTGCCGGTTGTGGCCTCGATTGTGGATGTGGGCGCCTCTGGAGGGTATTACATAGCGGCCGCCGCCGATACCATCATGGCGCACCCTTCGTCGGTCACGGGGAGTTTAGGCGTGATCATGTTGACGGTCAATGCCCGCGGTCTGCTGGAAAAGGTCGGGGTGGAGGCCAATGCCGTGACGTCGGGACCGCGCAAGGACATGGGCTCTCCGTTCCGCGCCATGAGTCCCGAGGAGCGTGAGATATTTCAGGGCGTGATCGATCAGCTTTATCACCGATTTCTCACTGTGATTCAGGAGGGCCGGCCGAATCTTTCCGCGGAGCAGATCCGCAAGTTGGCGGACGGACGGATTTACACGGGTGAGCAGGCGAAAGAGGCGGGTTTGATCGATGCGATCGGGTATCTCGACGATGCGGTGGATCTCGCCAAGAAACAGGCCAAGGTTTCGAACGTTCGAGTGGTCACCTATCGCCGGCCGGGGGAGTATCGGAACAATATCTATTCTCGTTTGTCCGGTGACCCGGGGGCGTGGCCGACCTTTCCTTCGTTGGACCTTTTTGCCTTGGTACGCGGCGGGACGCCGCAATTTATGTATCTCTGGATGCCCTGACCCACATGATTCATGAATGCCTCTACTGCCATAGCCGTGCGACCCATCGTCGCCAAGGAGCATTGGGCGCTCCGGCTGCGACGAGCTCCGGAGCGAGTTCTTGAACCCCAAGCGGGCAGGCTCGCTCCTCGGGAGGGTACCCATTGCGCTTTTCCCTGCAATGGGTCCAATGCTTGGCGTCTCGGCGCTTTCGTCACGAACCAGCATGAATAATGTAGGCGAAGGTCGCTGGGTCGGAGCCGCCGGAAGCGACCCGTTGACTTGCATCCACGTGAGCCGGACGAGCGTCAAGGCCGAGCGGCGAGAGAATCGTTCGGCCCGGGGATGGCGTCCCGAGAGGTGACAGCGGAGCAATGGAAACCGAGCCCAGACTGGCGTCGTGGTTGACTACTCCGCTGAATCGGCGCGCCATGCTCGGGCTGCTCGCCCGGACGGCGGCCTGCTGCGCCGCCGGGGTTTCACTTGGCGGCCTACAGAGTTGTTATAAAGCTCCGGGCACGGCGCGCGATCAACTGATATTCATTTCCGAGGAGAAGGAAATAGCAATGGGTACGGCCGCCTTCCGCGACGTGCTGCGGGGAGCGCCGCTGAGTCCCAATGTAGAGAAGAACGAGCTGATCCATCGGGTCGGGGAGCGGATCGCGAAGGTTGCCAACAAGCCGGAGTACCATTGGGAATTCGCGGTTATTCAAGAGGACCGGATCGTGAACGCATTCTGTCTGCCTGGCGGCAAGGTGGCGGTCTTCACGGGACTGCTTAAGTACACGCAGTCGGAAGAGGGGCTGGCTACCGTCATGGGGCATGAAGTCGCCCATGCGCTACAACGACACGGAGCTGAACGGATGAGCCGGGGCGTCTTGGAGCAGATCGCAGCGCTCGGGACAATCGCCGCCGCAGCGACGGGCGCGGTTCCGCCGGGTGCCATGATCGGACTCCAGAGCGCCTACGGGGTAGGTGTGTCCCTGCCGTTCAACCGCAAGCAGGAATCCGAAGCGGACTATATCGGGCTGAGACTGATGGCACAGGCCGGGTACGATCCGCGCGAGGCGCTACCCTTCTGGGAACGGATGAGCGGGTGCCCTCGCAACATGATCGACAAACTTTGTTTTCGGTCCGCAGCGGCAATCCCTGAGTTTTTGTCCACGCACCCGTCGGACGTCACCCGCATGAACCAGATCGAAGCCTGGATGCCGGACGCGCTCCGGCATTACCGGCCGGACGGAGGCGAGCCGCTTCCGTCCGAGCCGATCAAGTTGCCGCCAATTATCACATCGCCGCCGCACTACGGATGAATCGTTTGATGAGGAGACCCGCTCGTGCCTAGACGAACCGACATCAAAACCGTCCTTCTGATCGGCTCCGGCCCGATCATCATCGGCCAGGCCTGCGAATTCGACTATTCCGGCACGCAGGCCTGTAAGGCCCTGCGGGAGGAGGGCTATCGCGTAGTCCTGATCAACAGTAATCCGGCCACGATCATGACGGACCCGGAACTGGCCGATCGGACCTATGTGGAGCCCATCACCCCCCCGGTGGTGGCTCAGGTGATCGAACGCGAGCGGCCGGATGCGTTGTTGCCGACGATGGGAGGCCAAACCGCACTCAATGTCACGATGGAACTCGTCCGCTCCGGCGTGCTGACGCGGTACGGAGTCCGTCTAATTGGGGCTTCGGCTGAGGCGATTCACAAAGCCGAGGACCGCGATGCGTTCAAGCAGGCGATGCGACGGATCGGACTGGCAACCCCCACGAGCGGGGTTGCCAAGTCTCGCGACCAGGCGTTTCAGATCCTGACCGAGGTCGGCTTTCCCGCGATCGTCCGCCCCTCCTTTACATTGGGAGGAACCGGCGGAAACATCGCCTACAACCGGGAGGAGTTCGAGCGGGTGGTGGACTGGGGGCTGGCGATGAGCCCGGTGGGTGAAGTGTTGGTCGAGCAGTCCGTGATCGGGTGGAAGGAGTATGAGCTTGAGGTGATGCGCGACCTTAAGGATAACGTCGTGATCGTGTGCCCGATCGAGAATTTCGACCCGATGGGCGTCCACACCGGCGACAGCATCACGGTGGCTCCCGCGATGACGCTCACAGACAAGGAATATCAGCGGATGCGGGACGCGGCCGTGCGGATCATCCGGGAAATCGGGGTGGATACCGGCGGGTCCAATATCCAGTTCGGTGTCAATCCGCAGAACGGCGAACTCGTCGTCATCGAGATGAACCCTCGCGTGTCGCGAAGCTCCGCGCTGGCGTCCAAGGCCACTGGGTTCCCGATCGCGAAGATTGCGGCGAAGCTCGCCGTCGGCTATACGTTGGACGAAATTACGAACGACATCACGACGGTCACCAAGGCCTCCTTCGAACCGACGATTGATTATGTCGTCGTGAAGATTCCGCGGTTCGCGTTTCAGAAGTTTCCGGGCGCCGATCCGACGTTGACCACGCAGATGAAATCGGTCGGAGAAGCGATGGCGATCGGGCGGACCTTTCGCGAAGCGATGCTCAAGGCGGTGCGCTCTCTCGAGGTGGATCGCTACGGGTTGGTCTCGCGCTATGGATGGGATCGGGGCCTGCCGCCCGGCCTGGATCGGGCGACGGCCAAAGAGCAAGTGGTGGCGTCCCTGCGGACGCCGCATCCTGACCGCCTGTGGCGGGTGGCGGATGGCCTGCGATTGGGAATGAGCGCGGAGGAATTGTTCGCACTGACTCAGATCGATCCATGGTTCCTGGATCAACTTGGAGGCCTCATCGGCTTCGAGGGCGTACTAGTGCAGGATGCCGCATCCTGGGCCGCCGTCGAGGCGACGGCGTCGGCCGCGTCGCATCTTTCAAGGGCGGCCATCGAGCATTTGGCGATGGCGAAGGAGCAGGGTTTCGCCGACGAGCGTATCGCCACGCTGGTGGGAGTCAACGCCGCCCTTGTGCGGGCCGTGCGTACGAGCCAGATGGAGGTCGTGTCGGGTCGTCGTGTGGTGTACAAGCGAGTGGATACATGCGCCGCCGAGTTCGAGGCCCATACGCCGTATCTCTACTCGACCTACGGACAGGAATGCGAGGCGCGGCCGACGGACGGACGAAAGGTCATGATTCTCGGCGGCGGTCCCAATCGAATCGGGCAGGGAATCGAATTCGACTACTGTTGCGTGCATGCCGCCATGGCCTTGCGGGAAGAAGGCGTACAGACGATCATGGTCAACTGTAATCCGGAGACCGTCAGTACGGATTACGACACCTCGGACCGGCTGTATTTTGAGCCGCTGACCGAAGAGGATGTGTTGAACATCGTGGAACGAGAACGGCCCATGGGCATCGTGGTGCAGTTCGGCGGCCAGACCCCGCTCAAGCTGTCGGTGCCGCTGGCTCGTGCCGGCGTGCAGATTCTCGGTACCGGTCCTGATGCGATCGATCGCGCCGAAGACCGGGAGCGGTTTCGAGATCTGCTGATGAAGCTCGGTCTCAAACAGGCGGACAGCGGGATGGCCCGGTCGGCGGACGAAGCGCTCCGGGTGGCTCAACGGATCGGCTATCCGGTGATGGTGCGTCCCTCGTATGTGCTGGGGGGGCGAGCCATGCAGATCGTCTATGATGAGGCAGGCCTCCTGACCTACATGACGTCGGCTGTGCAGTCGTCCGGGAGCCATCCGGTGCTGATCGACAAGTACCTCGACGACGCCATCGAGGTCGACGCGGACGCCATCTCCGACGGTACCAGGGTGGTGGTGGCTGGCATCATGGAACATATCGAAGAAGCCGGCGTCCATTCGGGCGACTCCGCCTGTTCTCTGCCGCCCTATACCTTGCCGTCGTCGGTGGTTGCAGAGATCGAACGGCAAATGACGGCCTTGGCGCTGGAGCTGGGCGTGGTCGGACTCATGAACGCGCAGTTTGCGGTGAAGGGCGATCAAGTGTACGTCCTTGAGGTGAACCCGCGTGCCTCACGGACCGTGCCGTTCGTGAGCAAGGCCATCGGGGTACCCTTGGCGAAGCTTGCGATGAAACTCATGGTCGGGAGGACGCTTGAGGATCTTGGTTTCACTGCGGCGCGTACGCCCGGCTATGTGTCGGTCAAGGAAGCCGTCTTTCCCTTCAGTAAGTTCGCGGGGGTCGATGTCTTGCTGGGACCTGAGATGAAGTCCACCGGCGAAGTCATGGGGATCGATGCGGACTTTGGATGGGCCTTCGCCAAGTCGCAGAGTGCAGCCAACGCGCCGCTGCCGCGACAGGGCACGGCATTTCTGAGTGTCACGCAGCGCGACCGCCGTCTGCTGCTGGAAGTGGCGAGCCGACTGTTGATGCTCGGGTTCCGGCTTGAAGCGACGGACGGCACGGCCCGGTTTCTCCGTGAGCGAGGCCTTGACGTCCAGACCGTCAACAAGGTCCATGAAGGACGGCCGCACATCGTCGATCACATTAAGAACGGGGAAATCAGCTTGGTGGTCAACACCGTTGGAAGCGTGTCCGCCAAGGCCGATTCCTTGTCGATCCGCCGCGAGGCGCTGCATCGGGGGGTCCCGTACTTCACGACCATGCGGGGCGCACTGGCGGCGGTCATGGGGATCGAGGCGGAGATCCAGCGGCCGTTGGCGATTTGTTCTCTGCAGGAATACCATCATACCACGAACTAGGGATGTAGGACCGTTATGCCGACACCGATCACCAAGAAAGGGTACGAAGCGCTCAAGGCGGAACTGGACCGATTGCGGAAGGTCGAACGACCGAAGGTGATCGAAGCCATCGCCGAGGCGCGCGGACACGGAGATTTAAGTGAGAATGCCGAATACGATGCCGCAAAAGAGCGACAGGGGTTCATCGAAGCTCGGATCGCGGAGATCGAGCGCAAGCTGGCCGATGCGCGCATCGTGGAGATTTCGGGACGCACGAGCGAGACCATCGTGTTCGGCGCGACGGTGGTGGTCGTCGAGCAGGGATCCCAACAGAAGAAGCAATACATGCTGGTCGGCCAGGATGAGGCCGATCTGAAGGACGGAAAGATTTCGGTACAATCGCCGGTCGGGCGCGCGCTGATCGGGAAGCGAGTGGGAGAACTGGTCGAGGTGACGACCCCGGTCCGGGTCGTCGAATACGAGGTACTCGAGATCCGGTTCGAGGACGTGTGAGATGCCGCAGGCGATCTCGGTCGTGACGCTGCTCACGGATTTCGGAGACCGCGATTGTTTCGTCGCGAGCATGAAAGGTGTGATCCTGGGCATCAATCCACAGGCCCGGATTGTCGATCTGTCCCACCACGTCACTCCTCACAATATTGAGGAAGCCGCCTATCTGCTCAAATCGACCTATCACTACTTTCCGGATGGCACCGTTCATGTGGCGGTCGTCGATCCTGGAGTCGGCACGACACGGCGTCCGCTGTTGGCGACGAGTTCTCGGTTCCACTTTCTGGCGCCCGACAATGGCTTGCTGACCTATGTGCTGAACGACGAGGTTGGAGTCGAGGTTCGGCAGATCGAGAACAAACAGTACCGGTTGGATTCCGAAGGCGCGACTTTCGACGGGCGCGATCTGTTTGCGCCCTCGGCCGGGTGGTTGACGCGGGGACAGCAACCCGGCTCCTACGGCCGGCTCGTCCAAGACTTTGTCACATTGCCGCTCAACCAACCCGAGGTTCGAGGTGGGCTCTTGCGTGGCCGGGTCGTGTACATCGACCGGTTCGGGAATCTGATTTCCAACCTGACGCGCTATCACCTGCGGGAACTCTCCGGTGTCACCAAGACTTCGATCGAAGACCTGCGCATTCGCGTTGGGACTCTTACCACGACGGGTTTGGTGGCGAATTATGAGGACGGCGAGGGAGCGGCTCCCCGCGCTCTCATCAACAGTAACGGGCAGGTTGAGATTTTTCTCAAGGAAGGTAGCGCCGCCACGGCGCTGAACGTCAGAGTCGGCGAGACGATTGAGGTGTCGTGAGCGGCTCATTGTGCGGGAAGGGACGGGTGAAATTGCTTACCGCGAGCCGAGCAGTGTCTGACGGAAGGCTGATTGCGACGGTCCTCTAACCAAGCCACCGAGATTGCGAGTTAGTTCGTCCTCAGTTTGAACCTGACCAGTCCCGATATATCTTCTGTCATCATCTGAACGCTGCCGCCGACGATCGTGCGACTGTAACCGGTTTCGAACGACACCTGTGCCAGCCTTGTGTCGAGCGGATACCAAGTTAGGATGCCTTTGCTGTTCAGACTCTCGTTGTCGAGGAGGCCGTCGCTGGAGCGGGTGCTGCCGTATCCGCCGAGTGCGCTGAATCTGATCTGCGCGGCGCAGTCATAGGTGATCGAGAAAGAGGCCGTCGGCTGATGGATTCGCACGCCGGTCCACTCTTGGACATCGCTTCGATACATCAGCATGGAGGTGAACGTGATGGGGGCAAGAAGGCGGAAAGCGCTTGAGATCGTCTGGATGTAGGACACGGTATCCGATCTCGACGGCAATTGATCGTTGGCGACAACATAGCTGGAAGACATGCGCGCGTTCCAATTCGGGCGTACGATGGCGACCGCACCTTCAAGGCGATCGGCCAGGCTTTTCTGCGGAACGAGGCCCGTCATGGTTCCGGAGCCTTCAATCAGACTTCTGGTATAGCTGAGGCTGAATTCCGGCCAGGATGGGCGGGCATACGTCAGTAACATCGTGCCTTGGGTCTGAACTGTGCGGGGACGCGCGGGGTCGGCGTCGATATTGTTGGAGAACTCCCCAACCGACGTACGCAACCTGGCATGCCCGTGGCTCCATTCTCCCCAGAGTTCCTTGATCTGCTGATCGGGCGCATTCACGAACTCTTTCCCAGCCAGACGATAGGCGAGACCGTACCGAACTGACCCGGCGGCGCTCATCAGAGCGAGTCGTATCATGCGCTGATCGGAGGATTCTCCGCGGATCGACGCGGTGCTGTCGGGGAGATTTCTTGAGAGTTCGCTCTCCGCGACAAGGTTGCCGCTTAGCAGGCGTGAGGAGGAACGGACTCCGTTGCTGCCGGGCATTTCGGAATCAGGACGCAGATCCTTCAGGCGGAGAAATGGATTGACAGGCGTGACGGTGATAGTGGTGACCGTGGTGTCCTGCACCAGATCGGAAAACCAATTCGGGAGCGCGACGGTGTTACCCGAGATCGAAGGAGGCAGGCTACGAGGAGTCAGGCTCGAGATGTGGTTTGAGGGACCGAAGGCTCGAGCGTACGAGGGCATCAAGAGAATGCTCAGGAGCGTCAGGAGACTGACCAGCGGTATTCCGCTGGTCGGAGGGGCCTGTGGATCGGCCGTGGGAGCCATTCTAGCGGGAGCGGTATCAGCAAAATGTGCACCTGGCTCCGAGCCTGAACCCCTCTCGGGTTGTCTCCACGCATCCGCCACGTGACGACAAAATGTCGCCCTGCGAACTTATCGGCAATCCGCATGGATTGGATTCCTCCGGCAGAGAAAGTGCTGGAGAAGGACGAAAATGGTCCCACACTCTTAGGTGGGGCGCACTTCGGGGTGGCCTGGTAGCTGGAGAAATTCGTACAGAGACTGTGGCACTTGGCACACGGATGTGCCGCCGCAGCACGAAACGGGAGGCGGTCAGGTTGCAGCGGTGACGGTCCGAATGCTTGCGGAGGCGATCCGAACGAGCCTGGTCAACTGGGGCAGGGTGATGGCAAGGGGCGGCATCAGCACGATGACGTTGCCGAGTGGACGCAACAGCAGCCCTCGTGTGCGAGCTTCCTGCGCCACTCGGTGGCCGATCCGCTCAGCCAGCGGATAGGGCGTTTTGGTGGCCCGGTCTTGAACCAATTCAATCCCCACCATGAAGCCCTGCTGGCGGATGTCGCCGACATGTGGCCAGTCGTTCAAGGGTTCGAGGAGTCGGCTCAAGGCTTTGATCTTAGGTTGCAGTGCGCGAATGGTGCGCTCCTGCCGGAAGACCGTCAAGTTGGCCAGGGCGACCGCGCATCCGAGCGCATTGCCGGTATAGCTGTGGCCGTGAAAGAACGTCTTGAATTCATCATAGCGACCAAGGAACGCGCGGTAGATTTTGTCGGTCGTCAGGGTGGCCGCCAAGGGGAGATAGCCGCCGGTCAACCCCTTGCTGACCGCCATCAAATCAGGGGTGATGCGCTCATGTTCGCAGGCGAAGAGTCGGCCGGTCCGTCCGAATCCTGTGGCCACTTCATCTGCGATCAGAAGGACATGGTAGCGGGTGCAGAGTTCCCTGATTCGCGAGAGATAGCCGCGGGGGGCGGTGATCATGCCCGACGCGGCCTGTACCAGTGGTTCGATCACGACCGCGGCAATCTCCCGGTGTCGTGCCTTCAGCAGTGCTGCGACAGGGTCGAGACAGCGGAGACGGCAAGATGGGTAGGACAGCGAGAGCGGGCACCGATAACAATAGGGCGGCTCGGCCGTGAGGGTCGGGACTCGAAGCGCTCGGTACCGTTCGTGGAACAGGTCGATGCCGCCCACGCTCATCGCGCCAGCCGTATCGCCGTGATACGAGAGGTTGAAATGCAGAAACCGGTTCTTGGGTGTGAGGGGAGGTTTGCGTTGCTCCCAATATTGGATCGCCATCTTGAGCGCGACTTCCATCGCGGTCGAGCCGTCGTCCGAATAAAAGACCTTCGTGAGTCCCGGCGGCGCGATCCTCACGAGCTCACGGGCGAGGAGTACGGCTGGCGGGCTCGTGAGTCCGAGCAGCGTACTGTGAGCGATCCGATTCATCTGTTGCCGGAGAGCCCGGTCCAGATCCGGGTGTCGATGTCCGTGAACCGTAAGCCACATGGAGGACACGCCATCGAGGTACCGCCGCCCGTCGGTGTCGTACACGTAGGCGCCCTTTCCCGATTGGATGACAAGCGGAGGTTGCTGCTCCCATTCCTGCATCTGGGTAAACGGGTGCCAGACGTAGCGGCGATCCCATCGTTGAAGGTGAGCGGTTGTGTGCCGGCGAGGATTGGTCATGGAGTGCGGTGCGATGAATAGGATCTGCAAAGCGGCGCTCCGGTGCCGCGCGCGCCGGATTATAGTGATCGGGCTTCGCTTTGACAATGTGGAGGGCAGTTACTATAATGACCTGTCTCTTCGAGGACGAGCTGGGATGTGCAAAGCTTCATCCGAAACTTCTCTATTATCGCCCACATCGATCACGGCAAGTCGACGCTAGCCGACCGCATCTTGGAGCTGACCGGGGCCATTACATCTCGAGAATCTCGCGAGCAGATTCTCGATGCGATGGACTTGGAACGCGAGCGCGGGATTACGATCAAGGCCCACTCCGTGGCGTTGAAATATCAGGCCAAGGATGGGCGGAGCTACGTGTTACATGTCATCGACACGCCAGGTCACGTGGATTTCACCTACGAGGTGTCGCGAAGCCTGGCCGCCTGCGAAGGCGCATTGTTGTTGGCCGATGCCAGCCAAGGTGTCGAAGCGCAGACCATCGCCAACGCCAATTTGGCCATGGCGAACCGCCTAACGATTGTGCCGGTCATCAACAAGATCGACCTTCCGAGCGCCGACGTTGAGGGGACCAAGCATCAGATCGAGGAAGTGCTCGCGCTGGATGCTTCCGATGCGTTGCTGGTCAGCGCCAAAACGGGGATCGGGGTGCAGGAGGTGTTGGAAGCGATCATCCAGCGGATTCCCGCGCCGTCTGGCGATCCGGCAAAGCCGCTCAAGGCCCTGGTGTTCGATTCCTGGTTCGACAACTATCAGGGGGTGATCGTGTTGGTACGAGTGGTGGACGGGGCGATACGGCCGGGACAAAAGGTGGTGACGATGTCCACCCAACGCCCCTTCGACATCCTCGAGGTCGGGAAGTTCACGCCTAAACGGGAGAAGTTTGCAGCGCTGCAGGCCGGCGAAGTCGGATATGTCGCCACCGGCACGCGGGATCTGGGTGAGACCAAGATCGGCGACACCATCACCGATGCGTTGCAGCCGACCGAGTCTCCTTTCCCGGGCTACAAAGAAGTCAAGCCCTTGGTGTTCTGCGGGTTGTACCCCACGGATACGGCGAGATTCGAGGATCTCCGCGAGGCCTTAAAGAAGTTGCGTTTGAACGACTCCTCGTTCGTGTTCGAGCCGGAAACCTCGTTGGCCTTGGGATTCGGATTTCGTTGCGGGTTTCTGGGATTGCTTCACATGGAGATTATTCAGGAGCGATTGGAGCGCGAGTACCAACTCTCGCTGATCACTACGGCGCCGACTGTTGTTTACCGGGTCTTGACAACCAAAGGCGAGGTGCTCGAAATCGACAATCCCGCGAAGCTGCCGCCGCCTTCCGCGCTCGAAAGCTGGGAGGAGCCATTCATTCAAGCGACGATCATCACGCCGGAGCGGTTCGTCGGCAACCTGTTGCAGTTGTGCCAGGATCGACGCGGCGTTCAAAAAGGCATGCACTACCTCGATCCCACGCGGGTGATGTTGGTGTATGAACTTCCCTTGAACGAAGTGATCTTGGATTTCTACGACCGGCTCAAGTCCAAGACTCAAGGCTACGCGTCACTGGATTATGAATTCCTCGGCTATCGCGAGTCAGATTTGGTGAAGCTTGATATGTTGCTCAACGGGGAGGCCGTCGATGCCCTGTCGTTCATCACCCACAGGGAGCGGGCCCAGATGCGGGGCCGGCAACTGGCCGAAAGATTAAAAGAGTCCATCCCGAAGCAAATGTTCGAAATCGCCATTCAAGCGGCGATCGGCAGCAAGGTCATCGCCCGCGAAACCGTCGGGGCTATGCGGAAAAATGTGACGGCCAAATGTTATGGGGGCGACATCTCGCGCAAGCGCAAGTTGTGGGAGAAGCAGAAGGAGGGCAAGAAGCGTATGAAGCAGGTCGGTCGGGTCGAAGTTCCTCAAGAGGCGTTTCTGGCTTTGCTGCGGGTGCAGGACGAATAGGCGTGTGACGCCGCGGACGTTTCCCATGGATTCCAACCGCCCGACGAGCAGCGATTCCCAGCGAACCCCCCTCGACCAGGGCGTCCCGCCGACTGCCGCGGATGCGACCGTGACGCGGGAGGCAGCGCCCCCCGGTAAGTCGGTCCTGCGGGAATATATCGAGGCCATTGTCGTGGCGATGCTCCTGGCTTTTGCCATTCGCGTGTTCGTCGTCCAGGCCTTTAAGATTCCCTCCGGTTCCATGATTCCAACATTGTTGATCGGCGACCATATTCTGGTCAGCAAACTCGCCTATGGGATTCAGTGGCCTACGAACTGCAAGATTCAAATGAATCTGCCGCCGATCAGCTGTTATTCGTCGGCGACGGTGGTGTCGTTCGGAGCGCCTCAACGTGGCGATGTGATCGTCTTCCGATACCCCGAGGATGAAGAAAAAGACTTCATTAAGCGCATCGTCGGACTCCCGGGCGACACCATTCACATCCGCAACAAGACGATCCTCGTCAATGGCCAACCGATGGACGACCATGCCTTTACGCAACGTGTGGACCCCGGAATTATTGATGGCCATATTAATCCGCGTGACAACTTCGGTCCGGTGACGGTGCCGGACGATTCCTATTTCGTCATGGGGGACAATCGGGACCAAAGTCTGGACAGCCGCTTCTGGGGATTCGTGCGTGTGGAGAAGATCAGGGGGAAGGCATTTCGTGTCTATTGGTCCTGGAGCGGGCAGGGGAGCTGGAGCGAATGGGTCCGATGGGAACGGCTGGGAAAGGCGATCCGCTAGCGCGCGCAGGACGCGTCGCGCGACGGTCGGGTGGTGAGGCTTCGGCGGCGCAGGACGTGGACGGACGCGTTCGCAGACTGCAGCAGTTCATCGAGCGTTTTCCGCAAGCGTCGGTGCTCGTCCTGGGTGATCTGATTCTCGATCATTATGTGTGGGGGCGCGTCACGCGCATCTCGCCCGAGGCTCCCGTGCCGGTGGTGCACGTCGAGTCGGAGGAATTTAAGCTGGGAGGGGCGGCGAACGTCTTTAATAACATCCATGCGTTGGGCGGACAGGCGGATATTTGCGGCGTCGTCGGATCGGACGACGCGGGCCGCTGTCTGTTGCGAGAATTGGGTGTGAAGCGGAAGGGGCGGGGCGGGGTGATCATCGATCCCGATCGTCCGACGACGCGGAAGACGCGCGTGGTCGCCCACAATCAGCAGGTCGTCCGCTTTGACGTGGAGCGGCGTCATGAGCTCACGGCGCTCTATCAGCGACGCGTTCTCCGGTACGTGGAATCGCGATTGCGGCACCTGTCCTGTTTGGTTGTCTCGGACTATGCCAAGGGTGTGGTGACGGCCTCGTTAATGGCCGCGTTGACCCGGTTGGCCACGGAACGAGGCGTACCGATCCTTGTCGATCCGAAGGTCGAGCATTTCGGTTTCTATAAAGGCGTGACGTTGGTCACGCCTAATCATCTCGAAGCGACCCAGGCCGCGGGGGTCCGCGGCGATGACAATCATGCGATCGTGGAAGCCGGCACGGTGATCCGGCAACGGCTGGGATGCCAAGCCGTCTTGGTCACGCGGGGCGAGAGGGGGATGAGCTTGTTCGAAGGGGATGGCGTGCAATGGCACATTCCCACCAGGGCGCGGCAGGTCTATGATGTCACCGGCGCTGGCGATACGGTTGTCGGGACCTTGGCTCTTGCCCTCGCGACCGGCGCCAATTTGCGGGACAGCGCACTGCTCGCCAATCAGGCCGCCGGCATCGTCGTCGGGATGGTCGGGACGGCGACGGTCACGGGCAAGCAACTGAGTGCGTCGCTGGAACATGGCTGATCAGATGTCTCGCGTCATCGTGGTCATTCCCGCGCGCTTTGGGTCGTCCCGGTTTCCGGGCAAACCGCTGGCGTCGCTTCTCGGCAAACCGATGATCCAACATGTGTACGAGCGGGCCCAAGGCGCGCGTCTGGTGGATCGGGTGGTGGTGGCGACGGACGACGAACGAATTCGCGACGCCGTGCGGGGTTTTGGCGGGCAGGTGATGATGACGCCCGCGTGGTTGCGAACCGGGACCGATCGGGTGGCGCATGTCGCTGCGGCCTGTGACGGAGAGTGCTTCCTGAATCTCCAAGGCGATGAGATCGTCATGAGCCCGGACCTGGTGACCGACCTGGTGGAGCCGTTCCTCTTGTCCGGGGCCCCGATGGGGACCTTGCAGCGGGCGATCGAGACCGAGGAGGATTTGGCGAATCCGGCTGTCGTGAAGGTCGTGAGGGGCTTCGACGGCGACGCGTTGTATTTCTCCCGAGCGCCGATCCCTTACGTGCGGGATGCGCAGACTGGACAGCGCCTGACGTCCAAGCTGCATGCCGTTCATCTTGGAGTGTACAGCTTCACACGCCGGACGCTGGAGCAGATCGCGGCGCTCCCGACCGGCCGACTGGAGGACGTCGAGAAGCTCGAACAGTTGCGGGCATTGGAGCACGGCATCCGCATCCGAGTGTGGGAGACCGTTCACCGGTCGCTTCGCATTGACACGCCGGCGGATCTTCGGAAGGCGGAAGCCGTCCTTCAGAAGGAGTGTGCGTCGCAGGCGTCACTCTGAAAGAGACTCATGATGGGTGGACGAAAGGTGAGGCCATGAGCAAATTCATCTTCGTGACCGGAGGCGTCGTATCCTCGTTGGGGAAGGGCTTGGCCTCTGCCTCGATCGCGAATCTGTTGGAAAGCCGCGGTTTAAAAGTCACCCTCCTCAAGCTCGATCCCTATATCAACGTCGATCCGGGGACCATGAATCCATACCAGCACGGTGAAGTGTTTGTCACCGACGACGGGGCCGAGACGGACTTAGACCTCGGCCACTATGAGCGGTTCACGAGCCTCACGCTGACACGCGAGAACAATTACACGACCGGTCGAATCTATCATGCCGTGATCACGAAGGAGCGACGCGGCGATTATCTCGGCGGCACCGTCCAGGTGGTGCCGCACATCACGGATGAAATCAAGCAAGCCATCCTCCGCGTGTCCAAGGAGATGGATGTCACGATCGTCGAAATCGGCGGGACCGTCGGCGACATCGAAAGCTTGCCGTTCCTGGAAGCCATCCGCCAAATGCCCTACGACGTCGGACGCGAGAGCGTCCTGTACGTCCATCTGACGTTGGTGCCGTTCATTTCGGCGGCCGGAGAGTTGAAAACCAAGCCCACGCAACATTCTGTTAATAAACTGCGGGAGATCGGGATTCAAGCCAACATTCTCCTCTGTCGGACCGACCGGTATCTTCCGCCGGATCTCAAGGCCAAGATCGCAATGTTCTGTAACGTTGAAAAGGACGCGGTGATCACGGCCAAGGACGTCGAGACGATTTATGAAGTGCCCATCGTGTTCCGCAAAGAGGGCCTGGATGAACTGATCGTCAAACTGCTTCGTCTTGACACCGGACCGCCGGACCTGAGGCAGTGGGATGCGATGGTCCAGAAGATCAAGTATCCCAAGCACGAGGTGACGATCTGTCTCGTGGGCAAGTACGTGGGACTCAAAGAGTCGTACAAGAGTCTGACCGAGGCGCTGGTGCACGGCGGCATCGACCATGAGACGCGCGTCCAGATTCGGTGGGCGGAATCCGAGGAGGTGACGCGCGCCGGGACCGAACAGTTGCTGCGCGATGCAGATGGGATTCTGATTCCCGGTGGATTCGGGGTGCGAGGCATCGAGGGCAAGATCGAAACGATTCGCTACGCCCGGGATCGCGGCATTCCGTTTCTGGGACTCTGCCTAGGCATGCAATGTGCGGTCATCGAATTGGCTCGACACGTGGCGGGTCTGGCCGGCGCCAACAGCGCCGAGTTCGACCCGGCGACGCCGCATCCGGTCATCCATCTGATGGCGGATCAGGAAGGGGTGGCGGACAAGGGAGGCACCATGCGCCTCGGCGCCTATCCCTGTCGCATTCAAGACGGCACTCTGGCGCAGAAGGCCTATGGAGTGCACGAGGTGCAGGAACGGCATAGGCATCGGTATGAATTCAACAACGCCTACCGGGAGACGCTGACGAAGCACGGGCTGGTCTTGAGCGGGCTCTCGCCGGACGGACGGTTGGTTGAGATCGTCGAATTGTCCGGCCATCCCTGGTTCCTGGCGACCCAGTTTCACCCGGAATTCATGTCGCGGCCTCACCATCCGCATCCTCTATTCAGCTCGTTCGTGGCAGCGGCCTTGCGGCGCAAGTGCGGACGATGAGCGAGGGGGGCCGTCCCGACATTCGTTCGGAACGCGAAGGATAATATCCATGCACGTCGTCGAGCTCGGCGCCATCAAAATCGGCGGGGCGCACCGCCATGTACTCATTGCCGGTCCGTGCGTCATTGAGAGCGAAACGCTGGTGTTAGAAACTGCGTACCGCATTGCCGAAATCGCGCAGGCTGTGGGGATGCCCTGCATTTTCAAGTCGTCGTACGACAAGGCCAACCGGAGTTCGATCGGGTCCTTTCGTGGACTGGGCATGCAGGATGGACTGGGGATCTTGCGCAAGGTGAAGGAGCGGGTGGGTGTTCCGATCCTGACCGATGTGCATTCCGTCGAAGAGGCACGGATAACGGGTGAGGTGGTGGACGTGCTCCAGATTCCGGCCTTTCTCTGCCGCCAGACCGACCTGCTGGTGGCGGCCGCCAAAACCGGGCGAGTGGTGAATGTGAAGAAGGGACAGTTTCTCTCCCCATGGGACATGGCGAACGTGGTGAAGAAGTTGGAGGAGAGCGGGACCCGCCGCATCCTGTTGACCGAGCGCGGATCGACGTTCGGCTATAACAACCTGGTTGTGGACATGCGGGCGCTCCCCGTGATGCGCGGCCTTGGGTATCCCGTCATCTTCGATGCGACTCACAGCGTCCAGTTACCGGGTGGTGGCGGCGCCACATCAAGTGGACAGCGAGAGTTTGTGGCTCCCTTGGCCTCTGCTGCGGCAGGAGCCGGGTGTGACGGATTTTTTATGGAGGTGCATCCGCGGCCGGATGAGGCGCTCTCAGACGGGCCGAACATGGTGCCGCTGTCGGAACTTAAACGGTTGCTGGAGCGGCTCAAGCGTCTCTGCGACGCGTCGGGCAAAGGACCGGAGTTTGTCTTGTGAGCATCGAGAGCGGCAAGCGAGTGTTGGCGATCGAGGCCCGGGCGATTACCGGGTTGGTGGAACGGCTGGACCGGCAGTTCGAACATGCGGTGGAAGTGCTGTACGGCTGCGCCGGCAAAGTGGTGGTATCGGGCATGGGGAAGTCAGGCATCATCGCGCAAAAGATCGCGGCCACCTTGGCCAGCACCGGTACTCCAGCGTTTTATCTGGACCCGGCGGCCGGACTACACGGTGATCTTGGCATGGTCAGCCGCCGTGACGTGTTGGTGGCGCTCTCCAACAGCGGGGAGACGGAAGAGATCGTCAAGCTGCTGCCCTTTATGAAACGATTGAACATTCCGGTCGTGGCGATTACGGGAAAGATCCATTCCAGTTTGGCGAAGCACAGCGATGCGGTGTTGGATGTGTCGGTTACCGAGGAGGCCTGTCCGTTGGGGCTGGCTCCCACGGCCAGCACGACGGCGGCGCTCGCGATGGGCGACGCACTTGCCATCGCGCTGCTCGAACAACGCGGGTTCAAGGAAGAGGACTTTGCGTTGGTCCATCCGGCCGGTGCGTTGGGACGACGGCTCTTGCTCAAGGTGCGCGATCTCATGCACCAAGGCGAGGCCATTCCATTGGTGCAGGCCGAGGCGTCGGCGCGGGATGCCATCATGGAAATGACCGGTAAGAAGCTTGGCATGACGACGGTCGTCAACGCGCGCGGAAGCCTGGTCGGAGTGGTGACGGATGGAGATTTGCGGCGGGCCTTTGAACAGGGACTAGACCTCCGGTACATCAAAGCCGGCGAATTAGGAAGCAAACGCCCCAAGTCCATCGGTCCTGATGCGCTTGCCACGAGCGCGCTCGAGCAGATGGAACGATTTTCGATTACCTCGCTGGTGGTTCTGGACGAGGAAGCACGTCTGATCGGTGTGGTGCACCTCCACGATCTCTTGAGACACGGGTTAGCCTAGATGAAACGCTTGGAATCCATCGAGCTGCGCGGGTGGGTGGTGGAGTGCACGACCCTTCCCAACCTGCTCACGCTCGGACGGATTCTGTTGATTCCAATTTTTGTGATCTTGTTCGCCGACCCGACTCCGGCGCGGGCCGTCGCGGCGGCCGGTGTCTTTGTTGTGGCCTCGGTCACGGATCTCCTCGATGGCTATCTGGCCCGCCGGCGTGGTCAGGTGACGCGGTTGGGCAAACTGCTGGATCCGATTGCCGATAAACTACTCGTGCTCTCCGGTTTGATCCTGCTCGTGCAGTTCGACCGCGTTCCGGCGGTGATCGCCATTTTGATCCTTGCCCGTGAAGTAGCGATCACCGGCGTTCGAGCGGTGGCGGCGGCACAGGGGATTATTCTGCCTGCGGAAACGTTGGGCAAATACAAAATGGTCTTCCAGGTTGTCGCGATCGTGTTCCTCATTTTGGAAGGCAGTGGGATCTCTCTGTTCCTCCTCGATTTGCATCAGGCAGGCACCATCCTGTTGTATATCTCGTTGGCAATGGCCTTGGTGTCGGGCGGATACTACCTGGCCAATTTCTGGCGTCAGATCACGATTCGAGGCTGGTAGCGGCGGGGGCGCCAGCTGGACTCACGATTTAATTCCGCAGAGGCCTGAGTTCGCGATGCAAGTGAGTCTGTGGCTGCTGGCCGGCTACCTTCTGGGGGCGATTCCATTCGGCGTGGTGGTCTGTCGGACACTCGGCCGGCCCGATCCGCGGACGGTCGGAAGTCGAAACATCGGCTTCACGAATGTCCTCCGAGTGGCGGGCAAGGACGCTGGGCTGCTTACCCTCGTTTGCGATATGGGCAAGGGTTGGGTGGCGGGCTGGGGTGCCGGACAGGTCTTCGACAACAGATGGATAGTGCTGGCCATTGCGTTTGCTCCGGTGGTGGGCCACTTGTTCTCGGTGTTCATGCGGTTTCGCGGCGGTAAGGGTGTGGCGACAGCCCTGGGCGCCATCCTGGGTGTGGAGCCGATCCTGGGAGGGATGTTGCTCGCGGTCTGGGTTGGGAGCGTGGCGCGATGGCGCTATTCCTCGGGGGCCGCGATTGCCGCCTTCACGTTATTTCCCTTGGTGGCGTTGCTGCGAGGCGATCGTCCGCTGGTTGTGTTCGCTTTCCTGGTGAGCGGGGCAATTCTCATGCGGCATCGGGACAATATGCGTCGTCTATGGAACGGGACGGAGCCAAAGATCGGGAAACGGCAGGAGGGCAGTCGAGGTCAGGCAGAATCGGCTTCGAGTGCGTAGAACCTGAATCCTGAATGGAATAAATGACAATTAGTTTACATAATATATCTTATCCGACATCATAAGGCGATCCTTACCGGACAATGATCCACCTCGATTTGCTCACCCGCCTGCGTCAGGAAGTTCGATTTACCCTGACGGCCATCGAGGAAAGCACGCTCGCCGTGGCCGAGCGGGTCAATCGCAAGGTGCAACTGATGCGCCTTCACTGGCAGGCATCGCACATCCAGACGGCACTGACCCGAATCTATCGTCAAATTGGAGAGGCTGTCTGTCGGGCGGTCACCGATCTTAGCGGCCCTTCGGAGAGTCCAGGTGCACACTTGGTACCGGAGGATGTTGTGCGCGAATCGCTTCCCCAGGTTCAGGCCTATAAAGAGCAATTGGGGCGAATCAACGTCCAAGTTGGGGTCCTACGATCGGAATTTGTTCATGACGATCTGATACGCTACTATCGTGATCTCCAGGTCCGAGGAGAAACCTTTACCTACGTGACGGTGGCCAGAGGATCGTCCTGTATCGGCCTTCCGTTCGACGCGCTGGGTCCTCGGTACGACGTGCGAGTCCTGATGGTTGTTCGTGGAGTCGTCTTGCTGAATCCGACGGACCGATCGATGTTTCGTGTCGGAGATCACGTAGCTCTTGCGGGCTCCGCTCAAGCACTCATGCCCTGTGTAGCGCAACTCACGGCCAGCCGGGCCACCGAATGTCTTGCATAATGGAAGACAACGATACGGTCATCGGACGCATGGACACCAGGAATCGCAACAAGCCGCTGTCCAACAAGCTATGGTGCCGAGGCATCCTTACGGTCGCAGTGGGTCTGCTGTGCCTGGGCGTCCTGCCTTCTTTGCCCATGGCGGTGGCTCAGAAAGCGGCTCCGGTCGCGTCGACTCATGAAGTGCCGTCAGGGCTCAAGCTGCTGGAGCAGATCCAAGACGTGATCACGGACTTGGCCGAACGGGCTGGACCATCGGTCGTGAACATTTTCCCGGTTCAATCTTCCTCTGGCACGTTGGACCAGGGACGCGAACGTCAGCCGGGTGCCACGGGATCGGGCGCGGGTGTGGTCATCGACCGCCAGGGCCATATCGTCACCAACAACCACGTAGTCGGCGATGCGACCGAAGTCGAGGTTCGATTCTCCGATCGGACCAAGGCCATTGCTCAGGTGGCCGGGCGAGATCAGGACACCGACCTCGCGGTGTTGAAATTGGCGACTCCCCGGGATCTGCCCTACGCCAATTTTGGCGACTCCTCTACGGTGCGCGTGGGCCAATGGGTGCTGGCAGTGGGCAATCCCTTCGGGCTCGAGCGAACAGTGACGCTCGGTGTGGTCAGCGGCGTGGGTCGAGAGAACATCAATCTCTCGCGATATGAAAATTTTATTCAGACCGACGCCTCGATTAATCCCGGCAATTCAGGGGGGCCGTTGTTCAATCTGCGCGGCGAAGTCATCGGGATCAACACGGCGATCATCAATTTTGCCCAAGGGATCGGGTTTGCGATCCCGTCGAATATGGCCAAACAGGTCGTTCAGCAACTTCTGACCCGCGGACGCGTAGTGCGGGCGTGGCTGGGCGTGGGGATTCAGCCCCTCACCGCCGAATTGGCCAAGAAGTTCGGCGTTACCGAAACGGACGGCGTGCTCGTGAATGAGGTGTTCGACGGCGATCCGGCGGCCGCTTCGGGAATCCACCCGGGGGACGTCATCACCAAGATCAATCGAGCCGCGATCGATTCGCCGAATCGGCTTTCACGCGTGGTAGCGACGCTGGACCCGGGCAGCACCGCGAAGGTCGAGATCATTCGGGATGGGTATCGGCGGGAGATTGAGGTGGCGTTGTCCGAGCGGCGTGACGGGGCTGTTCTGGCTTCTGTGCCACAGATGCATGCCGATGGCAAACTCGGCCTGGATGTCCAGGATCTGACGGCTGCGCTGGCGGAGAAGTTCAAGCTGAAAGAAACGCACGGTGTCCTGGTCTCCAAGGTGGATCGTGGCACTCTCGCCCATGCGGAAGGGTTGCGAGAGGGCGATTTGATCAAGGAGGTCAATCGGACCGAAGTGCACTCGGTGGGCGAGTTCACAGCCGCCGTGGCACGTACCCGTCGTGGCGAGTCCCTTCTCTTGCGTGTGATTCGAGAGAGCCGCGCCTTCTACGTCGTGCTCAAGACCGGCTAGCCGGACCAAGTCGGGCCTGCTCCCCTCCCCGCTATGGAACCTCATCATTGTTCAGGTGCGTCAGGCGACGGCGTGCCGCGAGGCCTTGGCTTCCTCAATCACTCTTGTGGCCTGGTCGCGTGGCACTTCTTCGTAGCCGGATAACTCCATCGCATAGTCCGCCCGCCCGCCGGTTAGGCCGTTGAGGCTTGAGGCATAGCGAAGCATCTCGGCCAGTGGCACAATCGCCTCGATGGATTCCGTGTGGCCCTTGGCCGTCACGGTGACGATACGGCCTCGCCGGCCATTCAAATCGCCGATGACCGCGCCGACGAACTCGTCAGGACAACTCACTTCGACGTGCATCAAGGGCTCCAACAGAATCGGGTGTGCGGCCTCCATGGCCTTCTTGAAGCCCATCGAGGCCGCGATCTTGAAAGCGAGTTCCGACGAGTCGACGACATGATACGAGCCGTCGTAGACGGTGACCTGAAGATCGACCACAGGAAAGCCGGCAAGTACCCCTTCGTGCATGGCCTCCACGATGCCTTTCTCCACTGCCGGGATGAAATTGCGAGGGATCGCACCGCCCACGATCTTGTTCTCGAACTTAAAGCCGGTACCGCGTTCCAGCGGGGTAAGCTGCAGCCAGCAATCGCCGTACTGGCCGTGGCCTCCGGTCTGTTTCTTATACTTGCCCTGAGCAGAGGACGCGGATCGGATGGTTTCTTTGTAGGGCACACGTGGGGTGTGGAGCTCCACTTCCACGCCGTACTTGCGGCGCAGCCGTTCCACCGCCACGTCGATATGAACCTGACCTAGGCCGCTCAACACCAGTTCCTTGGTCTCATCGTTGCGTAGAAGCGCGAGCGTGGGGTCCTCCTCGACCAGCTTGTGCAGGCCGAGGCTGACCTTTTCGATGTCGGCCTTCGACTTTGGCTCTAAGGCGTACGATAGCACCGGACGAGGTAATGGGAGAGCCGGAAACACCACCGGGTCCGTTTCGTCGCAGAGCGTATCTCCGGTCTGCGTGTCCTTGAGTTTACCGATGGCGCCGATCTGGCCTGCGCTCAGAACCGGGACGGTTTGATACTTCTTCCCCACGACGGTGAAGAGATGTCCCCCGCGCTCCCTGACCTGCCGGCTGGTGTTGAAGACCGGGGTATCGGCTTGGAGGGAGCCGGAGCACACGCGGATGTAGGTCATGCGCCCCATGAAAGGATCGATGATCGTCTTAAAGACGAGTGCAGAAAACTTCTCATCAGGCAACCCCTGTCTCAACACCGGAGTGGAGCCGTTGGGATGGACTGCCTGGGCGAACCGATCTGTTTGACCCTGAGTCGGGGCAGGGAGAAACTGCACGATCGAGTCCAAGAGACTCTGGATGCCGAGATGCCGAACCGCTGACCCGCACAAGACCGGCAGTATCCGTCCACTATGCACGGCGGTGGCCAGCCCGCGATGAATCTGATCCATCGCCAATTCGCCGCCGGCCAGGTAGGCTTCGAGGAGGGCGTCGTCCGTCACAGCGGCTGCCTCGATCAGTTGTCGTTTGGCCTCTGCTACGGGGGCGGAGCAGGCCTCCGGCAGCGGGAGCGTCTGCACCCGATTCGATTCCGGACTCGATTTCAGTAGCGATCCGGCTAGCACGTCGGCGACCGCTTCGAACTGCTCCCCCTGGCCCACGGGCAGGACCACCGGCAACGCCATGACCTCAAGCGCCTCGGCACAGGCGCGAACTAGCGCTTCGAACGGCACCTGGGCATGCTCCAGATCGGTCAGAAATACGAGGGCCGGCAGCCTCAGCAAGCGAACCTGCTCCCAGAGCCGTATGAGCTGCGGCCGGATGCCCATGACCGAGTTGATCACGATGATAACAGAGTCAACCGCCCGTAGCGCCGCCAGCGTTTCGCCCTGAAAATTGCGCTCGCCCGGCGTATCAAGAATGGACAGAGTGTGGTGCCTATAAGACAGTTGAAGGAGTGCAGTGCTAAAGGAGTGCTGGCGATGCTGTTCTTCGGGCTCGAAGTCGGACAGGGTCGTACCGAGGGATACCGATCCCGGCGCGGGAATGATACCGGCGCCGAATGCAAGGGCTTCAGCCAGGGAGGTCTTCCCGGCTCCGGAGTAGGAAACGAGCGCGACGTTTCTGATGACGGCACCTGGTCCTGCGCTCATGCGAGCCTCCTTTCGTTCCATCAACACGAGGGTTACATGGCCACGGTCCTCTCCTCCATCCATCCTTGATCGGCAAAGCTAACGTAGCGCCCGTCGCCGATCACGATATGATCCAAGACTGGGATGCCCAGGACCTCGCCGGCTTCCTGAAGCCGCCGCGTCAAGGTTCGGTCTTCGGCGCTGGGTGTGGGGTCTCCGCTCGGGTGGTTGTGCACGCATATGACGGCAGCGGCGGACTCCAGGACCGCCACGGAAAACACTTCCCGCGGATGCACGAGACTCGCCGTCAATGTGCCTTCCGAAATGACGGTCTCTCGAATCAGTGCATGCTTGGCGTCGAGCAACAGGAGTCGGAACGTTTCATGCCGAAGATCCCGGAGCTGTGGCGCATACGCGTGAAACACGTCCCGGCTGGAACGAATCGGCTGTCCGGTCGACAGCGGTTGTGCCAGCGCGCGTTTGCCGAGTTCGATCGCCGCTTTCAGTTGTGCGGTTTTGGCAGGGCCAATACCAGGTATGCGACAGAGCGCATCCGCCCCCATCCGGCTAATTCCTGGAAGCCCGTCAGTGCGGGATAACAGATCCATCGCCACCTCGACGGCTGAGGCCTGACGCCGACCGACGCGCAATATGATGGCCAGCAGCTGAGCGTCCGTGAGACTGTCGGCGCCGGCCCGCAGCAACCGTTCCCGTGGTCGTTCCCGTTCAGGCCATTCGCAGATACGGAGGACGGTCGTCTTGCGCTTCCCTATACCGGACACAAAAGTTTCATCCTCTCTAGGTGAACGTTTTTGTACAGCCGCCTTGGATAAAGTTGAGCACTCTGTGTGCACTAACCCCGACAATAAATGTATAAGTAATTGATAAAATTATATTTTTAATGCTGGTTCGTGACTTGCTTCCCTGGCGCGTCCATCGCGCAACGCACTGAGCTGAGGAGGCTCCCATGGAATGTCCGAAGTGCAAAGGGCTCATGATGCTCGAACGGTTCTCCGATTTCTTTCTTATCTTCTACGCATGGAAGTGCATCAATTGCGGTGCCATCATTGATCGCACCATCGCGGCGAATCGAAAAAAGAGCCTGACGCTGCGAGAAGTGCAGCCTGCCGCAACTCGTTGATTGCCGTCGTATCCAATCCCCGCGCGCTGACCGCTCCTCGGCAGCCTGATGATCGACCTGAAGTCGTTCACCAGTCTCGGCTGATCTCCGGTTGGTGCGCGGGCTGATTATAGACAATCCCTGTAAAGTCCGTCAAAACGACTCCTCGCCAACCAGTGGCACGGGCTCCGTGCAGCAGAGACCCTCGTTCCAGTTGCCACTGCCTTGACCCTCAGAAAATCCGTGTGTTAGAGTCCTGCCGAGATAAGCGGTCCTGGCGTGCGGGTAATTGCAGGTAATCGAAAAGGGCGTCGGCTCAAGACCCTTAAGGGGCTGATGATTCGGCCGACCGCCGATCGGGTCAAGGAAGCACTCTTCTCAATTCTCGGTGAGAGAGTGGAGGGAGCGCGGGTCCTCGATCTTTATGCCGGCAGCGGAGCCCTAGGGATTGAAGCACTCAGCCGAGGGGCCGCCCACGTTACATTCGTCGAAGCCCATCCTCTCTCAGTCCGCCTCATCCACGAGAATCTTCGGGCCTGTGCGTTGACGGACAGTGTGGAGGTCCACATGCGTCGTGTGGAAACCTTTCTCTCGCGTGTGTCTGACATTCTGCCGCCATTTCAGATTGTGCTGGCCGATCCACCCTACCGAGCAAGAGAGGAGGTCAGCAGGCTGGCTGTCCGGTTTCCTCCGCGGCTCTTGGGACCTTACGGCATGGTGGCACTCGAACATGATCAGGGCATCATACCCCCGCCGCTCTTCGGCCTGCTGACCCGATCACGGACGTGTCGATATGGGGACACCGCGGTCACGCTCTATGGCCTGGAGAACTCCTCGCCGATCGCCCGGGCGGAGTTCTCATGAAACTCGGTATCTATGCAGGCACATTCGATCCGATCACCCATGGACATGCGGATATCATCGCTCGGAGTCTCTCCGTGTTCGACCAGGTGATGGTCGCCGTCGCGCCCAATCCTACCAAGCGGCCGTTGTTTACCTTAGAAGAGCGGATCGAGATGGTCCGGTTGGTCACCAAGGAGCTCCCCGGCGTACAGGTGACGAGCTTTGAGGGGCTATTGGTGGAATTTGTTCGCCGCATGGGAGCACGGGCGGTGATCCGAGGCCTGCGCGCGATCTCGGATTTTGAATATGAGTTTCAGATGGCGCTTGTCAATCGGAAGTTGGACAGCTCGATCGAGACAGTATTTTTCATGCCGCGTGAGGAATATTCCTACTTGACCTCAAGCCTCATCAAGGATGTTGGCCGTCACGGTGGAGATCTTAACAAGTTTCTCCATCCCGATGTGGCGCGACGACTCCAAGAACGATTACGGAGCAGATCATGAAGCTCGCTGCTCGTGCCGCTCGGGTGCTCCCCTCGCCGACTCTGGCTATCACGGCTCTGGCGAAATCCATGGCTGCGCAAGGCGTCGATGTGATCGATTTCGCCTCCGGAGAGCCGGATTTCGATACGCCGCAGCCGGTCAAGGACGCGGCGAACGCCGCCATCGAGGCAGGCTTTACCAAATATACGCCCTCTTCCGGCATCGACGACCTGCGCGGGGCGATCGCCGACACGTTACGGGCTGAGCATGGCCTGTCCTATGAGCGAGCGCAGGTACTGGTGTCCTGTGGGGCCAAACACTCCTTGTACAATCTCTTTGAGGCGCTCATCGAGGCCGGCGACGAAGTCATCATTCCAGCGCCGTTTTGGGTCTCCTATCAGGATCAGGTACTGTTGAACGATGGAACGCCGGTGTTCCTGAAGACGTGCGAAGCGGACGGGTACGCGATCGACGAGCAACAACTCGACTCGCTCGTCACGTCGCGGACGAAAGCCATCGTCGTAAATACGCCGAACAATCCCACTGGGACCACCTATGACCGGCGCACGCTTGATGCGATTGCGGAGGTGGCCTGCCGTCACGATCTCCTCATCATTTCCGACGAGATCTATGAGAAAATCATCTATGACGGCGTACGGCACGTCAGCGCTGCCAGCGTGAGCCCCGAGGTGGCTTCCCGCACGGTCGTCATCAACGGCGTGAGCAAGTCGTTTGCCATGACCGGCTGGCGAATCGGGTATGCGGCCGGTCCGAAAGAATTGATCACGGCCATGGCCAATATTCAAAGCCAAAGCACCTCGAACCCCTGCTCGATCTCGCAGAAGGCTGCGGTGGCGGCGCTGCACACCGGCGCTCAGTTTGTCGCCGGGATGGTGAAGGAATTCGAACGGAGGCGGCGGGTGATGGTTGAACGGCTCAACAAGATGCCGGGGGTCCATTGCCGATTACCCACTGGAGCCTTCTACGCCTTTCCCAATCTCACGGGAGTGCTCGGTGCACGCACGGGTGACACAGTACTCCGGACGCCAAGCGATGTGGCGCAGTATCTGTTGAAGACGGCCCAAGTTGCGGTTGTGCCTGGTGAGCCGTTTGGAAGCGATGGCCATATCCGACTGACCTATGCCACCGGGCTCGACGCGATCATCCGGGGGATGGATCGCATGGAAGCGGCCCTCCGAAATCTGAGCCGTTAGGCGCGGCAGAGGTCCAGTCCGCTGGCATTCCTCGCCCAGCACGGCAGAAATTTCGAGGATGTTCAGCTCTTGATTTCTGGCAGAATCGTGTTATCAAACTAGATGATTGAGTCGCGTCATGAGGGAGGCGATCCGTGCCGATTTACGAATATCTCTGTCAGAGTTGTGACCATCGTTTCGAAGTGAAACAGCGTGTGAACGACCCCCCGATTGCGAGTTGCGAACGGTGCGGCCATGCTGTGAAGAAAGTGATCTCGTCGCCCGCCATTATGTTCAAGGGCAGCGGGTGGTACATCACGGACTACTCTAACAAACTAAAGCCTTCCGAGAATGGCAAGGTAGACGGCAATGCCGCGACGCCGGCCAAGTCGAGCACAGGCAGCGAGACTGCCGCACCATCGGGTGGGGCGACAGCGCCCTCCTCGTCCTCGACCTCTACGCCGGCTTCGTCCGGCTCCACCGGAACGACGGCACCCACTGGCGGAAGTTCGCCTCCCTCCCCCTCTTCCTCCGGCTAGCGGCCGCACCTCCTCCTCAGGGTTTGCGGATTGCCTACTCGTCAGGGGCGGGCCTTTGATTTGGTTCCCGCGGCTTTTTTCTTTGTCATCTTCTGCGTGGTCGTCCTGGGCTTGGTGGGGCCGCTGGTCTTGAACTTGAGTCTGGCGGCTTTCGCCGGGGCTGCCTTCTGCTGGCGAGCGGCTTTCAGTGACCGCTCCAAGTCAGCGATCATGGCTCCTCGTTCTCTATTGACCTGCACTAATTGATCCACCCGGATCTGGAGGTCCTCACGTGCGCGTGTGAGGGCTGAGACCTGTTGTTCGAGCCTGGTGCGTTCTGCGGTCAAGGTTTGCAGATCGGTCTTCAGTTGTTCGATCTGAGATTGCAGCGCTGGCGGCCACCAGTCGCAGCCCGCGATCGCTAGCAATAGAATGCTGAGACCGACCGGGGTGAGAAATCGCGACCAGGTCCAACCGCCGCTGGGCAACGTGTTCATCTCTCCTCCTCATTGTGTGTCGTGTGATCCTGGAATCACGGTGCGGGTCGATCCATATCGAAGCCTGGTCATCCGTATGCCTCGACGATCAACGGAATCCCCGCCGGGCCCAGCAAGCTTCCGAGACGGCTGGCTGTGACTGGTCCCGCTCGAAGCAGCCGTACGGTGTCGGCCTCGACGTGAACGACCGTCGAGGGAACTCCTCCTGGAGCCGGCCCCATATCCAGGACGGCATCGAGGTCGGCGCCGAACTCATCCTGGACGGCCTGCGCCTCGGTGAAGGGTGCACACCCCGATCGGTTGGCGCTCGTTCCGGTCAATGGCCCCACAGCCTCCAACAATGGAACCAGCGGGCGGTAGTCGGGCCAACGAATACCGATCGTCTGTGTGCCTGCGGTCAACCCCGACGGCAATGAGGAGTGGGCCGGAAGGACCATCGTCAGTGGACCGGGCCAGCACTTTCGCATGAGAAGGCGGGCCGGTTCCGGAATCTCTTGCGCCAGACGCGCCAGTTCCTCCCGGCGATGAATGAGCACGAGCAACGGTTTGTTCGGAGGCCTCCCTTTGAGCCGCTGGATCCGCGCGGCCGCGGCTTCGCTCCAGGGCGAGCCGCAAAGCGCATAGGAGCTTTCGGTCGCCGCGGCCAGGATGCCGTCCCGACGGATGACGGCACGGATCTCTGTCAAGTGCGCCGGTGAGAAGCCGTGAACACAATTGAGAAGTGACACGATGAGTCGGCAGGGTCACCCAGGTTTACACGCGCAATGGGCCAAACGCCCGCATGGCGATGTCGGTTCGGAAATGGCGACCGTCGAACTGAATCGGCTGGACGGCGGCATAGGCTCGCTCCCGTGCCTCCTGCAGCGCCGATCCCAAGCCCGTCACTCCCAGCACCCGTCCGCCCGCGGTGACGAGCGATCCTTCTTCGCGCTTTGTACCGGCATGGAAGACGATCGTGTTGCCAATCCCATCCGGTCCGGCGGACGGGGTTGCGAGACCGGTAATCGGATAGCCGTTCCGGTAGGCGCCGGGATAGCCGCCCGATGTCAGGACGACGCAGACGGCCGTCAGCGGATGCCAGTCGATCCGACATTGATCCAGCCGGTGTTCGACCACGGCCTCGATGATGTCCAAGAGATCGGTCTTCAACAGGGGGAGCACCGCCTGGGTTTCCGGATCGCCCATCCGCGCGTTGAACTCTAGCACATAGGGCTCGCCCTTCACGATCATCAAGCCCGCATAGAGCACGCCCTGAAATGGACGGCCCATGCGCGAGAGCGCATCCACGGTCGGTTGCAGCACCGTGCGCTGTATCATGTCGAGCAATGCGTCGCTCCCGAGCGGCGCCGGGGCATAGGCGCCCATGCCGCCGGTATTGGGTCCGGTGTCGCCGTCCCCTACTCGTTTATGATCCTGCGCCGGCAGCATTGGGACGACGGTCTTGCCGTCGGTAAAGGCCATGACCGTGAGTTCCTCGCCGTCGAGGAACTGTTCGATCAGCACTCGTTGGCCGGCACCCCCGAACAGGTGACGTTCCAGAATGTCGCGCACGGCGTTTTCAGCTTCTGCGCTCGTCGTCGCGACCACCACTCCTTTGCCCTGTGCCAGCCCATCGGCTTTGATGACAATCGGGAGCGGCTGCGTGCGCAGATAGTTCAGGGCCGGGAGCACCTGATCGAAGGACTGGGCACGGGCGGTTGGAATCCGTTGACTGGTCAGGAGGTCTTTCGTGAAGATTTTGCTGGATTCGACTTGGGCAGCCAACGCGGTTGGCCCGAAAATTCTCAGCTTTGCCTTGCGGAATTCATCCGCGATGCCGCCGGCCAGTGGAGCTTCAGGACCGACGACTGTCAGATCGATCCCTTCTCGCTGGACAAAGGCTTTGAGGCCGGCCACATCTTCCGTGGCGATGGGGACGCAGGTGGCTTGTTGCGCGATTCCGCCGTTACCGGGAGCGCAGTAGAGACGAGTCACCCGAGAACTCTGCGCGAGCTTCCATACCATCGCATGTTCGCGGCCACCGCTCCCAACCACCAGGATCTTCATCTGTGTGATTGTTTCCGAGTTGATCTGAAAAGGAATGTCTTCGACGGCCCCTCAACATGGTCCAGCAACAAGGTTGCAGGGAGTTCCGGCACCGAGGCGTACGTTGTTGCGTACGTCGAGGTGAACGACCGACCGAGAACGAAGCTGATGGCCATGTTCAGAAGCCGGCAGTCAGTGGCGGAAGTGGCGCATCCCGGTCAGAATCATCGCCATCCCCTGCTCGTCGGCCGCCTTGATAACCTCACTGTCGCGAATCGACCCGCCTGGTTGGATCACGCAGGTGATGCCCGCCTGGGCCGCGGCATCCAGACCGTCGCGGAACGGGAAGAAGGCGTCCGAGGCCATGACGCAGCCCTTCACGGGCAATTGCGCTTTCATGCCGGCGAGTTTCACCGAATCCACGCGGCTCATCTGCCCCGCTCCGATACCGACCGTCTGTCCCAGCCTGGCATAGACGATGGCATTGGACTTGACGTGCTTGCACACGATCCAGGCGAAGCCGGCCGCCCGATACTCCTCTTCCGACGGTTTACGCACAGTCGGGACAGCCAAGGCCTTGATGTCGGAGAGCACACCCAGATCGCGATCCTGAACGATCAGCCCGCCGACCAGTTTTTTGAGGTCGTAGCCTTCGGGCTCCGCTTTGCGGAGCGGGCCCACTTCCAGTAGCCGGATATCCTTCTTGCGCTTCAACTCGGCCAAGGCGTCCTGGTCGAAGCCTGGCGCGATGACCACCTCCACGAACGTGGAAGTGATCTCCTTCGCGGCGGCCAGATCGACCGGCCGATTGAACGCGATCACGCCGCCAAATGCCGAGACCGGATCGGTTTCGCGGGCCTTGACGTAGGCTTCGACCGGCGTGGCACCCAGTGCGGCGCCGCAGGGGTTGTTGTGCTTAATGATGGAGACCGCGGTCTGCTCGAATTCTTTCACCAGTTCCAGGGCGGCATTCGCATCGAGAAAATTATTGTAGGACATCGCCTTGCCGTGCAGGATCTTCCCGCGCGAGACCGAGGCTTCCTTGGATTGAAGATCACGGTAAAACGCGCCCTGTTGGTGCGGATTCTCGCCGTAGCGAAGCGTTTCGGCCCGTTCAAATTGCAAGGACAATAGGGCCGGAAACTTCGTCGCGGCTCCCTGCACCTGCCGTTCGAGATAGCCGGCGATCAGGCTGTCGTAGCGGGCGGTGTGTTGAAAGACTTTCAAGGCGAGTTCGCGCCGGAGCGATGACGATACCGATCCGCTACTTGCTGCCTCCAACACGCGCGGGTAATCCGTGGGATCGACAACCACCAACACGTCTTCATGGTTCTTGGCTGCCGACCGCAGCATCGAAGGGCCGCCGATATCGATGTTTTCAATGGCTTCGTCAAAGGAGCATTGAGGCTTGGCAATTGTGGCTTCAAACGGATAGAGGTTCACCACGAGCACGTCGATCGCACCGATCTGGTGCTGTCGCATCTGCTCGACATGCGCCGGCAGACTGCGTCGGCCCAGGAGTCCCCCGTGAATCTTGGGATGGAGCGTCTTGACACGGCCGTCGAGAATCTCCGGCGATCCGGTGTAGGCGGCCACATCGACCACCTTCACGCCGGCCTCGCGAAGCGCCTTGGCGGTGCCGCCGGTCGAAAGAATCTCCGTGCCGAGCGCCTCCAACCCCTTGGCCAGTTCGACTATTCCAGTCTTGTCAGACACGCTGATCAGCGCCCGCTGTATGCCGGCCATATGCCACTCCTTCGAATCGATCTGTCAGGTGAAGAAACCAGTGCCTGTGAAAGGAATGGAAAGAATATCAGATGAATTCAGGGAACTGCAAGGCGAGGATACCGGTCGTCACGAAAAGAGGAGGCCGACCGCTCGGCCTGCTCATGGGGAGCCGTGATGCGGGCTTGATGGGGTGTGCGGATGAATGAACCTAGGAGGTGCGAAATGGACCGTGAGGGATCACTGCGAGATCGACCAAGTCGGGCGAGGATCCCAGCCGGGTTCCGCCAGAGAGGAACGAGCTCGAAAGCTCAGGCTATGCGCCTCTTGCGCGTCGCGCTTCCCACGCCTCGCTGAAACGGATGAGAGCCTGATCCAACGCGTCGGAGGCTGCGGTGAGATAGAGCGCGTCGCGGGGCGTGCTTCCGGCCGAGGGTGATTCCTTCGTTCCGATCGATCGCACGATGACTGGGTATTCATTCGACCCATCCTGGCCGTTCAGGTGGTTCAGTCGGGCCCGATCTCTTCCGTGACCCCTGACCAAGACCTGTCCAGTTTCGCTGTCCAGCAGGGCCAATTCCATCAATGCGAATACGTCAACGGCGGTCCCGCGAGCCGAGGTGCTCCCACCAACGACCTCAAACATGGCGGGGGCTGAGGTCTCGACGTTCGAGACCACGGCGATGATGAGATACCGGAGGTCGGATCTGTTGGCGAGGCGAATCAGTGCGCCCCGATCCTCGCCGGGCCTCAAGTCGGTGGCGGGTACGGTCTTGGTCACATCGATCGGCAAGGTCTGGCCAATTCTGTGACGGATCTGAACGGTTAACGTGACCAAAGCGCCTTCTGATAGAGCCGGCGCAGATTCAGGAGTTGTGGTGTCATTGATGACGACCAAGCCGGCATTCAGCAGAGAGCCGGGGAGGACGCTGGATTGGGCGATTCTCGGATCATCGATACGTGCGCTGTCCGGCCCAAGATAGGCGTCGATTCGCGCCGCCGGGACGGCGGCGCAGCCGAAGAGAAGCCCTAGCCCCAGCCAAGCGCAGACCATCATGCGGTAATAGTGCAGCATCATCGCCTGAAGCCTCGAGATCGGAGTCACAATGGAGCAGAGGACGGCGATACTCAACCCGTCCTGCGGGGGCGGTGCTGGCTTGGACCGCCCCCGTCACGATGGTTATGGTTCAAGCTGTGCCGCCGCGGCCGCACCGCCACCGACATTCTCCAGGAAATTGTCAATGTAAGGGGCCGTGGTCTTGTTGTAGTACGCGAGATAGCGCTTCTTTTCGATAAACTTCGCCGGTGTCACTTCGAATGCATAGTCAAACAGCTTGTCGGCAGTGGATTTTGAAATCCCATTGTTGGTCGTCTCCAACATGTCCATGAACTGGTTCATCCCTTTGTACACCTCCGCACCTTTCCCGTCGAGCAAGGCCGTGCGCACCGTCATGAGCTGTTTCACATACGGTTCCATCTTGCCGGCGTCCGGCCCATTGCCGTATTGGACGCGCAGCACATGATCGGTGAGTTGAGGTAGCCAGTCCAAGCCCAAACCGGTTGTCGTTGCCGACGTCACTGTCGGGTGCAGGACGAATAGGATCGAGCACACCGCCATTCCCATGATATACAGAACGATGGTATTGTAAGTATCACGGCTTCGCATAAATCCTCCTTGAACTCTCCTCGAAGCATTCGAGTGTATTGCTACGTAGGTCTCTTCGGTCGGTGCTTGAGCGAGACCTACGGAGGAGACCGCTCGTGCAGATATCCATCCTTTACGTCGCGCTTGTGAGCTTGGCGCATCCGCCTCACCTCCTTTCCAGCGTGCCGCCGAAGGCTGACAGACTGTGAGGGAACATCCGCCAGCGTCGTTGAGGCACTCGGTGATGCATCGCCAGGATGCAACGGGCCTGAGGCAAAGTGGCTCAACGTTTTCAACTCGAGGTCCGAAGAAGAGCCCCTGGCGTCTCGGGTACGATTCGCCTCTTCGCTTGCCGTGTCCGCGGCCAGCGGCCTCTTGAGCCCCCTGCTCAGGGAGATCGTTGTGATTCGCGCCTCGTCAGTCTCCAACGATCTCTAGAAAATGAAACAGTTTTGTCTCAACCAGCGAGACATAGTCCCATGTTAAAATCCACGCCGTGGTGATATGGACGCTGGCGATTCCGTCAAACACCGCCGGAACAAATGCACGCGACAGAGATACGCAATATGCTTGCCCGTGAGAATTTGGTCCTCAACCGTAGCGGCACGAGCGGCGCCACGAGGGAGAAAACGTTGTGGTAACAATGTTTGACGCCTGCTTCGGATTGTCGGCGAAGGGTGCGAGGTGTGCGAAGTTGATCGTCTGACGTGAGGAATTGCGACGAGCGCGCTGTGCGGAATTGCTCAGATTATGAGCGTATGGAAGTAGAGAAACAAGGCCGCAGCAATGAAGCGAGACGAGAGGCAAAGGGAGCACGTGGTTCAACCGGCTGCCTGGCCGGCCCTCATGGAGATCTGACAGGCTGCGGACAAACTGGCTTCAACGTTTATCATCGTCGCGGACATCGTTGAGGCGAACGTCCCGTCCCGCTTGGATGTGCATCTGACCCTGGACGGCGACGGCACGTCGACGACAGCCATGATTCGTCGCTGGCTGCGGAAGCGGTTGCGGTTCCGTCTGCGTTTGTTACCCACCAGCGCCTCCTGGCGCAATCTGGTCGAGCGCCGGTTTGTGCTTCTCACCGAACGCCAACTCCGCCGGGGCGTGTCTCCCAGTGCCCGTCTGCTGAGTGTGCGTCCGCTGAAGGCCGCTATCCGGGTCTCCCTTGCTCACACGAACGCGCACCTCAACCCCTGCGTGTGGACGAAGACCGCCGATGAAATCCTGGTCAGCGTCGCACGATCTTGTCGCCGCACTTCAGAGACAGGACTCTAGTGAGGCTCGGGTCAAGTCCAATGTACGGTCTCGACCAGCGGAGGCTCTATCAGATTTCGGCTATCGAACGCGTCAGATTCGTCTCACCGGTGTGGAATTATAAAATGGACGGAGTCCGTCATAGTTTGAATGACAACAACACTCGCAATAGACGGTATAGGATGGCAGGCGGCAGTGAATCCGCAAGTTCCACGCGGCCCCAACCGGATCGTGGGCGCCCGGTGAACAGACGTCTGTGGTCTCACTCCGTTTCTTGGTTTTGCTCCGAGAACATGATAGCATGCTTGCATTTTCGTTGAAGCATCGCGAATGACCCAACCTGATCCAACTTTTTCTGTCGTCTTCTTCACTGGCATGGCAGAGAACCGGCGTAGTTGACCACCATCTCACAAGGAGGGATGAACTCATGCAACAGCCGACGCGGACAGGAATGCGAGGCCATTGGAGAAATGTGATCACGGCGGTGGGGCTGGCTCTCGTGTGCGGTACGGGGTCCACGGCTTTCGCCGCGACGGACAAGGAAATCACGGACAAGGTCAAGAGCGCCCTCGCGGCCGATCCGGTGCTCAGCCAGCGAAACATTGCGGTGTCCAGCTACAAAGGCCGAGTGTTGCTGCAGGGACAGGTGCTGCATGAACGGGATGCCGATAAGGCTGTGGCGCTTGCGAACGGGGTCGAAGAAGTCCGCTCCGTGCAAAACAATCTTGTCGGCCCTCGGCCCCACGTGACGGAAACCACGGCTCGCGACAAGGAAATCACCGAGCAGGTGAAATCCGCCTTGGCGTCGGATCCCATGTTGCGTGAACGAAGCATCAAGGTTGAAACCCTCAAGAAGCGTGTGCAGTTAATGGGCAACGTGCCGACGCAGCGGGAAGCCGACCGGGCCATCGAATTGGCCAAGAATGTTGAAGAGGTGGAGTCCGTTCACAACCATTTGGTCGGGTATCTCCCTCCTCTAGCCTTCGGCACTGCCGGTGACAAGGACGCCACGGAGAAGGTGAAAAGTGCCCTCGCCGCCGATCCGGTCCTGAGTCAGAGGAAGATTTCGGTCGCGACCCTTGAGGGCCGCGTCTTCTTGACGGGAAACGTTGAAGCGCAACGGGAGGCCGAGAAGGCGGTCGAGTTGGCGAAGAATGCGGAGGGAGTCCGTTCCGTCCAAGACAATCTCACCGGCTATCTGAGCCCATAGGTTGACGGGTTCCGCGGCGGCCCGCCGCCGCCGCGGATCGTTCGCTTCCCTGCCAACCCCTGTCGCCGGTGCCGCTCGAGCCTCTGTTCTCGATCATTTCACAATTGTGAGTTTCAGATTCCCGTCCACGACGACCTGGATCTCAAGGCCGTTCTCGGTGGGATAGATCCCGCGCGGAGTCAGTTGCGTGACGGATCCCTCCAGCCAGGTGCCTGGAACTAGCTCTCGTGTGAGTTGTCGCTCGATCCGATTGCGGAGGTTCTCAAAGAGATCGCGCAGATCGATCTTGGTGTCCGGGAGCACGCTCTCCAAGATGGCGTCGTGCATCATGCGATCAGTGGCCTTCGCCAACACATTTTTCGTGTCCATCGTAAAGTCGAATCCTCGAAACTCCAGGACCTGGGTGGCGGGATCGAGTGAGGGGCGGCCGGCGAGATACAACGTCCCATTCACGCCGCCGGACACGGAGACGGCAGCAATCAATCGGTCCCCGCTTCCGTACACCTGCAGGTCGGTCACCTTGATCGCTGAGCCGACCGGCGGCTGAATTTCCTCTCCCACAACTTGGGGCGTGAGTCGTCGGTTCAATTCCTCATAGGACACCTGCACGGGGATATTGAGGTGCAGGCCTTCTGGAGCCGCCGCCTTGTCGATTTGCAGCGGTGGCAGGGGGATAACAGGCACGGAAGGTTTCGGTCCAAGGCTGACCGTTGGATGGAACATCAGGGTCACGACTGACTGCACACTCGCCTCCCCATCGGGAGTAATCGGTCCGGCCTGTGCCCCGGATGGGCGAAACGCGAGCCACATGCCTCGATTCAGTTTGACCGGTTCCTGGAGTCGCTGCCAGATGCCTTCGGCCCGCTGTTTAGCCTCTGCCCGCTCCGCCACGGTTCGATCGATGGCCGTCGCAAGCGGCGGTAACCGCTCCTTCAACCCCGCAGCCAGTAATGGGCCCACGTCCGCCATCATTGGGGTGAGTCGGCAATCGTCCACCAACGCCGGAAGTTCAAAGGTCGTGACGGTGTGCAGCCGCCATGATTCGGCCCAAGATAGCAGCGAGGTGGCGGTGAGACGCAAATGTCGTGGCCATTGATCACCGTACCCACAGGTGCCCATGCGCGTTCGGCCGTCGGTCTCTGACACGCGAGCGGCGACGCGATATCGCACGTCCGGAAATTCCGTGACGAGTTGGTTCCCGGTCAACTTGAATTGCGCCGGCCCCCGCCACAAGTAGTACCGATACTCAAAAGGGGCGTCCTCGATCAACCGCTTGCCCGGCATCCACTGATCCTCGTGCTGATGATGGATGGGAAAGGAATCCTGCACTGCTCGCGCGAGGTCTTGGAGCGGCACGCTGACGGTCAGATTGACGATGGACGGATCGATGGCCGGAGGGGGCGGAGGAGGGAGCAAGGGATCGGTCGGCTTCGGGATGGCCAGATGCGAGTCCGCCAGCGATGACGTGAGTTCAAGCAAGAACACGAGTGAGCCGGCCAGCACACTCAATATCGCGGGCAAACGGGGCGTCATGCAGGGACCTCCTCCTCGGCGGTAGCCGATACTGGTGTGACGTGCCGTCCCCTCGACTGAGCCAGGAGACCGCCGTTCACGCTTCTTGAAATGCAGGGGCGCCACTCTACTCCAACGTCTACCAAATGTGAAGAGATTGAAAGCCTCAATTGGGTTGTTCCACACACTGCCTTTCGCCAGCACCGTCCGGCTTTCCGGTGCGCCTCTTAAATCTATTATGGGTGGCTTCATACGGCGATCGAGTCGGAAGGTGATAGGCCTCGGTGGGCCTTCATTGTCGCCCTGGACTCAGTCAGGCCTCTGCTCCGTGGTGGTCCGAGTGTATCCAATCGGCTCACGGCTGTATCACATCGGATACGACCACTGTTGTCTCAAACGACAGCGCAGGAGCATGTGATCGGCGAACGTCATCAAAACAGCGCTCAAGCTCCTCTTTTCGTTCTGGCACGCGACTTGATGTGAATGCAGTGGTCTCAGGCTTCGGTCACGAACCTTCACGAAGCCAATCCACGCAGTAGGTTCACATGTCTCGATCCAATCACAGAGGAGGGAGGTCATGTCAATAGATGGAGATAATGGAAGAGAAAACATGCCGTCACGTCGGCGATTTCTGCAGCAACTGGGATTCGGCGTCGGGGCGCTCGGCGTCAGCATGTTCGGCGGATTGGCGTTGCCTCAATCCGCGCTGGCCGTTTGTGAGCCGCCGGGCAACCCGGGAACTCCGAAGCGCTGGCGACGCGATTGCCGCCAGATTCTCCCGCGTCGGCCAGCTTCAACCCTGAGTGCGGTGGAAATTCAGACGCTCAAGAATGCCTATCAAGCCATGCGTGCCCTTGATACGAGTGATCCCACCGACCCGCGAGGGTTTCAACATCAAGCGAACGTACATTGTTGGTATTGCGGCGTGGGTACGCAAGTGCACGGCTCTTGGCAGTTCTTCGCCTGGCATCGGGCCTACCTGTACTTTCATGAGCGCATCCTCGGCAAACTGATCGGGGATATGAATTTTCGTCTGCCCTATTGGGATTGGGATGTCCCGGCCCATCGCAAGTTGCCTGGCGCCTACACGTCGCCGAACGACAGCAGCAACCCACTGTGGAATGGAACCCGCAGTATGAGCCCTACCGAGGAGATTCCGGAGGAAGATGTCGGTGAGACCGTCATGGAGGCTGCGCTTACGGCCGACACCTTCGCGGAATTTGGAGGGACGGCGGGCGGCGGCGGGATTCCGGAAGGCGCTCCACACGGGTCCGTGCACGTCGATGTGGGAGGCAACATGGGCTTCTTTAGCTCCGCGGGGAAAGATCCCATCTTTTATGCGCACCATTCCAATGTGGACAAGATGTGGTCGGACTGGAACAAGGGCTCGTCCACCCACACGAATCCGGCGGACGCGGCCTTCCTCAATCTCACCTGGAATTTCTTCGATGAGAATAAAGTCTGGCGCTCAATCACAGCGGCGCAGGTGCTGAACCATGAGAATCAGTTGCGGTACACCTACGGGCCGTCGAAGTTTCTGGAGATTCTCCCCTGTCTGATGGATTGGACGGTGATTCGTACTGAGTGGCGCACCAGCCGCACACTCAAGTTTGCCCGTCCGCTGCATGATAAGATGGTCAAGGCGGTTGCAGAGGGAGGGCGGGCGCGGTTGCATCTCACGGACATCTCGGTTCCGTTGGACAAGAGCGCGGTGTATCGGCTGTATCTGACGCCAGATGCAGCCAAGGCCGATGACGGTCCTGGGAGTAAAGGCTACCTCGGCACCTTCTCGGTTGTGCTGAACGACCCGGAACGGAAGCACGTGTCGAAGCAGGCCCGCCATGTGGTCCTGAACCTCGCCGCGCCGATGCTGGAAAAACTGAAGGAGCCCCCGCACCTGTCCTTCGTCGAGCGAGGGAGTAAGCCTGAGGGCCGAAAGGTCGTACCCCTACGTGCCAAGGATGCGCACTTCTCGGTCGCGGAGGTCGAACGAGCGAGCAAGTGATGAGGCGAGTGGTCGCGCTGGCGCTGACTTTTCTGGCGGGACTGTCCATACCGGTTGTTGCGGGTGGAGGGCCGCATCGGTTCACCGTCGCATTGCCGGTCGGATGGCAGGATGCGCCGCGGATTCACTTGGTTCTCGAGGGTGTGATCGTTCCGGGGAATCGGCCGCTCAAGCTGCGTGTGACCACAGTCACGGATGAGCCACGCCATATCGTGCTCGGGTCGGCAGGCATCGTGGCGGTCCGACCGACCATGGCGGAGCCGCGACGCCTGCCTTCCCTTCTCATCGACGTGACCCGGTCGTTGAAGAAATTGCCCAGGCGTGGCGAAGGAGCGCTGAGCTTGACGCTCGATCTTCAGGCGGTGGACGGGCAGAACAATCCGCTCACAGACCTTGAATGGTCCGTTGAGCTCGTGCGGTTCGACACGAAAGGCAAATAGGCCTCGGGGCGAAAGAAGATATGCTGTCTGGAAGGAGCCGGCACGAACACCCCGCAGTTCTGTTTTGCCCAGCAGACACCCCTTGGGCGGGAAAGCCACCCTTGCGCCACGATCATCACTTCCGCCAAGCACTGACAGGACTTGAACGCTAGAACAAGACTCCCGGCGAAAATTATCCATAGTGTGGCACGGCTTCCACTTCCCTCAAAGTCACACGATCCTCCCGGGCTTGTTGTTGGCATTCAAAGCCCGCTCTCATGGAATGGGGTCCTGAAGAGTGAGCCACTGACGCATGATGTGCATCGGCACGCGCCAGTACACCTAGCAGGCTGCGAAGAAACCTTCTGTTCATCCTTCGGGGGCCTCAGGACGAACGGCGCGATTGGTGCCTACACCGGGGGTTTTCCGAGCCTGCTGAGCCCGTAGAAGCACACACATCGAGTTTTCGTCAGGTTGATAGGCTAGCCTGACGGTCCGATAGCATCAAGAAGGCCGATCCTCGTTTCACTGTGATCTGTCTCCACCTCCATTCTTATGTTTCCGCCGTTCTCCGAAAGGGACGAAGGACCTTCTGCGCATTTTCTCATTCCGATCGTGCGGCCTCTGCGAGTTTTCGATGTTCCTGCCGAGCTTGCTGAATAATTCCCCACTCCACTATTGGTGAAGACGGCAGGGTTGTCTCCCATTGCGCGCCTGGGCCGAGCACTGCCCTTGATGTGAAATTTGATGGGTCGTAGGTGCGCGGCTGGCGAGCACGGGAGACCACCCTGGCATCTTCCTCATTCCGTCCGGTTGCTCCCCGGGTTGATTGCGAGGACCGTGGGGTGTGCGCCGATCCCAATGCTCCTTCCAAGCTCGCTCGTTGTCTCCTCCCCTCCCGCCGGAGACGAGGCACGTTGATCTTGGGAGGCATGCCCGTGTCGGTCTCATTGCGGCCGTCACGACCCGTTGCAGCAGGAAGGTGCAACGGGTCCCCCGGCGCTTTCTGAAGCGCGGCCTCCGGGAGCACAAGACTGGCACGGGCATGCCTCGCTTCCTCCGCTCCGTTTGACTTCCCCCTCGCTTGGCAAGGACTCTCGGACCAAGTTGATATTATCGCTCCTTCCAAGCTTGCTCGTTGTTTCCCTCCCCGTCCGGAGAGGAGGCAGTGGGGTGAGTCTCGAATCGCGAGCATCGAGGGAGCACATTCCGATCGTGCGGCCTCTGCGAGCGCACGAGACCCACCCTATTGCCTCCTCATCACCTGCCCTCTTTCTCCTCGTTTGACTTCCCCTCTCTCCCCTCCTACAATCCGTTTCACTTTTTTCGCCATGCCATCGCAATTCGTCCACCTCCACCTCCATACTCAGTACAGCCTTCTCGACGGCGCCAACCAAATTGATCCGCTCATGAAGCAGATCAAAGGCTTCGGCCAGCCGGCCGTCGCCATGACCGACCACGGCAACATGTTCGGCGCAGTCGAGTTCTACCGAAAGGCCAAGGACGCCGGGGTGAAGGCGATCATCGGTTGCGAAGCCTACATGGCGCCGGGGAGCCGCTTTGCCAAGGACAGTGGGCTTGCCCACAACGACTACTACCACCTGATCCTGCTCGCGCGGAACCTCACCGGTTATCAGAATCTGATCAAGCTGGTAAGTAAAGCCTATCTTGAAGGGTTCTACTATAAACCTCGGATGGACAAGGAATTATTGCAGCAGCACCGCGATGGCTTGATCGCCCTCTCCGGCTGCCTGAGCGGTGAAGTGGCCTACCTCATCGGGCAGAAGGATGTAGAGGGGGCCACCCGGGTGGCCGGCGAATACCGGGAGATCTTCGGCAAGGACAGTTACTATCTGGAACTGCAGGCCAACGGACTGGAGCATCAACGGATCGCCAACCACGGTTTGCTTGAGATTCACAAGAAGCTCGGCATTCCGCTCGTCGGGACCAACGACTGTCACTATCTGAAGCAAGAAGACTCCCGGCCCCACGACCTCATGCTCTGCTTGCAAACCGGCAAGACATTCAATGACCCCAATCGGATGAGGTTCGACACGGATCAATTGTACGTCAAGTCCACCGACGAAGTGATTCGCGAGTTTTCTGAGTTGCCGGACGCTGTGAGCAACACGGTGCGGATCGCTGAGCAATGCGATCTGCAACTGACCCTGAACAAGACTTACCTCCCTCAATACAAGGTGCCGGACGGCTACACACGGGAGACCTATCTCGAATACCTGGCGATCGAGGGTTTGGCCGCGCGCCTGAACGAACGTCCTGGGACCCTGCCGGTCCTGGCCTATGACGCGCGTTTGCGCGAAGAGCTGGCCATCATCTGTGCGATGGGATTTGCCGGCTACTTCCTAATTGTCTGGGACATTATCAAGTTCGCGCGGTCGCGCGACATCCCGGTTGGGCCCGGCCGAGGCTCCGCGGCCGGAAGTTTGGTCGCTTATGCCTTGCGGATTACCGATCTCGATCCGCTGGTCTACAGCCTCCTCTTCGAGCGGTTTCTGAATCCTGAACGCGTGTCCCTGCCCGACATCGATATGGATTTCTGCATGGACCGTCGGGGCGAGGTCATCAACTACGTGGTGGACAAATACGGCTCCGACCATGTGGCGCAGATCATCACATTCGGCACGCTCGGGGCTAAGGCCGCAATCCGCGACGTCGGGCGCGTGATGGAGATCCCCTATGCGGAGGTGGACAAGGTCGCCAAATTGGTCCCCAATCAGCTCAATATCACCTTGCAACAGGCGCTGGATCAGGAGCCCAAGCTGAGAGAGCTGGTCGAGACCGAGTCCAAGTTCAAAGAGTTGATGTCGATCGCACAGTCGTTGGAGGGGCTGGCCCGCCATGCCTCGACTCATGCGGCCGGCGTCGTGATTTCGGAGGACCCGCTGACGGATCACGTACCCCTTTACAAGGGGGCCAACGACGAAGTCGTGACTCAATATTCGATGGGAGATGTCGAAAAAATCGGACTGGTCAAGTTCGATTTTCTGGGTCTCAAGACGCTCACGATGGTCCGGCAGGCTGAACGGCTTGTCAATGAGACGCATCCCGGCCTGTCGTTCGCGGTCGAGCGGATTCCCTTCGACGATGCGAAAACCTTCGCGCTGCTCTCATCCGGCAAGACGACCGGCCTGTTTCAATTGGAAAGTTCGGGCATGCGCGATTTGCTGACCGGTCTCAGGCCGGACCGGTTCGAGGACATCATCGCCATCATTGCGCTCTACCGTCCCGGCCCGATGGACCTGATCCCCGACTTCATCAAGCGCAAGCAGGGGAAGATTGCTATCACGTACGAAATGGCGGAGCTGGAGCCGATCCTCAAGGATACCTACGGGATCATCGTCTATCAGGAGCAGGTCATGGCCATCGCCAACAAGGTGGCCGGATTCTCGCTCGGCCAAGCGGACATTCTTCGGCGGGCGATGGGGAAGAAGAAGCCGGAGGAAATGGAGAAGCTCAAGGCCAAATTCCTGGAAGGCGCCAAGGCTAAGAAGGTCACGGAAAAGAAAGCCGAAAAACTCTACGACCTGATCCAGAAGTTCGCCGGCTACGGATTCAACAAGTCGCACGCGGCCGCCTACGCCGTGGTGTGTTACCAGACCGCCTATCTCAAGGCCCACCACCCGACCGAGTTCATGGCGGCGCTGCTCACGAGCGAAATGGGGAACTCGGACAAGCTCGTCGGCTACTTCACGGAATGCCGGGACCTCGGCATCAAGATCCTGCCGCCGGACGTCAACGAGAGCCACAAGAGCTTCGCCGTGGTGGATGGGAGCATTCGCTGCGGGCTGGCGGCGATCAAGAACGTGGGGGAGGGCGCGGTCGAATCCGTCATCAAGATCCGAACCGATGCCGGACGGTTCCGGTCATTTTTCGATTTCTGTCGGCGCGTGGACCTGCACAAGGTCAACAAGCGGATGATGGAGGGGCTGATCAAGGCCGGCGCGTTCGATTCGATGGGGGCCAGGCGGGCTCAGCTCATGGCCGTGCTGGATCAAGCCATGGAAGAAGGAGCGGCGGCGCAGCGAGAGCGGGCGAGCGGTCAGACCAGCATTTTCGGTGATCTGGAAGCCGCGGATGCGCCTTCCGCCGCTATCGATCCCTCGCTACCAAATGTCCCTGAGTGGGATCAGGCCCAGCGATTGAAGTTCGAGCGGGAGCTGACAGGGTTCTATATCACGGGGCACCCGTTGGCTCGATATGAAGCCGCGGTCCGGAGTTTTGCCACAGCCACGACCCAAACCCTCTCCGAAATCGGAGACGGCAAGGAGGTTCGGCTGGCCGGGATCATCGCGACCGTCAAGAATTTGGTCACCAAGAAAGGCGACAAGATGGCCTATGTCTCGGTGGAGGACTTACAGGGAACGGCGGAGATCATCGTGTTTCCCGACCTCTATCAGACGGTCTCCGAACTGCTGGTGCCCGAGCAGGTGGTCCGCGTCACCGGTACCGTAGACCGAGGGGAGAAGGGAACCAAGATCCGGGGCCTCAAGGTTGAGCTACTGGCCGAGTTGCAGGTCAAGGCCATCAGCAAGGTCACGATCACGGTGTCGGATACGCCCGAGGCCGGTCTCCGGCTCAGCCGCCTCCAGGAGGTCTTGCAGCGGCATCCTGGGTCCACCATGGTCTGTTTGACCTTCAGGGTCGGGTCGGACTTCGAGGCCGATACTGGACCGCTCCCCACGATCAAGGTGACCCCCAGCGAGTACTTCGTGGCGGATGTTGAAGAAGTACTAGGCAAAGGGGTGGTCGGTTTGGTATCCTAGCTCCGCTGATGCTCGCCACCTGACAGACACCCTATCTCCTACCCTGAGGCCTCCCTATGCGCGATTACTTGGAGTTTGAAAAGCCTCTCCGCGACATCGAAGAACGCATCGAGAAGTTGACGGCCTCCGGAACCGCTGCCAAGTCCTCGACACAGGACGAGATCCGGAAGCTCCGAGCGAAACTGGCCCAGACCGAGCATGAGCTGTATCATAACCTGACCCCTTGGCAACGCACCCAGGTTGCTCGGCACCCTCAGCGCCCCTCCACCTTCGATTACATCACCCAGTTCTGCCAGGACTTCGTCGAGCTGCATGGGGATCGGCTTTATGGGGACGATCGGGCCATTCTCGGCGGGTTCGCCAGATTCGAGGGCCGGTCGGTGCTGGTCATTGGGCACCAGAAGGGCAAGACCCTCAAGGAGCGGATGCAACGAAATTTCGGCATGCCCAACCCAGAGGGATATCGGAAGGCGCTCCGGCTGATGCGATTGGCGGAGCAGTTCAACCGTCCCATCCTGACCTTTATCGACACGCCTGGCGCCTACCCTGGGATCGGCGCTGAAGAACGAGGCCAAGCCGAGGCCATTGCCCGCAACCTCCTCGTGATGTCGCAGTTGAAGGTGCCGATCGTTTCGGTGATCATTGGCGAGGGTGGAAGCGGCGGGGCGCTGGCGCTCGGGGTGGCCGACCGTGTGCTCATGCTCGAACACACGGTCTACTCTGTGATCTCCCCGGAGGGTTGTGCTGCAATTCTCTGGGATGACCCGGCCAAGGTGCCTGATGCGGCGGTCGCTCTGCGGATGACGGCCAAAGACCTCCGGGACTTCGGCATCGTGGATGAAATCGTGCCGGAACCGATCGGGGGAGCTCACCGAGATGCGACTCTGATGGGAACAAGGCTGGGAAAGGCATTTTCCCAAGCTCTGCAGGAATTGCAGGATCTGTCGCCAGGGGATCTGGTTCAGCAGCGTGAGCAGAAGTACCGGGCCATGGGCCGGGTCAGCGGCATTCTGGCCACCTCCGCATAACTCCTTCTTGTTCTTCCATCCAATCCGGTTTGCTTCTTAACTTCAAAAGACGCTGGTGGAGTCGCGATGCGTTGGACCCATTGCAGTCCGGGCGCGGGGGGGGGGGCTCCGGTCTGTTTCTGGCCGAATCTGACGCAGATGATTGCACTTCATTTCCTGCAGTAGAACGAACCATCAATGTCGGACAGGTTACGGGTTATGCCAGCGGGCTCCCTCATAGCTGAAGACCGCTTGATGGGTGAATTTCACCGCATCGCCGTCCTTCACCATCGTATCGGCCGTGCCGATCTTGCGATTGACCGTGATCAGAAGTCCCGCGTTTTGCAGCAAGGGCGAGAGAGGGCCAAGTTGATCGGGATAGGCTTCCAGCAAACTCTTCACGGTCATTGGAGCGGCTATGTCCAGCTCCATTTCCGGTTCTTGAATCAACTGATGTAGGGCGGGTCCGATGATGGAAATTCTGATCATTCAGGCGATCCTCTCCTTTTCAACCAGCAGCTCTCTCGGCTGTCCGGTGGCAGTGAATACAATCCGGGCGCTTGGGATGTCGCGCCGGTAACGGACGGCTGCCACCGGGAGCGTGGCAAGAACGGCACTCGGCTTCCGACCTCAGGTTGCGGTGATCCGGCGTGGCCGGAACCATCGGGTTACGGTCCCGCGGAGACGGTAGCAACGACACCCCGATCACCACGGCCAATGCCCCGGCCAGAAACAACAGATCGATTCTTCTCAGCCTCACGCAGACCCTTCTCCCCTGTTCCCTTGAGGCGAAGGGTACTCACCCAGCGCATCTGCAACCAGTTGGGCGATATGCTGCACGTCCGCTCGACCCTTCAGGCCCGTCCGCAGTTGGAGCATGCAGGCCGGGCAACTGGTCGCGACGACCTCCGCGCCGCTCTGCTCCACGGCGCGCCGTTTCCGCTCGACGATGCGTTGAGAGGTTTCATAGTCCTTGACGAGGTAGGTCCCTGCCCCTCCCGCGCATCGGTCGGCATCGACCATCTCCAGGTACTCGATTCCGGGAAGCTGGGTCAAGACCTGCCTCGGTGGCTTGGTGACTCCTGCGGCCCGCAGGTGACAGGATGAATGATAGGTGACCTTACGTCCACCGGTGGGAGAGGTGCGCGAGGCAGATGCCGAAAGCACCGGCGCCTCGGCTACGACCTCGGAAATATGTCTGACCCGGTCGGCCAACCGGAGCGCTTCCGCCTCTTCCGGCTCGCCGGCGAAGAGCTTCGCATAGTCCTTGAGCATCAATGTACAGGAGGCGCAACCGGTCACCACTGTCTCATAAGGAGCCAACGAGCGAAGGTTGAACCGAGCCCCCTCCTTGGCCAATGTTCGATGGCCGTAGGTCTCAATCGGCGTGCCGGAACAGCGTTGCGGCGGCAGGTCCGGCTCCAGATTCAGCCGGCGCAGCACCGTGATCACCGCATCGCCCACTCCATCGTCGAAGTAGTTGGCCGCGCAGCCATGGAAGTAGGCGACGCGCCGCTGGGGTCGATTGCCTGAGGGGACCAACGTCCGGTGCCGGTCTCGGAGGAGGCGGCGCGCGAAGGTCGGGAGCGCAATGTCCGGTGCAAGCCGGGCCGTCTCGGCGATCCGTCGTAGGAACGGTCCGGTCACTCGGTCGATCCAAGTCCGCACGGTCGGCCGGTCCCACCAGGGTTGCGTCCGTGCGAGCAGCTTCAGCAGGGGCTCGAACCATCTCGGGTGTGCGTGCAACCGAAAGATCCAGCCCGCGGCTTGGTTCGGCCGCTCCGCACGCTTTTGGAGGATCAGTTCGGACACGTCTACACCGGCCGGGCAGACCGTGCGGCAGGACTTGCAATTGAGGCAAGCTTCCACCACCCGCTTGGATTCGAGATAGCTGTAATCCGAGGCCGTGACGATTTCGTACCAACCGCGCGAACTCATGTCTTCGGATTGGAAGACATCGTAGACCGGGCAGACCGCGTTGCACTTGGCGCAGGTCGCACAGCTCTTCGAGAGGCGCGTATAGTCGATGTGCTCGGTAAAAGGCGTCTCGCTGAGTTTGACACCGGGGTTGAGCAGGCCGGAGGGATCAAGTGCCTGCTTCACCTGGATGAAGAGCTGATACAGCTCGTCGCCGAACATGCGCCGGACGTAGCCGGCCCGCACACGCCCATCCCCATGCTCGCCGCAAATGGAGCCATCGAACCGCGTCAGGACCGTCTCGTGGATCTCATGGTAAGTCCTGACCATCCCGTCGAAATCCTTGGGATCGTTCACATCAAGGAGCGGCACGATATGGGCATTGCCGTTGCCGATGTGACCGAAGATCGCCACCGGCACCTGTTCGCCAGAGAAGACCCCGTCCAAATAGCGGATCAGCTCGGTGATGCGTTCGGCCCGGATCACGACATCGTCGACATAGTTGATCGGCTTCTTCTTCGCATCGAAGCGATACAACGTCGGATAGAGGGCCTTGCGGGCCTTCCAGAGTTGGTCCCGCTCCTCGCGATCGAAGGCCAGGGCAATGTCGCCGGCCAGTTTGAAGTTCCGGCAGAAGGTCCGGAGACGGGTGCTCCGTTCCTGAACGGAAGGTTGTCCTGGTTCCTCGTCGAGCTCGATGAGGAGCGTGGCGGCGGCCTCGCTCGGAATCCCGTGGCGAGAACGGCCGATCAGGTCCAGCGTGTGGGCGTCCATGATTTCAAGGGCGCTCGGCTGAAGCGTCAGCAACTGCGGCACCGCCTCGCCGACCTCGTCCAGGTGGGCAAAATGAATGAGGGCTGTAACCGTCGCCGTAGGTCTTGGCACCAACGTAATCATCGCCTCGCTCACCACCCCGAGCGTGCCCTCGCTGCCCACAAATAATTTGGGAAGATCGAAGATGCCGGCTTGAAGCCCGTCAGCCAAGCCGAACAGATTGTACCCGGAGCTGTTCTTGCTGACGCGCGGGGCCTTGCTCTGAATCAGCGCACGGTGCTGATCCACAAGCGTCCGGATCGTCTCAAGGCCGGGATGTCGAGTGATTGCCGCCTGGAGCGACGGGTCCGTCAGCCGGTAGGGCTTCGCATCGAGCCATTCACCGGTAGAGAGGCAGACCCGGAGGCTTCGAACATTGTCCTTCACTGACCCATAGCGCAACGTATGAGGACCGGACGAATTGTTGGCCAGCATGCCCCCGAGCTTGCACATTTCCCCGCTGGAGGGATCGGGGCCGAACATGACCTGCTGCGGAGCGAGTTGCTTGTTCAGTTCGGCGAGGACGATGCCCGGTTGGATTCGGGCCCAGCCTGCGTCCCGGTTGACCTCCAAGATGCGACGCATCGGCGAGACGTCCACGATGATGCCGGTCCCGATGGCGGAGCCGGTGAGGTTGGTGCCGGCTGCCCGTGGGGTCAAGGGGATACCGCGCTCGACCGCGTACCGGACGACGGTCTGGATATCCTCCTCGTCCCGAACCAGGGCGATCGTGTCCGGTGTCAACCGGTAGATGCCGGCATCGACGGCATAGGCCGTGCGCGACGACTGGTCGTCCTTGACCTTGTCACGACCCAATCGCTGCCGAAGATCGTTGGCAATGGAAGTACGGGAGTCTGGAAGGATCAATGGCATGACGGCTCGTGAGTTCTTCTCAACATTCTAGACGGTCCTCTTTCACGAGGACAAGCTGCAGTGTGTCGCAGGCGCGATCGCCCGCGCTGCTCCGGAGTCATTGAGGTCGCCGGTCGCTCCCGGTAGGATAGCGAGTCGAGGCATGACGTGAAGAGTTTTGAGGGATGACAGAAGCGACGCGACCTCGCGTGTTTGTCGCACGCCGATTGCCGGAACCGGTGATGGCACAGTTGCGCGAACGATACCGCCTTATGGACGAGCCGAGCGACGAGCCGCCGGCACGTGAACGGTTGCTGGCCGGACTGAAAGAGGCGGACGCGGCCATCTGCACGCTGACGGAGCGGATGGACGACGACGCGTTAAGCGCAGGACGCCGGCTCAGGATCGTTGCCAACTATGCCGTTGGGTTCAATAACATCGATCTGGCTGCCGCCGCTCGTCGAGGCATCATCGTGAGCAACACGCCGGATGTGCTGACCGACGCCACGGCCGATTTGACCTGGGCGCTCTTGCTCGCGGTGGCGCGGCGGGTGACGGAAGGTCACTCGATCGTGCAGCAGCGGGTGTGGACCGGCTGGGCACCCACGCAACTCCTCGGGGCGGATGTCACCGGGCGCACCCTCGGCATCATTGGATTAGGCCGCATCGGCCGGGCCGTGGCGGAACGGGCAGCCGGCTTCCGTATGCCTATCTTGTATACGGCTCGTCAGGACATCGTTCCGGGAGTGCCCGATACCTGGCGGAGAGGGTCGTTGAGGCAGGTTCTGGAACAATCGGACTTTGTCTGTCTCCATGTGCCGCTGAGCGACGAGACGCGCCATCTGATCGATGCCCTGGCCCTGTCCCTCATGCGGCGATCAGCATATTTGATCAATACGTCGCGCGGGCCGGTCATCGATGAGGCGGCCCTGGCTCATGCGTTGAAGCAAGGGCTGCTGGCCGGTGCGGGGCTGGATGTATATGAGCGCGAACCGGCGATTCATCACGATCTGCTGGATCATCCTCACGTGGTCACCCTGCCCCATCTGGGGTCGGCGACGTGGCGCACCCGTGTTCGTATGGGCGAGATCTGTTTGGAGAATCTCGACGCGGTGCTCAGCGGCCGCCCGGCCCCGAATCAAGTGACGTAAGAAAGCCCCCGACAGCCACATCCCGCGGCACAGCCGGCGATTCCATTTGTCCGACCGGTCTACCTCGCTCGCTCTCGAGCGGTGCCAATCGCGGCAGCATCTCGTCCCGCTTTTTCCCTTCCAAGCCAGTGAGAAGATCAAGGAGCCAGGCGCGGTGCTGGGCGAATCCTTCGTGCTGACTGATGAAGTGTTTGGTTCCTTCGAAGGACCACTCACCCGTAAAGGTCTCCGGTTGGGAGGCGATAAAGCTCAGGAGTATGTCGAGTCTGCCGGAAATCAGGTCCATCTTCTTCAAGGCCACGAGGTTCACAACTTCAAGCGCCCGAAGCCCAGCCACCGTTCCTGGCGGGAGCTGAGGGTTCGAGATCAGCGAAGCCAGCCTTGCTTCCGCCTCGACAAAGCGGCCCGTCGTAATATGCGCTTCCGCGAAATTGGCTTGCGCGGCGCGATCATTCGGATGGCGTGCGAGCCATTGCTGATTCAGGTCAAACGACTTCTCGTGAGCGAACAGCTTCTCGTGGTAAAGACCGTTAGACAGGAGATAGGCTTCTTCGTAATCGGGATACAGGCTCAGGACGTTGCGATAACACTCGGCAGCCTGTGTCCATTCTTCCAGGTGCAAATAGGTCTCCGCGAGGTTCTTCTGAGTCTGGGCCCAGGGCTCCGGCAGGTGCTCGCGGGTGCGGACTTCGAGGGCGGCCTGGTAGGCGGCGAAGGCCTGGGCGAGCAACTGGCGGCCTTCCTCTCCGCCGGTGCGGATGCCTTGGTTCTTGAGCGTGTTCCCCAGATTGTTCTGTACCCCGGCCCACGCCTGAGGAAATTGGTCCCTCCGGTACACGGTCAGTGATTGTTGGTAAGCACTGAGAGCGGCCTGACGATATTGATGGATCGCTGGCCCTTCTGAACGGATTGCGAGTTCCTGGTTTGCGTTCCCGATCAGTATCTGCATGTCAGCCCACAACGTCGGCACCTCGTCCTTGGACACATACTGTAAACTTTCCTTGTACGTGCTCAAGGCCTTGCCGAATTCATAATTAACGTAGTGCGCATCGCCGGCCAACTGGAAATCGTTCACGACTTCTTCGATGAGCCGCACCAATTCGCGTTTCGCCTCTTCGAGGTCGGACAGCTTTGCATTGCTCCCGGTCTGTTTGGTCATTACGATGTCACCAGCAGTCGGCTCAGCGTTGTGTGGCTCAGTGGTGCGGTGCATCGCGAAGTAGAAGGAGCGTTGTGGGAGCCTGTCATTCGATTGGCCTCTTTGTGTGGCCTTCGCCTGTTCTGTCACTTCCTCCCTCTTCTTCCGTAGCTCGTTGGTGCCTTTTTCCTTTTTCTTCCTCGCGCACAGAACGGCTGCCTGACCCGGCTTATGGCTATACGGGGCGGCCAAGCATCGGAGGCGTAGGTTTTCCTGCCGTTGGTACAACGCGATGCGTTCCCTAACATTGGCTCCTATCCGTCCGTATTCGAAGAGATGTTTCGCCGCGGAGTCCCTCAGATCCTGAGTTGGATCGATGTCTTGAGGCTTTCCGTCAGACCGCACTTGGGAACTCATCGCTTCGGCCAAGCTTTTGGTCAGTGCATCGATATGAGGAGCTGACAGAAACACCTCATCCTCATCTCACTTAAGGAGGAGGTCTTTCGTAAGATCCAAGGGCAACTCAAACTTGCCGGTTTCTGGTTTGGCAATAGACCAGCCCCTCATGTCGACCTGAAGTTCAATCGATTGCCCAAAAACATATGCGCTGGGCACGAGCACCTTATCTGCATCATTCTTGGTGGTATACGGATTCTTCACGTGAACGAGCCGGACCTCAACTCCCGGAACAGGCTTTGACATTCCGCTGTCACCAAGCTGGAACACCCGTCCCTCTAGCACATACTGTTTAGCGGACAGTTCCAGAGGCAGATCTATCAAGGCAAGGAGCAGGATCACCAAGTAGATACCCACGCCGGAAAGGTATGGGCATCTACAAAACAAAATGGAGGTCTGGGGGTGTGCGGGTAGGAACGGTCGGATTCGGCGTCAGGCTGAGGGAGCGGTTTGCTGCTGGCGTAGGTCTTCCAGATGATCGCGGGCGTCGGCGAAGTCGGCAATGGATTCGAAGATCTTGAGGGCCTGCTCTACATGGGACTCGGCCTTGTACAACAGGCCCAGCTCGTATCGCATCAGGCGCGATTTGTCGCCGGCGCAGTCCGGGTGTCGCAGGGCCTCTTCGAGTTGGGCGATCGCCTCCTGGTGGCGTGTCAATGCTCGAAGGCATTGAGAGACCATGAGGCAGGAATCCAGGTAGAGTTGGGGATTCGTGACCGACACCTGGAACTCTGCCAACGCCTCCTCTGGAATTCCCATGTTCTTGAACGCGATGCCCAATTGGTAATGGGCCTGATAGTCGATCGGAACGGCCACTGTTGTCGGAGCCTGGTGGACTGTGGACGAGGGGGATGTGTCGCTTGGATTGGCCTGTTTGTCGACCGACGCGCCCGCGGGCTGTTGCGAGACCGGGGCAGCATCCGGTTCGAAAATGGGCGCCAATTTTTTCCGAACCGGTCCGTCCGGGTCGAGTCCCCTCACCTTTTCATAAAGCTCGCCCGGCAGCGAGGGAAGGCTCGGGTCCGGCTGGTCCAATAGCACTGCGATCGCCGTTCCATAATGTTGGGCCGCCACGGGACCGTCTCCCTTTTCCTCGAAGAGCTCGCCGAGCAGCTCCAAGAGCGCGACCGAGCGCGGCTCGACCGTGAGAAATTCCTGGATCAGGGATTCAGCCAAGTCATACTCCTGGGATCGAAGCGCGGAGCCGGCAAGGAAGCGATATTCGTTCAGCGCGACGTTGACCTGTCCTTGTTTGAGGTGCAGACGGGCCAAGAGTCGGCAGATTTCCGGATTGCCCGGTTCTCGCGACAACATCTGGCTCAGCATAGCCTCAGCGCCTTCGTATTGCCCGGCGTCCATCCGGCGCCTTGCCTCGCCCAACAGATCGCCGGGGGCGGACGCACTCCCGACCGTACGGGTGCATTCACCGTCTGCCGGTGTGGGACCTCGTTTGAGCGCATCCTGGGTCACCTGCTTTTCCGCGTTGACGAATTGTTCGGCCTCACGGTTGCTTGGATCGATCCGTAACACCGCCGCATAGGCGTCTCGGGCTTCGGTCGTGCGGCCCTGTGCAGAGCGTTCTCGTCCCAGGTGCAGGTAGACCTTGATGGCCTCGTCCTGCATATTTTCCTGAACGCAGAGCTCCGCAACCCGTTCCTGGGCATCCAGATTGGAGGGGTCTTGATGGATGATCAGCCGATAGACCTCCAAGGCCTCTTTGCCTTTTCGTTCCTTCAGATACCATTTGGCCAGCGTCAGGTAGTCCGACACCGCGCTGCTGAGCAAGCCCCGTTCGGCGTTGAGGTCGCCCAAAAATCGGTAGATGTCGTACCGGGACGGGTCGATCTTTAAGATCTTCTTGTAGGCGGCGATGGCTTTGAGGGGCGCGCCGTCATCGCGAAAGGCCTTGGCGGCCTGGAGATAGGCGTTGATGGCCTCGGATTTGGCGTTGCGCTTCAGCTGAAGGTCGCCGATCGAGTTATAGATCGTGCCGTCGTTGGGGGCATCCTGGGCCAGCTTCTTCCATTCTCCGATGGCCGCATCGAACTGGCCCTTGGAGGCGTAGAGCTGGGCGTTGTGAAGAGTGGACGTACGGTCGGCAGCCAAGATTAGGCTCCGGGATACATGACCGGATCACCCTATCGGTGGCGTCGCCATTTGTCAATGAATGTCGCTATTCCTGCCCGAGCTCGTTCACGGGCTGCAGGTGGTCCTCCCCGTCAACGATGGCACAGACGGCTGCAAGAAACACGAAGAGCCTCCCGGTCAGCCGGGAGGCTCTTCATCAACAAAGATCTGGTTTGGTCGCGTTATGCGTTCAGTGCGGTTTTCAAGACATTAGCGGCTTGCGGCCCTTTGGCTCCCTGGACGATGTCAAACTCGACGCTCTCACCCTCTTTGAGGGTCTTGAATCCTTCGCCGAGCAGAGCCGAATAATGGACAAAGACATCGTCTCCATTGTCCAACCGGATGAATCCGAACCCCTTTCGATCATTGAACCATTTGACTGTCCCCTTACTTTTCACACAGCCCTCCTTTCCTGTGTAGCCACGCGACAGGGTGCTGCCTGGGCCGATGACAACCGACGGTTCAGGACTGCCGACAAACGGCGTTGAGAATGATCAATAACGAAAAAGCGAAAGGACGGCGCCGAGGTGAAGTGAGAGGCGTTCATCGAGAAGCCAAAAAAATCCGCGGGCATGTTACCTACGGCTCCGGATGTTGTCAAGCGGGTCTCCCATCAATGTTTGCCGACACCCACCGGGAAGGACCGCTTCCGGATGGAAGCCGTGACTGGCCTCGGATGAGGATCATGCCTCCGGTTTACATCCCGAGGAGAGTCGATTAGTATTGATCTGCCGCTGCGCATGAGCTCCCACACGTGTTGTTAAGAACCCTACTCGATCGCTATATCTTCGCCGAACTGCTGTCTCCCTTTTCGGTCAGTCTGGCGGCCCTCTGTTTTGTGATGGTGACCCGCGAGCTGTTACGGTTGGTGGAACTGTTGGTTTCAAAAGGCGTCGGGCTGTTTGCGGTCATCAAAGTCTTTCTGCATCTGTTGCCCTCGTTTCTTGTCTTGACCCTGCCGATTGCCGCGATCATCGCTTCGATTACCGCTTTCGGCCGACTGTCGTTTGACAAAGAACTCGTAGCGATGCGCGCGGCCGGATTGAGTCTTTTACGGTTGGCCCAGCCGGTTCTGCTGTTTGCCTGTCTGGTGTTCGGATTGACGCTCGTGCTCGCGCAGTGGGGACAGCCGTGGTCGAATTTCAACTTGAAGAAGGTGGCGCTCAGCCTCCTGCGCGATCAACTGGTTCTGGCGCTGGACCGAGGGGTGTTCAACGAGCCGCTCCCGAAGATGATCGTCTATGTGCCGGTCGGTTCGAACGGGGAAGCGGCCCCGGGCATCTTTGTCTCGGATGAACGGAACCCAGACGACCCGCGAATCATCGTTGCTGGCGGCTATGCGGTCTTTACGGATACGGCGACCCAGCAGGTATCCCTCCGACTTCAACACGGTGTCGTGCATAGCCGTCCTGAACAGGCGGAACGGTACCAACAGGTATCGTTCGAGACTTACGACATCCGCATGAATCTCAACCAGGGAGCTGCGCTGGCCGACGATCGTCCCTCGTATCAGGAACTGCTGAAGCTCTTGGATGAATCGCAGTGGCGCGATCCGATCGCTCTCCGCCGGTTGATGGAATACTACAAGGATCTGGCCTTCCCCACGGCGACACTGGTGTTTTGCCTGCTGGGCGTTCCGACCGGTATTGTTTCCAAGCGCTCGGGACGGATGGGCGGCTTTGCGGTGGGAGTGGTCATCGTGGTGGCCTATTACATGTTGAACATGCTCTGCGAATTTCTGGTCACGACGTTGGTGATTGCGCCAATGGCCGGTGCTTGGCTTCCGAACGTGATCTTCGCCCTCGTAACCATCGTGGCGTTCTATCGAGTCAGCCGCCGGTGACCACCATGACGATTCTCTTCCGCTACATCGGGTTCGAATTCGCGAAGCTATTCTTGATGTGTTTCTCGGGATTGATGACCATCTATTTGGTCATCGATTTTTTTGAGAAGTTGAGGAGATTTTTGAAATTTGACGCTCAGATGTCAGATATTCTTACATTTTTCATTCTCAGAACTCCTGGGATCACCTTCCAGATCGCGCCATTGGCGATTCTCATGGCGACATTGCTGTCGCTGGGACTCTTATCCCGCAACCATGAGATCACGGCCATGCGAAGTTGCGGCGTCAGCTTGGGCCGACTGGCCGCCCCGTTCCTGGTGATCGGCGCAGTGATTTCGCTTCTGCTGCTCGGCATGACCTCCGTCATCATTCCCACGGCCACCGCTCGAGCGGAGTACGTCAGGAACACCTCTATCGAAAAGAAGACTCAGAACCTGGCCGTCAAGGCTGCAAGGCCCTGGCTTCAGATTCGCGGGCCCGCCCTGCTGAATGTGGAGTTGGTGGAACCGGGTGGCCGGGTGTTGCAGGGGGTGCGGGTCTATCAGCTTGGAACAGAGTTTCGTCTTACCCTCCTCACGGAAGCCACACGGGCCGTTCATACGCAGCAAGGGTGGATGCTTCAAGACGGTATCGATCGTCGGTTCCTCCCCAACGGCAATGTGACGATCGAGCCGTTCACGGAGAAACCTCTACCGCTCTCGCAAGCACCGAAGGATTTCGACTCCTGGTTGGCGGCCGAGTCGGATTCGCTGACCTTGCGGGAATTGAAGGCCTATATCGATCGGCTGAGTCTCGATGGCTACAATTTTTCACGAGTCCTCACGGATTATCATGGGCGGATGGCCTTTCCGTTTGTGAGCGTGATCATGGTTCTGGTCGGTATTGCCCTCAGCCTTCGCAAAATGGGTACGAGGGGCACGGGGCTTGCCATGGGAATCGGCCAGGCCATGGTCGTCGGCTTTTTTTACTGGATGACCCATTCGGTCTCAATCGCCCTGGGGCGAAGCGGCGTCCTGCTCCCCGTGCTGGCCGCCTGGATGGCGAACATCGTGTTCCTGAGTCTGGCGCTCTATCTGTTGCTTCGAGTCCGGTATTAGGTTCGAGAGGGAATGTCTCAAGGTCCGGCTCTGTCAAAAGCGTTGACTGCTTCCCACCCTTCAGGTACAAGCAAACGATTTCATGTCGATATTCGGTATAATGATAAACCCATGACATCGCGCGTGGTCGTCACCGGTCTTGGAATGGTTTCTCCGATCGGCATCGGAGTGGCTGAGTTCTGGAAGGCCGCCCTGGAGGGGCGATCTGGAGTGACGGCGATCGAATCCTTTGATCCGTTTCCGATGGACCTCTACCGCTGTCGGGTGGCCGGTCAGGTCCGTGGCTTCAGTCCCATCCAGTATTTGGAAGGGCCGATGGTCGAACGGGTGGACCGCTATGCCCAGTTTGCACTGGTGGCGACGAAGGAAGCGCTGACGGATGCCGGGTTGCGCATGGATCAGACTCGCCCCCACCGAGTCGGTGTCATCAT